>CAYQTO010000263.1:391-1854 GCA_964420455.1 uncultured Candidatus Sumerlaeota bacterium | reverse complement strand
CGGGCTTGAACCCCGCCCAGCCGACCAGCCATGATTCACGCAGACCCACAGGTTCGCGCCGTCCTCGAGAACCTGCGGCCGAGACCGGCCCGCACCCTCATGGGCACACGCTTCGTCGATTTTCCGAACGACCAGTCGGACACGGGTTGGCGCCGCCGCAATGCCGAAGCGCTTCGCGCCGGCGCGAGAGATCCGGCGAAACTGGACGCCTGGCGCGCCTTTGCTTTATCCGTCGCCGGAGCCGTCGATTCGCCGAAGCTCCTCTTCGCCCGACAGGAGAGTCGCCTCATGGTCGACATGGCCGGCGGGGTTTTCGAGAACGGCGGGCTCTGCCTCGATCGGGTCAGTGGCGTTCCCTTCATCCCGGGAAGTGCCGTCAAGGGTTGCGCTCGCCGCACGGCCATCGCCGCGCTGCGCGAGTTCGGAGTCGATGACTCGCCGGACCAACGGGAAGCGGCGGACCATGGCTTCGATTTTGGAGAAAACCCGCTCGCCCCGCTGACGGGGGGGTTCGCATCTCGCGAGGAGTTTCTCTTGGCCATCGCGCTGGTTTTTGGCTGGAGCGATCTGGAGTGGAAATGCCGCGAAGACTTCCTCTCGGAGGATGAGTGGGAGAAGAAGCGTCCCGACTTCGCCTGGGCTTGCGGGGGTGAGTGGGAGACAGTGCGCGCCAATGTCACCGCCCGGCTCTGCAAGCACCTCCGAATCAAGCCGAAGAACGAGACCTCCCCCTGGAAAAGTCTCCCCCCCTTTGCCGGGACGATCACCTTCTTTCCCGCCTTCCCGTGGGAGAAAGATCCCTGCATCGACCTCGACATCGTTACCGGCCACCACACGGAGTACTACGAGGGAAAACGGGAGACCGCCACCGACACCGAGGAGCCGAACCCGGTCGTCTTCCCCGCCATAGCTCCGGGAGCGACCTGGGCCTTCCTGCTCGACGGGACCCGCCGGGCCTGGTCCGCCCACCTCAATCACGCCCACACCTGGCTCGCGGTTGGGCTCGACGCCTTCGGGATCGGTGCCAAGACCAACGCGGGATATGGGTGGTTCGATGCCTCGGAGGCATTCGACCATTCCATCAAGCGGCACCTTCTGGATCGCCACCGCGTGGAGGCTCTCGAAAAAGAATACCGGGATTTTGCCGACTGGAGCGAAGAACGAAAGGAAGAGGCGATTCTGGCACTGTCGGAACGGCTCGACGATTGCCAATTGTGGAAAGACCTTTCCCCCGGTTCATTCGCCTCCATCGAATCTTTCGCCGAGTCCATTGAAATACCACTTACATGAAATCCCGACTTCAGTTTATCACTCCCTGTTTTTGTGGAGGTGCCGCCCCCCTTGACGCCGAGATTCGTCCTTCGTCGATTCGAGGAGAATTGCGCTGGTGGTTCCGCTGCCTCGGGGGAACTCGGGAGCAAGAGAGCGCAGCCTTCGGAGCGGCGGCGGGGAATGGGAATTCC
>CAYQTO010000263.1:0-381 GCA_964420455.1 uncultured Candidatus Sumerlaeota bacterium | reverse complement strand
TCCAGTTCTTGTGTGGTCAGAGTGATGAATGCGAGTCGATCTGAGAAGATCTACTCGCCCGATTTTATTTCGCCCAACGACGATCAAGCTTATCAGCATTATTTTCTTCACGCTGCTCCCAGTGAAACCGGGGTGTCTCGACTGTGGGAAACCGCTCCGGACGCGGATGCCAAAAGAAAGGGGATACCACGCGAGAGATCCCAGATCCCTCCTGAATCGACATTTGACCTAAGCATTCGTCTGAATCGCTCCCTTCCAGACGAGGAAACTCGGCTGATTTTCTCCCAAACAGTCGATTGCTTCCTCCATTTTGGCGCGATCGGTTACCGCATGACGCGTGGCTTTGGAGCTTGGATGGCGAGTGAACAGCTTTGCGCTCGG
>CAYQTO010000262.1:0-1956 GCA_964420455.1 uncultured Candidatus Sumerlaeota bacterium | reverse complement strand
CGTAGGCGACCGGCAAGGACAGGCAGAGGGCGATCATCAGCCCCTCCTCGCGCCGCAGGCGGCCGAAGAGCAGATGCACGAGCGGCAGCAGGTAGGACCCAAGGGGAAACCCGACAAGATAGACGTTCAGCCGCCAGATGTTGTTGAAGGAGTTGCGAATGCCCTCGATGGGGCCAAAGCCCTCATGAAAGCCAAGGCGGTGGAGCTCCGGCCAGGCAACCTCGTAGGCCGTCACGAAAAAGTCGCCGGTGGTCAGGCGATTATAGACAAGCCAGAGGGAGGCGACGGCGGCAAAGGCGAGGGTGGGGGCGGCGAGTGATGCGACCTTTCGTTCCAGGCGGGGAAAGACGAACACCATTGTATAGACAAAGAGGGGAAAGGCCACGGCGAAGGCAGTGAGCGGACGGATGATAAAGGCGTAGCCAACGGCGAGGCCGATCGCGAGGGCGGTGGCTACGGGGGGAGCGCCATCCTCGAGCCGCAACACCAGCCAGAACGCCAGCAGCAGCAGGAAAGCCGTCGGGCCGTGGTTCATCCATCCCCCCTGGATGATGAGAAAGAACGGCGAGATGGCGAGAAGGACCACCGCGGCAAAGGCCACTCGGGGGCCATGGAAGCGCACCCCGAGCCGATAGACGAGGACGGCGGTGGCAATCCCGAAGACCGGATTCGTCAGCCAAGCGCTGCCGCCGAGCAGTTCGAAGGCCGCGAGGAGCAGGACATGGCCCGGCGGGTACTGGGAGTACCAGCCCTCGCCGTCGATGGCGAAGGCCCCCATTTCCCAGAACTCGGGGAGGGGCGGCGCCTCGAGCCGGAAACGCCCCGAGAGCAGCAGCAGGGCCTGGAAATAATGCGAGACCGAGTCGATGATCCACGGAAAGCACCGGAAGGCGAGGACCGCCATGGAGAAGAGGGTGAGGGCGGCGAGGGCGGCGGCCAGAAGGAGCCGATACCGGCCCACGTACAGCAGCCACCGCGATGGCATCCGGGCGCGGAGCACCCCCGACCGCACCACGACATAGTGGAGGAGAAAGGTGACTGCCGGAAGGAGGACGAAGAAGAGGGGACTGCGAAGGCGGAGCACCGCGGCGAGGACGAAGCCGAGGGCGATCCACACGGGTGTGGTATAGACAAGTGGGGGCAGGCGACGCCCCGCCAGGAGCACCGCGAAACCAAGGAGGAGAGTGACTGCGGCGCTCGAGTAAAAGAGATTGTTGAAGTCGAAACGGTAGGACGCCAAGTCGTCGTAAAGAAGAAGGAGGCTGCCGGGAGCAGGCATTCCCACGAGGAGACGCGGAAAGTACTCGATCCTGGCGGTGCCGATGACGAAAGCGAGGAACGCGGCCACCGCGAACGCAAAGATGGCAAGGCGCCTCCGGATGATTTCCGGTGGCGCCAGACGATGATCCCAGTTTCCCGAGGCCGCCGCAGGGCGGCAGGAGGTGTTATTCGGCGAAGACTTCACGGAAGAGGTCGTTCATCGCTTCCCACGATCGTTCGTCCGCCTCGCGGTTGTAGCCCACGGCGTCCATCCCGGCGTCGTCCGCTTCCTCCTGGGTGAAGGAGTGTTTCGCGCTGCCATAGGCGACGAAGTACCAGTCGACGTCGGCGTTCCGCATTTCGTTCCAGAAAGCCATCACCTCGTCGTCGTCCACGAGAGGGTCGGCCGCGCCGTGGCAAACGAGGACGGTGGCGGTGATGTTCTGTGCGTCCGATGGGTCCGGGGTTGAGAGGGAGCCGTGAAAGCTCACGACCGCGTCCACGTCCGCGCCGGATCGCGCCAACTCCAGTACGGCTCCGCCGCCAAAGCAGTAACCGATCGCCGCCGTCCGTCCGGGATCGACCACGTTCTCGAAGCTTTTCATGGTTTCAAGGGCGGCAGTCAGGCGGCCGCGGAAGAGGGGGATGTCTCCGCGATACTTGCCGGCCTGCTGGGATGCCTCGCCGGTGTTCGCC
>CAYQTO010000261.1:0-1973 GCA_964420455.1 uncultured Candidatus Sumerlaeota bacterium | reverse complement strand
GGCTGCCCCGCCCCCGCCCTATCAGCAGCAACCGCAGCAGCAGCAGCACCCCTACCAGCACCCCCAGCAATCGCACCCTTACCCCCAACAGCAGGCCCCCGGATACGGCGCTCCGCCGCCCAACTACGGCGGGGGCTATGGGCCGCCCCCCGGCTACGGTGGCTACCCCACCCCGCCGGCTCGCGGGCGCAACCGCATGCTCCCGGTCATCGTCGGCCTCGCGGTCCTTTTCTTCGTCCTCGTCGGCGGCGCGGTCATGGTCGCCACGGGCTTGAGTGGCTCTTCCATGAGTAGCTCGACTTCGAGCTTCTCCTTCCTTGGCGAGCGCATCGGCGTCCTGAAAGTCGAGGGCGTGATCGGCGAGGGCGACGCCTACCTCGCGAACACGGCCACCCTCGTGCAGCAGGTGCAGAACTGGACGGAGAATTCGAGCATCCGTGCGATCGTTGTTCGTATCAACTCGCCGGGGGGGGCCGTCAGCGCGACGCAGGATCTGTATCACGCCCTCCAGGAGTTCCGCGATTCCGGCACCAACGGCCGCCAACGCCCCGTCGTCGTGTCGATGGGCGACATCAGCGCCTCCGGGGGCTACTACGCCGCCATGGCCGCCGACCGCGTCTTCGCCAACGAGGGGACCCTCACCGGAAGCGTCGGCGTCATCATGAGCTTCTGGGACTATCAGGGCCTCCAGGAGAAGATCGGCATGCAGCCGCGCACCGTGAAGAGCGGCGAGTTCAAGGACATGGGATCGGGATCGCGTGCCATGACAACGGCGGAGAAGGAGCTCCTCGAGGAGATGATCCTCGACGTGTATGACCAGTTTCTGGAGTCGGTGGTGGAAGGCCGCGGGGAGCGCGTGCGCCAACTCCTGAACCCCACCAATCCCGACGCCGTTACCCAGGAGGAAGTCGTCGCCCATATCGAGAAGTACGCCGACGGACGAATCTTCAGCGGGCGCCAGGCCTTCGAGTATGGCCTCGTCGACGAGCTTGGAACTCTCGAGGAAGCAATCAACGCGGCCCGCGAGATGGCTGGCGTATCGGACACCACCACGACCGTCGAGGCGCCCCAGCGGCCTCAGGGCCTCTTTGCCATGACCGAGGCCCTCGCCCGCGTCCCCACCACCACCGAGCAGATCCTCGGCGGTGGCGTCCGCCTCGAGTACCGCTTTGCCGGTCCCTGAACCAACCTTTCCCCCCCGGGCGGGGAGGTCACCCCTCCCCGCTCGTCCTTCCCCTTCCCAGCGAGTTCCCCCCGCTCCTTGACCTCCTTTCGCGACTTCGCCCTCTCGCTCCCGCTCCTTCAGGCGATTGACCACGCCGGCTTCCATGCGCCGCTCCCCATTCAGGAGCAGGCCATCCCCGCCATCCTCGAGGGCCGCGACCTCCTCGTCTGCGCCCCCACGGGCACCGGCAAGACGGCCGCCTACCTCCTCCCCATCATCGAGGCCCTCCACGAGCTTGCCCCCGCCAAGTCCTACCGCCCCCGTGCCCTCGTCCTCGTCCCCACCCGCGAACTCGCCGTCCAGGTTCGCGACCACTTCGCCCTGCTCGCCGCGATGACGAACCTCCGCGCCACCGCCATCTTTGGCGGCGTCGACATCGGCCCCCAGGAACTCACCTTCCAGCAGGGCGCCGACCTCGTCGTCGCCACCCCCGGCCGGCTCCTCGAACACCTCGACCGTGGCGGCCTGCGCTTTCGCGATCTCACCTTCTTCGTCATCGACGAGGCTGACCGACTCTTCGACGAGGGCTTCCTCCCCGCCCTGCGCCGCGTCGTTGATGCGCTGCCGGTCCGCCGCCAGACCCTCCTTTTCTCCGCGACCCTTCCCACCGAAATGGATCGCTTCGCCCGCCAGATCCTCCTCAATCCGGAACGCCTCCAAACCGGCCCCGTCGCCCCCCGCGAACGCATCGCCGAATCCTTCTGGCCCGTCCCCCAGCACCAAAAGCGCGACCTCCTCCGCGCCCTCC
>CAYQTO010000260.1:0-2041 GCA_964420455.1 uncultured Candidatus Sumerlaeota bacterium | reverse complement strand
ACGACATCCTCCGCAACTACGCCGATACGCCCGCGGCCGGCTGGGACGCGGACCTCCTCCCGGACGTCGTCCGTGCGCTCGAAATCTCCTACCTGGAAGGCCGCATTTCCCGCATTCCCCCCGTCGCCTCGTCCTTCCGGCTCGACCAGATCCAGGAGACGGACGCCCTCGGCGACGAGGTCGCCCGGCTTCTCTCGGGCCTCGACGACGAGGAGAACCGGCCGGAGCGCTAGACGCGCCCCGCCGGGAACAGCCGTCTATCTTTATAGACGCTCCGGCTCGAGTCGGGGCGCTTCGCCGGGGGCCGCCTCGAGGGCGTCCTCGATGATGCGCCGCACGCGCGGCTCCTCCGCCAGCTTTGCCTCCGCCGCCGCCAGGGACATCCGCCCGCCGGCCAGCAGGATCGCCAAAGGCACGATCCGTGGACGCTTGATCGCCCGCTGCACCGCCGCCGACACGGACAACTCCTCGAGGTCCTTGTCGTCCGCCACCTCCCGGAAGACCGCCTGGTACAAGGCGCGCTCCGCCTCGCGCTGGCTCACGCCGGTCAGCCGCTCCACCAACCCAATCGCCCGATAATACAACTTCGAGTTCGAAATCCGCAGGTCGATCATCACGTTGCCATACACCTTGCCAGCCATCACGTGGCCCCCGGTGGTGATCGCGTTGAGGCACAACTTGAGGGCGATCTCGGCCTCGTTGGAGACGCCGGGGAGGAACCCCATGGAAGGCACCTCGACGAAGAGGCGACTGCCGACGGACTCGGGCCAGTCGGTGCTCGCGGGGCGCTCGCGCCCGATGCAGATCAGGGCGGTCTTGGCACGCGCGGCGGTGGCCTTCTCCAGCAGGGCCAGCACCTTTTCGCCCGGCTTGCCGATCGTCACCCCCACCACCATGTCGCCCCGGGAAAGCTCCGGCAGCTCCTGCTGCTCGAAAAAGTCCAGGTCGATCTCGTAAGCCTTCCCATGCTTTCGCATGGAAGCGGCACTGATGCCGTAGTAGTCCCACCCCTCGCGCAGGTAGCCATGCACATCGAAGATGTTGGCGCCGAAGGTGGGCGGGCATTCCGAGGCGTCGATGATTCCGAGCACCCCGGCGGACCCGCGTCCCAGATAGTGGATCCGTCCCCCAGAGCGCAGGGACGTGCCGGCCATGCGCACCAACTCCGCCAGTTCCTCGACATGCTCGTAGGGCGCGAAGACGGCAACGCGACAGCGCCGGGCGTACTCCAGAACGATCGGCCGCAACGGCAACAGGTTCTCCTCGCCGATCGCGAGCCGCTCCTCCGCCGCCCGTTCCCCGTTGTCGAGCACCGCCAGCGCCACCGCATAAACGATCTCGAGGACGATCTTCGTCGTTGTACCGCCCTTCATGCGGGTCGAGCCGGTTACCGTCTCCGGACCGTAGACGGGGTTGAGGAGGACGAAGCGCTCGTTTTCCAAGGCCTCCACGAGGGCCTGCTTCACCGTCTTGTCCCACCCCTCCACCTGCTGGTCTCGGGCCAGGCTGAGCGGATTGAAACCCACGACCGACGTGTCGAACTTGGGCGAGTCGAGCAGGTGGACCACCTGGGCGGCGACATAGGGGGCCGACAGGCCACAGGTGATCCCGAAGTACATTCCCGCGGTGTTGTCCCCCTCGCCGAGCAGGTCCTTGAGATCGTTGATCGCCGTTGGGGCATGATCCTCGGCGATTTCCTGGGCCTGTATCAGTGCCGCATCGCCCCCGGCGATCAGGGAGCGAAAGATTTGGGGAAGGCGGCGCCCGGCCTGGACGGTGTTGAAGGTTCGCGCGAGCATGTGCGCCAGGCGACCGCTGGTCCCGGCGCCGGAGAAAACCACCACCGCGTCGGGATTCGCCAGGTGCTGCGCAAGCCGGTAGCCGGCCAGCGCGAGCGACTCGAGAATCGCCTCGTCCATCAGGCTCGGCCAGGCCTCGTAGCCGGCGAAGATCTGCGCGTCGGACTGGCGGAGAAGCCGCACAAAACCCGGCTGATCGACCACGTCCATCGAGGTTGTCAGCGGGTTGGAACTCTCCGTGA
>CAYQTO010000259.1:0-2064 GCA_964420455.1 uncultured Candidatus Sumerlaeota bacterium | reverse complement strand
GGGGGGTGGTGGTGCTGCTGGCGGGAATGAACGGGCGACACGGGTGGGAGTGGCGGGGCGCGATGGAGCGCCTCCGGAGCCGCACCGTCTGGCTGGTCTTCATCGCCGGAATCCTCCTCGCCTCCCCCTGGTATATACGAAACACGGTGCTCACCGGGAATCCCGTCTATGCGTTCTTTCCGGAGATCTTCACGGCGAGCGTGCGCATCAACCCGGAGGTGCTGGAATCGGCGAAGCTCGAATGGTTCCGCCACGGCCGGGGCATCGGCTGGGTGACGGAGGAGGTGATTTCGCTCGAGCGTGGGGAAGCCCACGATGTGTTTGCCGGGGACTTCAAGCGGCGGGCGACGCTTGCGGCGCGGCTGCGGGCGAGCTGGCTCTTCTGGGTCGGGTACGACATCGGCCAGTTCCGGAGTGAGCAGCCCGCCGGCGTGCGCTTCGGCCAGTGGGGTGCCCGCCTCGCGCACCTGCTCCGGATCTGGCGCATGGACCAGGTCGTTGCGGACCAGCGCATCGGCGGGGACCAGGTCGTCATCCTGTGGCCGCTGGCCTATCGGATGGCGCCGTTCGTGCCGGGCTTCGTTTTTCCCGGGATGCTGGTCGCGGCGGTCCTGGTGGCGGCGACCGTCGCCTCGGGAAATCGGCGGGCACGGGCACGGGCCGCGCTCCTGGCGAGCGGCCTGGTCCTCGCCGGCGGCCTGCTGGCGTACATGTACCTCCTCGCCGACTTCTATCTTTACCAGATCGTGGGGATTGTGGGTCCGGGGGCGGTGCTGGGCGCCGCGCTGTTTCGCCTTGGCGGGATGTATAGACGCTTCGTCCGTGCGGGGCTGGTGGCCGTGTTGCTTGCGCAGGGCGTCTTTCCCGGCCTGGGCATGGCGCTGATGAACTTCAAGTTCACCGGCGCCCAGGTCGTCGAGGGCCAGCTGTTCCGTCAAACCGCCCTCGATGCCTTCCGCAATCCGGGCATCGACCCGGCCCTCTTCCACCGCATGCGCTTTGGCCGCGATCCGGACATGTGGGACTTCGTCAATCGCGAGCTCAAGGGCGAGCGCCTCCTCACCCACGACAACCGCCATTACGTGTACGACCCGTCGATCGACCTGGTGCATCTCGACGATTGGGAGATGCAGGAGGGTTACGATCTGGCCACGGCGGAGGAGATTGCAGCGTTCCTCCGCGACCGTGGCATCGGCCATTACCTGCGGATCGGCAAGGAGGACAACCACGCCATCAACCGGCGGCTGGGCATGGCACGACTGCTCGAGGAAGGATGGCTGGAGTTGCTTTACGAGGCCGGGGAGAACCGCCTTTATCGGCTCCGCGAGGGGCCGGTCACCCCTTGACGCAGGTGTTGCGGAGCGTGCCGAGGCGCTCGATGCGCATCTCCATCACGTCGCCCGGTTGCAGAAAAACAGGGGGTTCCATGTAGAGGCCTACCCCGCCCGGGGTCCCGGTGGAAATGATGTCCCCGGGCTCGAGGGTGATCATCTGGCTGATGAAGGAGATGAGGTGGGGAACGTCGAAGATGAGCTGGCCGGTGTGGCTCTTCTGGCGCAGTTCGCCGTTGATGCTGGACTGTATAGACAGGTTGTGGGGATCGGGAATTTCGTCGGGGGTGACGATGGCGGGCCCGCAGGGACCGCTGTGGTCGAAGCCCTTGGCACGGGCCCACTGTCGCTCGTTGGCCTGGATGGTCCGGGCCGACACGTCGTTCATGATCGTATATCCGGCGACGTGCTTGAGGGCGGTGCGGCGGGTGACACGGCGGGCGCGCCGGCCAATGACCACCGCCAACTCGACCTCGTAGTCGATCTTCTTGTCGTAGCGCAGCGGGAGGGGCACCTCGCCGAGGTGACCGACAAGGGAGGTGGCGAACTTTGGAAAGACGAGGGGCTTCCTGGGGATCTCTCGGCCCTGTTCCTCGCAGTGATCGCGATAGTTGAGGCCAATGCAAAGGATCTTGGGGGGACGGGCGAGGGGCGGATGCCAGATGACGTCGTCCTGGGAGGCGAAGCAGGGTTGGCCGTCGGGTGCGGGGCGGGCGAGGGCCTTGGGGGTTTC
>CAYQTO010000258.1:0-2090 GCA_964420455.1 uncultured Candidatus Sumerlaeota bacterium | reverse complement strand
CCCAAGGCACCAGATTTCCTGACAACACCCCCAGGACCGCGGCAGCGACGAGGATGACTCCGACTCCGGCAACCTTCTTGATCATTTCCATGGCATGCTCTTCCAGACGCGGGACTCTTAACGTCAGCCGACGGGTGCGAATGCCGGGCCAGAATCCACGTCCTGAAGGTCCGACCCTGGGTTTTTGCCCGTCAATCAGGCGAAACAACACTTGGCCAGCGCACCCTGCTTCGGCACGCTGTGAGTGTTGACCTCGGGGGCTTCGCCCCGGACTTCTTTACCCAAGGAGCTTGCGCTTTATGACCACCCGCGTGGACGCGTTCGGGACGCGTCGCCCCCTCACCTTTGGCGACGGCACCACGGCGACCTACTACAGCCTCGCACGGCTCGAGGAGCAGGGCCTCGGCGACATCTCCCGCCTCCCCCTCTCGATCAAGGTGCTGCTCGAGTCCGTCTTGCGGAACTGCGACAACTTCGCCTTCACCGAGGACCACGTGCGCAAGCTCGCCGCATGGGACCCCAGCGACAGTGCCCGCGAGGAAACACCCTACAAGCCCGCCCGCGTCGTCCTCCAGGATTTCACCGGCGTCCCCGCCATGGTCGATCTCGCGGTCATGCGCGACGCCATGAAGCGCCTCGGCGGCGATCCTTCCAAGATCAACCCCCAGATCCCCTGCGACCTGGTCATCGACCACTCGGTCCAGGTAGACTTCTTCGGCGTCCCCGATGCCCTCGCCCGCAACGAAAAGGTCGAGTTCGAGCGCAACCGCGAGCGCTACGAGTTCCTCAAGTGGGGCCAGAAGACCTTCCAGAACTTCCGCGTCGTCCCGCCCTCCACCGGCATCGTTCACCAGGTGAACCTCGAGCATCTCTCGCAGACGGTCTTCTTCGACCGCGACCTCGGCGAGGTCTACCCGGACAGCTGCGTCGGTACCGATTCCCACACGCCGATGGTCAACGGCCTCGGCGTCCTCGCCTGGGGCGTGGGCGGCATCGAGGCCGAGGCGGTCATGCTCAACCAGCCGATCTACATGCTCGTCCCCGACGTCATCGGGTTCAAGCTGACCGGCCGTCTCCCGGAGGGTGCCACCGCCACCGACCTCGTCCTGTATATCACCGAGATGTGCCGCAAGAAGGGGGTCGTCGGCAAGTTTGTCGAGTTCTTCGGCGAGGGCGTCCGCACCATGTCCGTCGCCGACCGCGCCACCATCGGCAACATGGCCCCCGAGCAGGGCTCCACCGTCAGTTTCTTCCCCATCGACCGGATGACCCTCGACTACCTGCGGTTGACCGGCCGCTCCGAGGAGCAGATCGACCTCGTCGAACGCTACGCCCGCGCCCAGGGCTTCTTCCTCGACGACGACACCCCCGAGCCCGTCTTCACCGACACGATGGAACTCGACCTTTCCACCGTCGAGCCCTCCCTTGCGGGACCCAAGCGACCCCACGACCGCGTCCTCCTCAGCCAGCTTGGCCCCACCTATCGTGACGTCCTCACCGCCCCCGTCGGACCCCGGGGCTACGGCCTCGATGCTACCGCGCTGGACCGCAAGGCGACCGTCCAGATGAACGGCAACAGCCAGGAGATCGGCCACGGCGCCGTCGTCATCGCCGCCATCACGAGCTGCACCAACACCTCGAACCCTTCGGTCATGCTGGGCGCGGGGATTCTGGCGAAAAAGGCCGTCGAACGCGGCCTCCGCGTGAAGCCCTACGTCAAGACCTCCCTCGCCCCCGGATCCACGGTGGTGACCGATTATTTGGAAAAGTCGGGCCTCAACAAGCCCCTGGAGGAACTTGGCTTCTACCTCGTCGGCTACGGCTGCACGACGTGCATCGGCAACTCGGGGCCACTGCCCGAGCCGGTGGCTGCCGCGATCGAGGAAGGCGACCTGGTCGTCTCCGCGGTCCTCTCCGGCAATCGCAACTTCGAGGGGCGGGTCAACCCGCTGACGCGGACGAACTATTTGGCGTCGCCGCCGCTCGTGGTGGCCTACGCCCTGGCCGGCTCCACCGCGATCGATCTCGCGACCGAGCCCCTCGGGACCGGGAGCGACGGCAACCCCGTCTATCTCAAGGATATCTGGCCC
>CAYQTO010000257.1:0-2109 GCA_964420455.1 uncultured Candidatus Sumerlaeota bacterium | reverse complement strand
AGGAAATCCGGCGCCAGTTCCGCGAGATTCCCGGCCTCCTCGAGGGCACGGCCGAACCCGATACGGACTCCTGCGTGGACATTGCAACATCCGCGGCGCTCCGCCGGATGCTGATTCCCGGGTCCATCGCCGTGGGCGCCCCGGTCGTCGTCGGTTTCGGCTTCGGCTACCTCACGCTTGGCGGGATGCTGGCCGGCGCGTTGATCGGCTGCATGGTGCTGGCCCTGTTCATGTCCAACGCCGGCGGCGCCTGGGACAACAGCAAGAAATACATCGAGGAGGGCCACCTCGGCGGCAAGGGATCGGAAAGCCACAAGGCCGCCGTCGTCGGCGACACCGTCGGCGATCCGCTCAAGGACACCAGCGGCCCCTCGATGAACATCCTCATCAATGTGATGGGAATCGTCAGCCTGGTGATTGCGCCGCTGCTGGTGTGACCACCGCATCGTCGAAGCGGTAGCCAAACGTCTCGATGTCGCGGCGATAGAGCTCCGCCACCGCCTCGCGCGTCTCGTCGTCGTAGAAATCCGTATAGACACGCTTGCCGGCATTCAACCGCTGGATCCGATGGCTGGTGGCGTATCGGGCAATACGGCGCAGGTTCCACCGGAATCTCGGGCGGCGCGCTTCGCCACGATTCACGTGGGGCAGGTGGTGCGGCCCGATGCCCAGCCGTTCGCAGACGACATCGAAGTCCTCCTGCAGCCGCTCAAACCGGCCCACGAAGTCCACCAGCAGCCGCCCTTCCCCATCGTGGAGGTAATCCCACTGGGGCCGGAAAAACCACTCTCTCCGCGGCAGCAGGAATTCCGGCAGGTGCTTGAGCACGAAGTCGTGAAAGGTGTAACGCTGGTCGCATTGCGTGTGGCGGTAGAAGGAAACCATGCGCGCCCACGGATTGCGCACGAAGCTGAACCGGAAATAGGAATCGAACATCTCCCGGGGGATGTACTTGCAGGAGACGTATTCGCAGGCGCGCAGGTGGCCGAGCGCCCACGGCCCCAGTTCCTTGTGGGGGTTTTCCCGAAGCAGCAGCGGCGCCCGCGTCTCCCACGTCAGCCCCAGACGTTCCAGAAAGACGTGTTCCACGCTTTGCCCCGCAGTCTTCGGGATGTGGACAAAGATGCACCGCGTATGGTGACAGAGCACGTTTTGGCGACTCCGGCAATGGGTTGGGTCGCACATCACCTTTTTCCCGTGCCCTGCCCCGCAACGGGAATCCGCCACCTGTGCGGGTGCCTTCCTCTTGACAGGCACGGGCCCCCAGGCTCACTCCCCCCAACCAATCGCCCGATCAACGGTTTTTGTCATGCAGCTTGCCTCCCACCTGACCGACGCCCCCGCCCTCGTGATGGCGCGACACCTTGCCGGCTTCTACCAGCGAGGCTGGTGCGTCGGCACCGGTGGGAACTTTAGCATCGTCGCATCGCGAAATCCCTATCGGCTCTTGATCACCGCCAGCGGCGTCGAGAAGGGCGAGGTCCACCCCGAGCGTGACTTCGTGCTCATCGATGTCCGCGGCGAGGTCCTCGAGGGCGCCGGCAAGCCCTCCGCCGAGACCGGCATCCACCTCGTCCTCACCGAGGATCCCTCCATCAACGCCGTCTATCACACCCACTCCACCTGGGGCACCATCCTCTCCCGCCTCCATGGCGAGGAGGGCGGCTTTGCCATCGAGGACTACGAGATGCTCAAGGGCCTCGAGCGGGTTATCACCCACGAGCACCGCGAGTGGATCCCCATCCTCGACAACAGCCAGGACATCCCGTTTCTCTCCGAGCAGGTCCGCCGCCTGCGCACCGACCATCCAGAGATACACGGCTTCTACCTCCACGGACACGGCCTCTATACATGGGGGCAGAACGCCCACGAGGCGCGCCGCCATGTCGAAGTCTTCGAGTTCCTCTTCGAAGTCACCGGCCGCCTTGAACTCGCCCAGCGCGCCGGCGGCGTTTCCGCCGCCACCTGAATCCACCACGAGAAAAAGGAGCCCCCCCATGGCAACGCTGACCATCCCCGACGAGAACCGCGTTCTCCACGACGCCGGGGAGATCAACGCCGTCCTCCAGCCCGCAGGCGTCACCTACGAGCGCTGGGAGCCCGCCCACC
>CAYQTO010000256.1:0-2126 GCA_964420455.1 uncultured Candidatus Sumerlaeota bacterium | reverse complement strand
GGATCCTTCGCCAGTCCCGGCATGAGGGCTTCCTGCATTTCCAACGGCCAGGCCCGGTTCCTCGCCCGCAGGGGAACCGGATGGTCATTGACGTGTGCGAACAGCAGCTCGCGACTCGTTGCGCAATCGAAGGCGAGCGACCTCGCGCACAGGAGGTAGATCGTCATCGCGAAGGAATACACATCGGAGCGGGGGCCCACATTGAGCCCGATGATCTGCTCTGGCGAGACAAACGCCGGCGTCCCGGTGCTGACCGTGCGCGTGCCCTCCGAAAGATACTCCTTGGCGGAAATCGTCACCCCGTAGTCCCCGATTTTGGGCACGCCGGAGGGAATCGCCACCATCACGTTGCCGGGCTTGATGTCGCGGTGGAGCAGGTCACTGGTATGAAGCGCATCAATCCCGTGGGCAACGGAGCGAAGCAGCCCGAGAAACTGGGCGAGGTTCAGTTGCTCGTCGTACTCCTCCACGTAGCGATCGATCGGCACGCCGCGAATCCACTCGAGAACGGTGACCATTGTGTCGGTCGTGACATCAATGCCGACCTGCTCGAGCCGCATGACGTTGGGGTGGTCGACCTGGCGGAGGCGTGCGATGCGGTCGCGATAGCTGCCGTCGCGCGTCGCATCCTTGTCTGCACGCCCGAGGGGAGTGATCTTGACAGCAACATAGCGCGAGCGGTTTTCCATCGACGCACGGTAGAAACGCTTGCGCGCGTCGCTGGCGATCACCGCCTCCAGAGAGATCCCGCTCCCGGGGAGCACGCGGTCGAGACGATCTTGATCGGGCCCATGCGAGCCCGGCCCCATCAGCGGGACATCGGTGTCTGAAACGGTGGCACGCGGCATCGCATTTTCCGAACGCATCATGCTTTCTTATAGCGCAGTCGCCCCAGCCGTGTACACTGGTTTTCCACACCTTTGGTCCACTTTTGTCAGGCTTTCCCCCATGCCCAGCTCCTTCAAGGACTTCATCAGGCAACTGAAGGAACAGTCCGACATCGTTGAGATTGTTGGAGAAACGGTGGAACTGCGCCGCGCCGGCAAGGACTACAAGGGCCGGTGCCCCTTCCATCAGGAAAAGACCCCGAGCTTCACCGTCTCGCAGGACAAGGGCACCTACCATTGCTACGGATGCGGGGCCTCCGGATCCGTCATCGACTTCGTCATGAACACCGAGCGGCTTCCCTTCCGCGAGGCGGTGGAGGTGCTCGCCCGGCGACTCGGGATGGAACTGCCCACGGAGAAACCCGGCGACCGGGAGGCCCGCGCCGAGGAGGATCTCCGCCGTCAGGCCGTCTTTGACGCCAACGATGCGGCCCTCGCCTTCTTCCGCCGCACCCTCGACGAGAACCGCCACCCCGCCGCGAGCGCCTATCTGCCACGCCGCGGAATCACCCCCCCACTCGTCGAACGATTCGAAATCGGCGCCGCCCCCGACGCCTGGACCGCCCTTGCCGACCACCTGCGCAAGGTCGGCTTTTCCGACGAACTCCTCGTCGAGGCGGGCCTCTGCGCCCGCAGCGAGAGCGGCCGCGTCTACGACCGCTTCCGCAACCGCCTCATCTTCCCCATCCGCGACGCCCACGGACGCCTTTGCGGCTTCGGCGGACGCACCCTGTCCGACGATCCCAAGACCCCCAAGTACCTCAACTCCGCGGAAACCGCCGTCTACAAGAAGAGTCGAATCCTCTACGCCCTCCACATCGCCCGACGCGACATCGAGCAGGTCGGTTACTCGATCCTCTGCGAGGGCTATATGGATGTGGTCATCGCCCACGCCCACGGATTCCCCCAGGCGGTCGCCAGCCTCGGCACGGCCCTCACACCGCAACAGGCCAACCTCCTGCGCCGTCATGCCCGAAAGACTTTCTTCCTCTACGACGGGGATGCCGCGGGCCAGAAAAACATGATGTCCGGCGGCGTCCACCTCCTCGCCGAGGCCATTGATGTCCGGGTGATCCAGCTGCCCGCGGAACACGATCCCGACAGCTTCCTCCGCGAGCAGGGTCCGGACGCCCTGCGGGCCAAGATGGACGGCGCGCCGGAATACTTCGACTACGCCATGGCCCAGACGGAACGCGCCGTCGAGAAGGACACGCTGGCGGGGCAGGCGGAGTTCGTCGA
>CAYQTO010000255.1:0-2201 GCA_964420455.1 uncultured Candidatus Sumerlaeota bacterium | reverse complement strand
CCCAATCGCCCAGGAGGTTCTCCCCCGCCTCAAAGTCCTCCCCCCCGCCGTACCGCATCAGGTAGAACGCGTCGGCGCCTTCACCCCCCGAAACCCGGTCCACCGCCCTCACGAGTTCCGTATCCCCACGCGTATAGACATCCGCCAGGCCAAGCGTTCCCGCCCGTTTGCGCCGAAAGTCCGACTCCTCCACGACGATCGGATGGGCTCCCGCCGCACGGACCATCTCCGCCGTCATCAGTCCCAGCAACTCGCCTCCCATGACCACGACCACCTCGCCGACCTGGATCCCCGCCGTCCGCACCAGGTGCAAGGCCCGCGCCCCCATCCCCGCAAAGGCCCCCTCCTCGTGGTTCACTTTCTTTGGCAGTTCTACCACCAGGTTCTCCGGCACGACAAGCTGGGCCCCGTGATAGACATACGGAGCGCCGGTAACGGCCACGCGCACGCCGTCCCTGATGCGGTGGACGCCCTCGCCCACGGCCATCACGGTACCACTCGCGCAGAAGCCAAGGGGGACCCCCTCCTCGCCATCGCGCAGCCGCTCCGGCGCCGCGTCCAGATGATAGAGCTCGTCCGGCAACACCACCGCCGAATGGCTCACGCGCACCGTGACATAGTTCCGGCCCCCCGGCGGCTCCGGCACGTCCACGACGAACGCCTCCCGTGACTCATGGGCGATCACGACGCGCATTGGGCATTCGTTCTCCCTTCCTGGGCTTGTCCCGCCGCGGCATTACACTTGCCAGCTTCACCCATCGCAAGTGCTCTTCGCCCGCCTTCTGGCCAATGCTTCCCGGAACGGAGTTCCTCCGTGACGTCGACCCGCGTCCTCCTTGGCGGTCAGCCCGTCCGCGCCGTCCTGTTCGACATGGATGGTGTGATCGCCGACACCCGGGCCGCCCACGCCCACTCCTGGTCCCTCTACGCCGACTCCCTCGGCCAGCCCATCGACCGCGAGGACTTCATGCGCAAGACCTTCGGCCGCGGCAACATGCAGGTCCTCCTCCATTTTTTCCCCGACCGCGAAGGCGACCTCCCCTTCCTCCTCGAGCAAAGCGAGACCAAGGAGGCGATCTTTCGCGACCTCTTTCGCCGCGGCGAGGCGCCAGCGGTGCCCGGGTTGGTTCCCTTTGTCGAGGCCATGCGCTCCCGTGGGGTGCGGCTCGCCGTCGGATCCAGCGCCCCCCACGGCAACATTGACTGCGTGCTGGAGGAGTGGGACCTCGCCAAGCACTTCGACGCCATCGTCGGCATGGAGGACGTGACCCACGCCAAGCCGGACCCGGAGATTTTCCTCAAATGCCTCGAACGGCTCGGCGTGGCGGCACAGGACGCCATCGTGCTCGAGGATTCGCTTCATGGACTCGAGGCCGCCCGCCGCACGGGATGCCGCGCGGTCGGCTTCGCCACGATGCATTCGCCGGAGGAAATCGCCCCCCAATCGGACATCGTGGTCGCCGACTTCAATGAACTGCTGTCACGTCTCACCCTCGGGTGAGCGGGCGGCGAATTCCCCGAAGGGCCTCACCCTTCCCTCATCTATACGGTGCCGGATGCGTCCGTCCTCGCCGGTGAGGGAAACCGCGTACAGCCGCAGGTGCATGTCGTAGGTGACCGCCATGTCGGCGGGATCGCCGAGCATGAGGCTGATGAGATAGCGGCCGGGGACCAGGTGGTGGCCGGAGATTTCCGCATCGAGGGTGAAGCAGCCGGGCGCGAGGTCGCGCAGGAGCCCGCCGGAGCGCACCCAGGCCGCGCGGAGGGAATCGAGCGTGCCGAGGGCGATGTGGAGCTCGAGGGCGGCCAGCGGCGTCGCGACCTCGACAGTCACACGGAGCCGGATGGACTCGTTGACACAGAAGGTGCGGCGCCCGTTTCCTTCCGTGTCGAGCACCTCAACGCGGACCATGCGGGCCTCGCGGGCGGCGAACCGCCCCGTCGGCAGGGCGGCCACCGCGCGCCCGTCCATCTCGACCTCGCGGGCGCTGTCGGGCTCCCCCGAGTGGAGTGACTCGTAGAACCGCGGGAGCACCTCCTGCGCCGGCCCGTGGGCCACCACCTCCCCCTTTTCCAGCCACAGCACGTCGTCCGCCACGGTCTCGATGTGCTCGAGCGAATGGCTGACGAACAGGATCGAGCGTCCCGCCGCGCGCAGTTCCTCCATCTTGCGCAGGCACTTCACCTGGAACGCCGAATCC
>CAYQTO010000254.1:0-2414 GCA_964420455.1 uncultured Candidatus Sumerlaeota bacterium | reverse complement strand
TGGGGGGCGGCGGGGGGGGGAGGACGGCCCGCCGCGGGCTATTCTTCCTCGTCCTCGTAGTCTTCGAACTCGTCGTGGTTGGCGATGTCGAACTGCTTGATGGGCTGGTACCAGGGCCCCATGGCGCCGTGCATGACCATGACCTTGGGTGGTGGTGCCATGGGTGCGGGGTCGACACGGGCAATGGCGACTTCGACGCCGTTTAGGCGCAGAAGGAGGACATTGCTGCCGGTGCGGGCGGGGTGGTCGTCGGGTGTCTGGACGAGGTTGTGGGGGATGGCCTGGCCGTTGCGCACCCATCGTTCGGCGCCCTGGATCAGGTAGACGGGGAGGAGCGTGGGGAGGGCGCGGCGGAGGGGGATGAGAGCCTTGCGACGGGCCCGGGCGTCCATGCCCTCGACCTCGTCGACGGTGTGGGCGTCCTCGATGCCGAAGGGGCCAACGTCGGTGCGGCGCAGTTCGGCGAGGAGGGCGCCGCAGCCGGCCTTCCGGCCCAGGTCGTGGACCAGCGAGCGAACATAGGTGCCCGCGGAACAGTCGACGCCGAATTCGATGCGGTCGCCCTCGAACTCGAGGAGTTCGAAGTCGTCGACCCGGATCTTGCGGGCCTTGATTGGCGGGTGGACCTTGGCTTTTTTGCGGGCGTACTCGTAGAGCTTCTTGCCGCCGACCTTCTTGGCGGAGTAGATAGGCGGCTCCTGGTCGATCTCGCCGATGAACTCGGTGATGAGTTCCCGCCACGCTTCGAGGGTCGCAGGAGGCTCGGTGCCGTTCTCCGGTTTTTCCACCTCGCCCTCGAGGTCGTAGGTGTCGGAGGTGACACCAATTTGCATGACCCCCTCGTAAGACTTGTCCATGCCCATGAGTTGCTCGGAGATTTTGGTGGCTTCTCCGAGCAGCAGGACGAGGAGTCCGGTGGCTTGCGGGTCCAGGGTGCCGGTATGGCCCACTCGACGCGTATGGTAGGCCTTCCGCACCCGATCGACAACGTCGTGGGACGTGATGCCGGGGGGCTTGTCGATCAGCAGGATGCCATGATGATCCGAGGCTTTTCTTGAGTTCTTCCCAGAATCCATCTCAGGCGGTCGACCGTCCAGGGGCTGTAATGAGTGCCGACGCGGGGGAAGGGGGCAGGGCGCGTCACGCGCTTCCCAACCCGCCGCGACTGCTGGCAGCAACGAGTTTCTGGCAGTTCGCCCTGATCGCCTCGCTGTTGCCCTTGTTGCCGGTATACTTGGACACGCTCGGGGTTTCCGCAAGCGGCATTGCGTTCCTTTTTGGCGTTCAGTCGCTGACCGCCCTCGTCTGTAACCAGGTCTTTGGCTACCTGGCGGACACGGTCATGCGCCGGACGACCATGATGCTGTGGATGTCCCTTTTGGCCGCGCTGGTCCAGGCCCTGTTTCCCCTCATTCCTCCGTCCATGACCATGCTGTCGCTGGGGATGGTGGGGATTTCGATCTTTCTGGCGCCGCGGATCACGCTGTTCAACGCGGTGGTGCTCGACAGCCGCCGGGGCGAGGAGCTCTTTGGCCGAATCCGCGTGGTCGGGTCCCTCGGGTTCGCCCTGGTCACCCTGTTGATGGGCTGGCTGGCGGACCAGCCCTGGCTGACGGTGGCGATCATGTGGCCGGTGCTGGTGGTGTTCGAACTGCTGTTCGCCACCTCTCTGACGAAAATCAAGGACGACCTGCCGGCGATGCGCGCTCAGGAGCACCGCATCTCCTTCTGGCAGGCCCAGCGGGTCTTGCTCACCGAGCCGAGCATGCGCTGGTTCCTCGTCTTCACGCTGATCTACAACTCCGTCGCGGCGCCGGCCCACGTTCTCCAGTCCACGTTATTGACGGAGCTGGGGGCGACCGCGTTGTTCGTGACCGGGGCGATGGCCTTCGGCGCGGTCGCGGAAATGGCGATCTTCGTCTACGGCCACGAGGTGCTGCGCCGCGTGCGGCTGATGCCGCTCCTCGCCTTCGTCCCCATCGCGCTGGTGCTCCGCTGCGGCCTCGTCTATCTCTTCCCCCACCCATGGGTCATCTTTGCCGTCAACGTGTTCCACCTCTTCAATTTCGGGCTCGCCTACATGTGCAGCGTGATCTTTATTCACCGGGAGGTGCCGGCAGAGTTGCGGTCGTCGGGCCAGACGCTGTTTGGGATCGCGTTTTCGAGCGTGGCGGTGCTGCTCGGCAACGGCCTCTATGCGGGGTTCGTGGGGTGGCTGAGTTCCGACGCGGGGCTGGGGCTGGGCGATGCCGAGGCGATGCGCATTTGGTACGGTGCGGCCGCGGTCTTCGTCCTCCTTGCGTTCCTCCCCTGGCTGCCGATGAAGCGGGCCTACGAGCGCAAGCACCGCGTAAGCGGGTTCTGGATCCGCTAGCATTGCCGGGGCTTCATTCTTGACCTGAGCCGCACCGCCG
>CAYQTO010000253.1:0-2448 GCA_964420455.1 uncultured Candidatus Sumerlaeota bacterium | reverse complement strand
CCGCCTCAGAGGACGTCTACCGCCATGGTGTGAAGGTCATCCTCGCGACCTCCGAGGAGCTGGTCGGGGCTCCCACCGTCGAGGAGGTCTGCCACCGGATGGTAGCCGCCTGTCGCGACCGCCTGGGCGTGGAGCGCTGTGGACTGTACCTTGCCGAGGGGGCGGAGTTGAGGGGGACGTACGGAATCTCGATCGACGGACAGGTCGTGGATGAAAGTCCCGTGCATGTTCCCGACGACCACTTTGGCGAGATGTGCGCCACCCTCATGGATCTCGACCCGGCGGACCGATGGGAGATCTACGAAGACGAGGAACACATCGACTATGGCACGGGGACCCGCCGCGTGGTGGGGAAGGGCCAAATAGCCGCCACGCTTCTGTGGGCGGGCAGGAACCCGATCGGTGCCTTCTTCAACGACAACGCGATGAGCGGGAAGCCGCTCAATCCCGAGTTGCAGCGCATCATCGCCCTCTACTGTTCCTTCGCCTCCTCGATCATCATCAACAAGCGCATCAGCCGGAACGCGACGGACCAGGCGGCGCTCTTTCGCGACCTGTTCGAGCAATCCCCGAGCGCGAACTTCATCGTCTCTCCCTCGGGGCGGTTTCTCGCCTGCAACGACGCCTTCGCCCGCCTTTTCCAGCTGGAGGGGGTCGAGCAGGCTCTTGGTCAGGCCGCCCAGGATCTCTTTGGCGAGGACCTCTTCGATATCCTCATCGAGCGCACCCACGCCCGCCGCTGGGTCAGGAACTTCGAGACCGACGTCGTGCTGCCAACGGGCAAGCGCCTCTCTCTGAACTTCAACACAAGCGCGTGCCACGGGGCGGATGGTTCTCTCGTCGGCGGGCAGGGGTTCCTCCTCGAAAATACGGGGCAGAAGCGCGTCGAGCGCGCCGTCCGCCCGCTCGACATCTCCAACAGCGTCCTCACCGAGCGGGAATTCTACCACGAGGTCGTGCGCCGCGTTTGCATCGCCCTCGACGTCTCCGCGGCGTTCCTTTTCGAGCACGACATGACCGCCGAGGGAGGGGTGTTTCTCCCGCTCGATTCGATCCTCCGGTCGGAGGAAACCCAGCCGTTGCCGGAATCGCTGCTCGATGGGATTGCGACCGAGTTGCCTCTTGCCCAGTTCTGCCACCGAGTGGCCGAGACTCACCGCATCGAGGTCTCCGGCTTCACGCAGACCCTGACGACGCTGATGTCGGTGCCGGTCGTCGGAGCGCGGGGGGAGACGCTCGGGGCCGTCGGCGTCCTGCACCACGAGCCCATCCTGGAGGATTCCCGGGCCCGAGCGCTCCTCCAGATCTTCGCCTCCCGCGCCTCCGCAGAAATCCAGCGCCGCCGCGCCGAGGCCTTTATCAAGAAGTCCCAGACGGACCTTGTCCTGGCGCAGAAAATGGAGGCGGTCGGACTCCTCGCCGGTGGCATTGCCCACGACTTCAACAACATCCTGACATCGATCCTCGGGATCGTGGACCTTGCCCTGCTGGATGTGGAGAAGGGCACGCGGCTGGCCATGGACCTGGACGAAATCCGCAAGTCGGCAAACCGCGCCGCGGGCCTCACGCGTCAGCTCCTCGCCTTCAGCCGCAAGCAGGTCCTCCAGCCCGAGGTCATCAATCTTTGCCAACTGCTCCGCGGCCAGGAGAAGATCCTGCGTTCCATGCTCGGCGAGCACATCGTGCTCGAGACGGTGTTGCCGGAAGAGCCGGCGTATATACGCGCGGACGCGGGCCAGGTCGAGCAAACGATCCTCAACATTGTGGTGAATGCCCGCGACGCCATGGCCAACGGCGGGAGGCTGACCATCCGCGTCTCCTTCTTCACCCACGAGGAGGACGGCACGGCGCGGCTCCCCGTTGCCCACGGGCGCTACATCGTCCTCGCCATCTCGGACACCGGCGAGGGCATGACCCCTGAGGTCCGCGACCGCATCTTCGACCCCTACTTCACGACCAAGCCCAAGGAGAAAGGCACCGGGCTCGGGCTCTCCCTCGTCTATGGGGTCGTCAAGCAGTCGAAGGGATTCGTCCAGGTGGATTCCCAGGAGGGCCGGGGAAGCGTCTTCACGATCTTCCTCCCCGAGGCGGAGGAACGCTCCTCCCGACCCGACACGCCGCCCCCCGCCGTCGAACGTCTCGAGGGCAACGAGACGATCCTCCTCGTCGAGGACGACGAGGCGGTCCGCCTCCCCATCAAGGCCTCGCTCCTGCGCTACGGCTACAACGTTCTCGAGGCCAAGAGCCCCGGCGAGGGGCTCCTCATCTGCGAGCGCTACCGCAGCCCCATTCCCCTGATGGTCACCGACGTCATCATGCCCCACATGAACGGCTACGAGCTTTCGGAGCGCGTCGCCCCCTTGCGGCCCGACATGCGGGTCATCTTCATCTCGGGCTACTCGGACGAGGTCATCAGCAAGCAGGGCGTCCTCAAGGAAGGGGTCAACT
>CAYQTO010000252.1:0-2454 GCA_964420455.1 uncultured Candidatus Sumerlaeota bacterium | reverse complement strand
AGTCGGCGGTCGCCTCGTCGAGGCGGTTCTCGTACCACGCGATGCGGTCGTCGAAGAAAGAAGCGGAGAGAACGTCCTGATCGCCGTCGCCGTCGAGGTCCGCGGCGAACACGGAGAACGCGCCGTTCGCGGCGGTGGTGATGTTCTGCCGGGGGCCGAAGTCGGCGGTCGCCTCGTCGAGGCGGTTCTCGTACCACGCGATGCGGCCGTCGTTGATGGAAGCGGAGAGAACGTCCTGGTCCCCGTCGCCGTCGAGGTCCGCGGCGAACACGGACCACGCGATCGAGACGGAGGTGGTGATGATCTGCTGGCGGCCGAGGCTGGTTTGCGCAGGTGCGGTGGTGAAGGGGAGGATACACAGGGCTGCGAGAGCAAGAATCAACCGGCTCAGGGACGTGCGAGAGAGGGGTGCCATGTTCAGGGCTACCTCCGGGGTTGGGTACAACTCATGATTACTGATAAAGAGCCTCCGCAGAACAATGTGTCAAGCGGTTCCACGGACTCCCGTCGCCAGGTTGGCAGGGACGCCCAAGGGTGGTTGGCGTCGGGCGTTGCCTGCTGTCTGTTATTCGCGTTCAGGCGATAGACAGGAAGTTTGAAGACTGGCGCGGGTTGCGCGTAGGGGTTCAGTTGCGGGTTGGCCCGCGACGGCCCCCTTCTGCCCATGGGGGTATCCATTTGCGAGGGGGACCATGACGATGACAGGAACAGGGACGGTGAAGGCGCTGGCAGGGGTGCTGGCTTTGGCGGGGCTTCTGGCGGGGCCTTTGCCGGCGCAGAATCTCGCGGATCTTTTCAGCTCGAGCCTGGGGGGGACCGCCGCCGGGACGCCAGCACCGGCGGCCACACGGGTCGTGCCGGTGATTGTGCTGGAAGGGTTGATCGAGGAGCGGGCGGATCCCTTTGCGATGCTGACGGGGGATCCGCTGACGCTGCGGCGGCTGACGGAAACGCTCGAGGAGGCGGCCGGAGATGACACGGTGGAGGGAGTTCTGGTCCGCATCGAGGGGCCCCAGTGGGGCCTCGCCCAGGCAATGGAGTTCCGCGAGGCGATGGTGACCTTTGCGGAGGGGGACAAGCCGCTGTGGGTGTCCTTCGACTCGGCGGGGTCGCTGGGCTATGTGGTGGCGTCCGCGGGGGACGAAATCGTGATGCCGCCGGTGGGACTGGCGGACCTGACGGGTGGACGCGTGGGGGCCTATTACATGGCCGACATGCTGGAAAAGATCGGGGCCGAGGCAGAAGCCATCGCCTTCGGCGATTACAAGGACGCGTTGTCGCCCCTGACCGATTCCGCAATGGGCCCGAAAAGCCGGGAGCAGCTGACCCGATTCCTGGAGGATTATTTCGGCACGTTCGTCTCGGCCGTGGCGGAGGGCCGCGGCGTGACGCGGGAGGAGGCGGAGCGCATGATGACCTCCGGCGTTGTGACCAGCGAGGAGGCGCTCGAGGGAGGGCTGATCGACCGCATCGCCTATCTTGAGGACCTCTACGATATCATCCCGGAGGAGTGGGGCGAGAACCTCGAATTTCAATGGGACTACGGCCCCATGGCTCCGAAGAAGCCGGAGGCGCCGAACCTGTTGGCGTTGCTGAGCGGGACCGCGTTCGGCGGCGGTAAGGGCCGGGCGGCCCAGCCCCAGGTCGCGGTGATCTACGCGCTCGGGCCGATTTACGATGGCCGGGCCCAGGACACGAGCCCCTTCGGCGGCAGCCAGGCGGTGTATAGTGAAAGCTTTATCGACGAATTCGACGCGATCCTGAAGGAGAACGACGTGCGGGCGGTGGTGCTCCGCGTGGATTCGCCGGGGGGCAGCGCCATCGCCAGCGACCGCATCTGGAACCGGTTGGAAAAAGCGCAGGACGATGGCCTGCCGGTTGTCGTGTCGATGGGGAACGTGGCTGCCAGCGGCGGCTATTACATCGCCATGGGGGCGGACCGGATCGTGGCGGAGTCGACCACCATCACCGGCAGCATCGGCGTGATCGGCGGCAAGCTGACGCTCGGGGAAACCTACGACAAGATCGGCGTGAACAAGGAGATGCTGACGATTGGGCCCTACGCCGAAATGTTCGACGAGACGAAGCCCTGGACGGAGGGCGAGCGGGAGGAGCTCCGTGGAGCCCTCGGGATGATTTACGAGACGTTTACGCGCAAAGCGGCGGAGGGGCGCGTGATGGCGCTTGAGGCGCTGGAGGAGCGGGCCGGCGGCCGCATCTGGAGCGGGTTGGCGGCGGAACAGGAGGGCCTGGTGGACGAGATCGGCGGGCTCGACCGTGCCATTGACATCGCCCTCGAGCTGGCCGGTGACCCCGACCTGGCGGTGGAGTTGTACCCGCGCGAACTGACCCTTATCGAGGCACTGGAAAAGGCCCTGGGACAGGCACGCGCCGGAGACGGACCCCTCGCCACGGTACGGGCGAGCGCCACCTGGCAAGCACTCGAAACCGTCC
>CAYQTO010000251.1:0-2473 GCA_964420455.1 uncultured Candidatus Sumerlaeota bacterium | reverse complement strand
GCGCATGTCCGCCCGGGTGCGGGAGACTTTGCTGCGGACCTGAGCCTCGAGAAAGTTGGGGACGGCGATCGCCGCCAGAATGGCGATAATGGCAACCACGATCAGCAGTTCGATTAGGGTGAAAGCACCCGAGGCGCGTTGCTTGGTCTTGTCTGTCATCGCGGGATCTCCAGGGGGGATGATCGGAGCGTGGAGTGCGAGATGCCTGCCAGAGAGGGTGAATTGTTGCCGCCAGGCGGCGCCACGTTTGCCCGGATTTATGGTTGCGATTTCGGGAAGGGAGGAGAGGGTTTCTGTTAACCTTATCCAAGGAGCTTCCCATGGCCAAAGACGCCATCCGCATTGCGTACATCGGAGGAGGATCCCGTGCCTGGGCCTGGGGACTCATGGGCGACCTCGCGCTGCAGGATATCCTCGAGGGTGAGGTCCGCCTCTACGACATCGATCATCCGGCAGCGGAGGAGAACGCCATCATTGGCAACCAGAAGGCGGCCCTGCCCGAGGCGAAGAGCCGATGGAGCTATACGGCGGAGCGCGACCTCGACGCCGCCCTCGAGGGGGCCGACATGGTCGTCATCTCGATCCTTCCCGGCACCTTCGACGAGATGGAATCGGACGTCCATACGCCCGAGAAATACGGGATATACCAACCGGTGGGTGACACGGTGGGGCCCGGCGGCGTGGTTCGCGGGCTGCGCACGGTGCCGACCTTCCTGCGCTTTGGCGAGGCGATCGCCCGCAACTGCCCCGACGCGTGGGTGATCAACTACACGAACCCGATGACCGTCTGCGTGCGGGCGCTGTATGCCGCGTTCCCGGAAATCAAGGCGTTGGGGTGCTGCCACGAGGTGTTCGGAACCCAGGGGCTGCTGGCGGAGATGGTGGCGAGGAAGTTCGAAATCGACGCACCGCGCCGCGAGGACATCGCCGTCAATGTGGTCGGCATCAACCACTTCACGTGGGTGACCGAGGCCTCCTGGGGCCCGCACGACCTCATGCCGGTGTATGGGGAGATGGCGGAGCGGTACCACGAAATCGGGTTCCCGCCGGAGGAGCCGGACAGGTGGAAGGGGAGCGTGTTTGGCTCGAAGTCGCGGGTGAAGCTGGACCTGTTTCGGCGGCACGGGGCCATCGCGGCGGCGGGCGATCGGCACCTGGTGGAGTTCGTCGGGCCGGACTACCTTCGCGATCGCGAGACGGTGGCGGCGTGGAAGTTCCAACTGACGCCAGTGTCGTATAGACGGGAGATGCTGGAGAAGGCGAACGCGCAGCGGGCGCGGCTCGTGTCGGGGGAGGAGCAGCCGAAGCTTTGGGGAAGCGGCGAGGAGGGAGTGCTCCAAATTCTGGCGTTGCGGGGCCATCGCGAGATGCTGACGAACGTGAACCTGCCAAACCGCGGCCAGGTGGAGGATCTCCCTGCGGAGGCGGTGGTGGAGACGAATGCGGTGTTCCGGCGCAACAGCCTGCGGCCAGTGTTCTCCGGGCGGCTGCCGGCGTCGGTGGCGCCGCTCATCCGCCAGCACGTCGACGCCCAGGAACTGCTCGTGGAGGCCTGCCGCGAGCACGATCTCGACAAGGCCTTCCAGTCGTTCCTCATGCAGCCGACGGTGACGCTCGGCGAGGCGGACGCCCGGGTGCTCTTTGATGAGATGGTCGAGAACACCCGAACCTGGATGGACGAGGCCTGGTTTTTACCCGTGCGTGCGTGAAGGTAGAACGATGAGGTCGGGAGCTCAGGGCAACCTTCCTCGCCTGGTCTCCCCGTTCATGCGCCTTCCTCGCCGGTGCCGAGGCGTTCGCGGAAGGCGGCCTCGTCCCAGACGGTGACGCCGAGCTGGCGGGCCTTGTCGAGCTTGCTGCCGGCCTTGTCCCCCGCGACGACGACGTCGGTCTTTTTGCTGACGGATCCGGTAACGCGCCCGCCGCGGCGCTCGATCTCCGCCTTGGCTTCGTCGCGTGTATACGCCCCGAGTTCGCCGGTTAGGACGAAGGTGCGTCCGTCGAAGGCCTCCTGGCGGGTGGCCTCGCGCTGGGCGGCGGTTTCGTCGGGCTGGGGGGCGACACCCAGGGACAGCAATTCGCCGACGAGGGCGGCATTGTGTTCCTCGCGCCAGAAATCCACAAGGCTTTGGGCGACGACCTCGCCGACGCCGTCGACCGCGAGAAACTCGTCGAAGGAGGCGGTGCGGACTTTCTCGAGGGTGCCGAAGTGGCGGGCGATGTCGGCCGCGGTGGTCGCCCCGACAAAGCGGATGCCGAGGGCGAAGAGGAAGCGGGCCAGGGGCTGGGTGCGGCTACGGTCGATGGCGTTGACGAGGTTGGCGGCCTTCTTCTGCTTGAAGCCTTCGAGGGCCTCGAGGGTGGGCTGTTGGAGTCTATACAGGTCGGCGATGGTGGAGACGAGCCCCTCGTCGGCGAGTTGGTGGACGATCTTGTCGCCGAGGCCCTCGATGTCCATGGCGTGGCGGGAGGC
>CAYQTO010000250.1:0-2483 GCA_964420455.1 uncultured Candidatus Sumerlaeota bacterium | reverse complement strand
CACCCGGAGGGGGCCTTCCGGGGCCCGAAGGCGAAGCTCGAACTCGGTGGCCGCGTAAGTCGGCAGGCCGACGTAGTCGACCTGGGTCCATGGGACCGGCTGGCCGTTGCGCTCGGCCTGGCGCAGGCCGGTGTCGATAGTCACGGAGTCGTCCGCGCCGCGGACCTCGAGGCGGAGGCCGCCACCGTCGGCCGGCTTCATCAGGTTGGCGGGCGAGGCGATCTCGAGCCGGACATGGACGTGTTCGCCAACGCGCTTGGCGGCGAGGCCCAGAACGTCCGTCGGGCCGTCCGCATCACCGGCGGGATCATCAACCCGCGGGGCGGCGGGGGGCCAATCGCCCAGAGAACCATCAACCACGAGGGTGCCGGGTGGCGGTGCGGCTGCGACGATCGACACGAGAAGCACCGGAAGGCAAAGCAGCAACAGGACGTGCTTCATCTCTGGTCCTTTGGGGGCGTGGTCTTGCATCGGGCGAGGTGACGGGGCTGGCGGATGCCCGGTGCGGTTAGTTTGGGCGGCGGGGTCCGTCAATCCGATTGGGGCGCGTCGCGGTCCAAGGGGAGATTTGGGCCGGGGAAAATCCCGGTTGCGGCGAACCTTTTCCGTGTCGCCATTCTTCCCCCACAACAACTGACCGTCCCGAAAGGCGAGAAGTCTCATGCGCTCTTCGTTTGTCGCTGCCGTGATGATGTGGGTTGCCGTTGCCGTGCTGCCGCCCTTGGCCATGGCGCAGAAGATGACGATGGAAGACGTCCTGAAGGTGCAGGAATTCGGGACCGAAGCAACGATCGAGGGCCGGGCGTTTTTCGTCTTCGATAATCTCGCGGGAGTCTTCGAGGACGAGACCGGGCTGGTGGCGGTGCTCTTCGACAACGAGGCGGTGCAGGACCTCGGGATTGCGGAGGGCATGACCGTCCGGCTGACCGGCCGGGTGAACACAGACGCGTTTCCCTACAACGTTCTGGTCGCGAACAGCGGCGAGGTCGTCTCGGGCCGGACACGGCTGAGGGATCAGCCGGTTCCGCTTACCGTCGGGGCCATGTTCGAAGGAGGCCGCGCTCTCGAAGGAAAACCCGTCATCGCCCTCCTTACCTTCGAGGAAGAGAAGCGCCAGCGCACTTGGGCCTATGACCATAGCGGACGGATCGCCGTGGATCTGGGCCCGCGATACCTCGCGGCGAACTCGGTCGAAGCCAACGTGCCCTACCTCGTGGTGGCCACGCTCCATCCCGAAAAGGGGTCCTACATGCTCAGGGCCGTCGCGATGCGCGAGGTCCGGCTGCTGGCCTCGCCGGACGACCTGCTGCCGGAAACGCCCATGGCGGAACTGATCGAAAGGAGCCCCATCGGCCAGCGCGTCCGGACCAGCGGGCGTCTCCTCCTCTTCATTGGGGAGAACAACATTCCACTCCTCTATGACGGAGAGAATGTGCTGATCATCCGCCTTTCGCAACAGTTCGTGGCGACGCCGATCCGCTCCGGATCGCGGGTTTCAGCGCGAGGCACTTATGCCCTCGAGACCCATCGGGGGGAAACCTACGGCACGTTGCTCGAGGCGCAGATCACCCGCGAGGGCCGCGCGGAAGGCATTCAGCGGGTCCTCACCGAATAACCCCCTTTCGAACGACTCTTTGGCGCTTTTTGCCCACCTGCCGTCAGCAGGTGGGCATTTTCATGGTTTGATGGGCTTTGGACGCGGCAAGGCGGCTTCCTTGCGCTTGACAGGTTGTTGTCTCCTCCTGCCTTTCGCCGAAACTCCAAGAAGAGGGCATTTCCATGGCAAAGCGATTCGGCTTCACCCTGATCGAGCTCCTGATCGTGGTGGCAATCATTGCGATCCTGGCGGCAATCGCGGTTCCAAACTTCCTCGAGGCGCAGACGCGGGCGAAGGTCTCGCGCACCTTGGCGGACATGCGCAGCATCGCCACCGCCATCGAATCCTACACGGTGGACAACAACGTGCCCCCGCGCGAATACCACGCGGCGTGGGGCGATCCGCCGATCAACGGCAATCCCGCTCTCGGCATTACGGGGCCATGGCTTTCCTCGCCGGTGGCCTACATCACCAGCGCCCTCAACGAGGATCCCTTCTCCGAACCGGCGGACCTGCCCCAGGACCTCTTCTACCGCTACCAGGAGTTCGAGACGCGGCTCGACCAGAGCCGCGGGCCGAATTTCTCCGTGGAGTTCGCGTCTCTTTCGCTCGAGTTCTACGGCCTGTGGCGCCTCATCTCTCAGGGCCCGGACGGCACCTTTGGCGTGACCGGCGTGACGAACTCGGCACAGATGGTCTACGATCCCACAAACGGGACGATTTCGCCGGGTAACCTGCTGCGGGCGCAGAAGCGTTCGGAGGGGCTCCAGCCGCCAACCGGCAGCCCGGGACTCCTCGGCCCCCACTGATCGTCGCCCCATCGTCCGGGGCGCCTGTCCCGACAGGTGCCCCGTGGGGTCCATTCACACCTGACGGGCCTTGCGGC
>CAYQTO010000249.1:0-2495 GCA_964420455.1 uncultured Candidatus Sumerlaeota bacterium | reverse complement strand
GGGCGGCGCAGGCCGCGAGGAGCCGGTCCGTCTCGTGCCACATCACGTCCTCCTCCTCGGGCGTGTCGTGGTTGTAACCGGCGAGGTGAAGATAGCCATGAACCAGAAGGAGGGCGAGTTCCTCCACGAGGGGTTTTTCGTTTTCGCTGGCGTTGTGGTCGGCAACGGCGAGGCAGATTGCCACGTCGCCGAGGTAGGGGCCGGTGGCGTCCTCCGAGTCGGGAAAGCTGAGGACGTCGGTGGGGCGATCGAGCTGGCGGAACTCGAGGTTGAGGCGCTGCATGCGTTCGGGGGAGCAGTAAAGGACGGTGATGGCGGCGAGGGCTCGGTCGTGCTCGCGGAGGCAGGCGGCGAGGAGGGACTTTGTATAGCGGACGAGGGGCTCGCGGCGGGTGGCGAGGCCCGGCCGGTCGAAGACAACGTCGATGGCGGGGATGTCCTCGGTTTCGCTCATGGGGTTACCTTGCGGAGGACCGACTGGACGCGTCGAGGGGATCGTCCCACCCCTGGCGGCGCGCGGCGCGATGCAATTCCTCGAGCCGGTGCAGGTGCTGGCGCAAGCGATAGCGCACCGGCCGCTGGTTCCATGAGGGGAGCGGAGAGCGCGCAACCAGGAAGGTGGCGACGGCCGCCCCCGTGGGGAGGAGCCAGTGCGGCTGGAGGAACACCATGGCCATCGCGGCAGCGGTGGTGGCGAAAATCGCGAGAGTCGCGGGCATCCCGATCGACAGGGACGCCCAAATGTAGCGAAAGCGGCGGAATTGGCCCAGCCAGCGACGGAGGCGGCTGCGCAGGCGGAAGAAGAGGCGCCAGCGGAGGCGGGCGGAGTGGGGCTTCATGATCCGCGTGGCGCGGGCCAGGCGCAGCGCGTCGGCGTTCATCTCCAACAGCTCGACGAAACCGGGAAGAACGATGGCGGTGAAGAAGAACGCGCCACGGCGGAACTCGAGAGAGAGATCCAGCGCGGCAACCAGGAACATCAACGCGGCGTGGCGTTCCGGTGCATAAGACGGCCCAATCCCGAAGCGGGCGTTGAGGTAGATATACACCCATCCCACAAGGAAGAAGAGGAGAACGACGAGGGGGCGGGTGACCGGATAGCGGACCTGGGCCTTCAGCTCGAGGAGGAGCTGGGCGATGTAGAGGTCGCGCGCGTCGAGAGGAAGAAGGGCGAGTTCGGGACTTCGACGGGCGTGGAGGAGGGAGAACAGCTCCTGGGGTGTTTCCGGGGCCCGGTGTCGCGCCCGGAGGAAGGAGCCGAGCCCCTTCACCAGAAGCGCCACCACCAGCACGAGAAAGCCGCCGCCGAGAACCTCGGGGACGAGGTCCTGCCGCCCCGTATAGACAACAAAGGCCAGGAGCAGCGCCGTGCCCGCCACGGCGACCGAGAGGAGCACCCGACTTGTGAGAGTATAGAGGCGGAGGGCGGGGACGCCACGCTGACGCTCGCGGGTGCGTGCACTGGTGGATTCGTTGCGCTCGAGCATGTAGCTCGCGAATGGGGGAAGGTCCTTCGCGGCGAGTTCGGGGAACTCCTCCCCGAACCAGCAGACGGGGACTCGAAGGCCGTTATGGAGGGAATGCCAGCCTCCGAAGGTCCAGCCGCGGCGGCAAAAGCGGAGGGATCGGATCGCCGCCACATGATCGCCAACGGGGGCGTCCATTGGCGGCAGGCGGTCGTCTAGACGATGCGCTTGAATTGCCGGTCCAGTTCCGCCTTGGAAAGGCGCACGATGGTGGGGCGCCCGTGGGGGCAGGTGAAGCTGAGGCGCTCGCGCTGGATTTCGCGGAGGAGGGCCACCATCTCTTCATGGGCGAGGTGGCGGCCGGCGCGGATGGAGCCGTGGCAGGCGGTGCGGATCATGATCCGGTCGCGGAGGTCCTCGAGGGCGTCGCGGCGGGTCATCTCCTCATGGTCTGCGACGAGTTCGAGAATGAGGGGAACCGGATCCATGTCGGGAAGGTCGGCGGGGAGGGCCTGAACGGCCCAGGTGCGGGGGCCGAATTCGGTGAGCTCGATCCCGAGCTCTGTGAGGTGGGGGACAAGGGCCGCGGCGGCGGCGTCCTGGCCAGGATCCAACTCGACCGTGATGGGGACGAGGAGTTGCTGGCTTTCGGTGCGGCGGGCGCGACGGCGTATGGAAAGATAGACGAGGCGCTCGTGGACCGCGTGCTGGTCGATGATGAGGAGGTCCTCGCCGAAGCGGGCGAGGACGTAGGTTTCGGCGACCTGTCCGAGGGGCTCGGGCTCGTGGCCGCGATTCCAGAAGCGGTCGTCGGGGCGCTCGCCGGGGCCGGCGTGGATGGGGTTGCCATCGCGGGTGGCCAGGGCGCGTGCGCGGGGTGCCTCCGGGTCGGGTGGGGGCGAGGTGGCGGCGAGCCTGCCGGCGGCCGCCACCCAGTCGGTCTGGCGGGCCGGGCGCTCCTGCTTGCGGTCGAAGGCGCGCTTCACGAGTTCAGTGGGATTGGTGAAGAAGGCGGGGGGCGGGGGCAGG
>CAYQTO010000248.1:1729-2510 GCA_964420455.1 uncultured Candidatus Sumerlaeota bacterium | reverse complement strand
ATCGAGCTTGGCGGCGGCATCCAGGGCGCGACCCCGGTGAATGGCATGGAGGACCCGACCGGGGAACGGACACAGCCGGAAGACGGCCGTGCGCAGGTCAGCCTCCCACGCTATCGGCCGACCGCCCTCGCCCTCGACGTCCGCCCCTTCCCACAGGCATTGGCCCCGTCCACGAGCCTCGCCATCGCCCTCCCCCACAACCACGACGCCGTCAGTCTCCCCGACAACATGATGGACGGCGACATGGATGGGGAGGTGCACTCGCTGCCGGGCGACCGGCTGCCAGCGACACTGGTCTCCGGCCCTGCATCGTTCGAGCTCGGCAACTTCCAGTATCGCGAGAAGAACTGCCTCGTCCCCGAAGGCCAGCGGGTCGTCCTTCCCGAAGCCGCCGATGGCGCTTTTCTCTATCTGCTCGCCGCTTCCGTACAGGGCGACGCGGACTGGGAATTCCGCATCGGCGACAGCGTCTATACGCTGGCGATCCATGACTATACGGCACCGGTGGCACAGTGGGACCAGCGCGTGGCCAACGGGCGATACGTGACCACGGTGGATGAAATGAGACCCGCCTTCGTCAAGGATTTGCGGGTTGCGTGGTCGTGCTTCTATCGCCATTCGCGGCGTGGCAACTGCCGCGAGGCGTACGAGCGGTGCTCGCTCTACCGATATGTTGTCGGCCCCCTTCCGGTTGCTGCGAGGGAGTGGTCGATGGGGCACGCTCCGCGGGTGCGCCTCTTCGCGGCCTCTCTCGTCGGCGGCATCGTCGCACCAGTCACTT
>CAYQTO010000248.1:0-1719 GCA_964420455.1 uncultured Candidatus Sumerlaeota bacterium | reverse complement strand
TTCCCCTGCCGCGGCTGCTCTAGCGATACAGCGCCGGGTCCGTCGGCAGGTTGTAGATGCCCCTGCCCTCGGCAAACGGCACGGGGACGGCCCCGACGGCCTTGGTGTAAAACTCCACGGGTCCCGCCCCGCCGATGATCGCGTAGGCGTAGCCCATTTCCCAAAGGCCCCACAAAGCCGCGAGGAGGAGAACCTTTCCAAGGCCTTTGCCGCGGTGGCTCTCAGCCACGCCCGTCGGACCGAAGTAGTTGCGGCGGGTGCATTCATAGACCGCGAATCCCACGATGCCTTCGCCATCGAGGGCGATATACGCGGTGACCGGCTGGTGGGTGAAGGCGACGTCGCACTCATCGGCCCAGCCACCGGGAAAGTGCGTCTGGTTGAAGGTACGCAGGGCCGACTTTTCCCAGGGGTGGGGCCGGCGAACAGTGATCCCCTGTGCCTCGAGATCGCGCAAGAGCGGGGCGGGAGTCGGCAGATCGCGAAGGGCGCACAACATGTCGGGCATGGGAAGTTCCCCCGGAATGACGTAATGAGGAGGTTGAGTGGGGCTCGCCGTGGCACCGCGGCTCAAGCGTTTTGGGAGTGCCTTCGCGGATGGGTCTTGCCCACAACCCGTGCACTGGCTTGCCTTCGCATCAGACTTTATGCGGGGATGATTCATGCGCGTCCTGGTTACTGGCAGTAGCGGCCTTATCGGCTCGGAGGCGGTGCTGTTTTACGACGATGCGGGCCACGAGGTGATGGGTCTCGACAACAACATGCGTCGCGAGTTCTTCGGCGAGGGGGGCGATACCACTTGGAATCGCGAGCGCATCGAACGGTTGACGCGCCGGTTTACCCACCGCGACGTGGATATACGCGACCTGGCCGCCGTTGATGGCGTCTTTCGCGAGTACCAGCCGGAACTGATCGTCCACTGCGCGGCCCAGCCCTCCCACGACAAGGCCCGCGAGTTCCCCCTGACGGACTTCGCCGTCAATGCCACCGGCACGCTCAACCTCCTTGAATCGACCCGCCTTCACGCACCCGACGCCGTCTTCCTCCACATGAGCACCAACAAGGTTTACGGGGATGCCCCCAATGAACTCCCGCTGGAGGAGAGGGAGACCCGGTGGGACTATGCCCGACCGGAGGACCGGGACGGCGTCGACGAGACGCTCCGTATAGACAGGTCGACCCACTCGATCTTTGGCGCGTCAAAGGTCGCCGCTGATGTCATGGCACAGGAGTACGGGCGCTACTTCGGGCTGAAGACCGGAATCTTTCGCGGCGGATGCCTGACCGGGCCGGCCCATAGCGGCGTGGCACTCCACGGTTTCCTCAACTACCTGGTCCGCGTTGCCCTCCGCGGCGAGCCCTACACCGTCTTCGGCTACAAGGGGAAGCAGGTGCGGGACAACATCCACAGCGCCGACGTGATCGGCATCTTCGAGGAGTTTCGCAAGGCGCCGCGCCCCGGCGAGGTCTATAACATCGGTGGCGGCCGCGCCAACAGCACCTCGATGCTCGAGGCCATCACTACGATCGAGCGCCTCTGCGGCGAAAAGATTCGCTGGACCTATAGCGAGACCAACCGCATCGGCGACCACATCTGCTACATCACCAACCTGGGCAAGTTCCAACGCGACTACCCGGGCTGGCAGTTGAAGCACTCGCTTGAGGACATCCTCCGCGAGATGATCGAAGGGGAACGGAAGCGCATGGCGGCGGGATAAC
>CAYQTO010000247.1:0-2551 GCA_964420455.1 uncultured Candidatus Sumerlaeota bacterium | reverse complement strand
CGCGACGACCGGACGATCCCCGGCGAGGAGGCCTTCCGCCTGTGGGACACCTATGGCTGTCCCGTGGACCTGACCGTGGAGATCGCCGAGGAGGCCGGCCTCGCCGTCGACCGCGGCGGGTTCGACGAGGCCATGACCCGCCAGAAACAGGAAGCCCGCAAGTCCTGGAAGGGTGCGAAGTTCGACGTTGAGCTGGACCTCCTTGACGAGACCTACGAGCGGTTCGGCGCCACCGAATTCCGCGGCTACGACGCACCCGGGCCCGTGGAAACGGACGTCCTGGCGATTCTCCACCGGGGTACCATCGGCGACCATATCGAGTCGGGCGACGAGGCGCTGGTGGTCCTGCGTGCAACGCCATTCTATGCGGAAGCGGGCGGCCAGGTGGGCGACACCGGCGTCATCGAGAACGGCGAGGGACTGTTTCGCGTGGAGGACACGCAGAAGTCCCCCCACGGCCTGTATATTCACCGCGGACGCCAGGAGAAGGGCGTGCTGAAGGTGGGCGAGACGGTGATGGCGCGTATAGACGCCGCCCGGCGCGAGGCCATCAAGCGCAACCACAGCAGCGTCCACCTGCTCCAGTCCGCGCTCAAGCGCCTCGTCGGCGACCACGTGACCCAGGCGGGCAGCTGGGTCGGCCCCAACGGGTCGCGGTTCGACTTCACCCACACCGAGGGGCTGAAGGCGGAACAGCTCGAAACCCTTCAGCTTGAGGTGAACCGGCTCATTGCCGAGCGCCTGCCGGTGGAGACGCGGGTGATGGCGCTCGAGGAAGCGAAGAAGTCCGGAGCCATCGCACCCTTTGGCGAGAAGTACGGCGCGCTGGTCCGGGTGGTCACCATGGGCGACGCCAGCACGGAATTCTGTGGCGGGACGCACGTGGCGAACACGGGCGAGATCCTCCATTATCGCATCGAGGGGGAATCGTCGATTGCGTCCGGGATTCGGCGCATCGAGGCGACGACAGGCCTGGAGGCCGGGGAGCGCGAGCGCATGGAGCACTACCGCGTGGTGCTGCCGCTGGAGACGGCCTTTGCCGCGAAGGGCGAGGCGGTGGTCGAACGCGTCCAACAGCTCCAGGCGAGGGTGAAGGAATTGGAAAAGGAGCTGGGCCGGTTGAAGGAGAAGCTGGCCACGACGGGCCTGGACAAGGTCGCGGCGGAGGCACGCACGATGGAGGGCGCCCGCTTGGCCATTGCCCGTCTCGAAGGCGTCGAGGGCGGCGCCCTCCGCGGCGTTGCCCATGCGCTCCTCGGTCATCTCGGTGCGGAGGGGATCGCGGTGGTCGCCTCGGAAGGTGAGGGAAAGGTTGCCTTGGCCTGTGCGGTGGGCGAGGCTGCGCGATCCAAGTTTCCGGCGGGGACGATCATCCGCAAACTTGCGGAGGCCCTCGGGGGCAAGGGGGGCGGAAAGCCCGACTACGCGCAGGGAGGCGGGAAGGACGTCGCGGCCCTCGACCGCGTCATCGCGACCGCGCCGGAGTTGCTCGCCACCGAATGACGCCCCGCCAACGGAGGCTCACCCCTTGGAACCGATCATCACACGCCAGCCGTTCTCCGTCGGGACGCTGCTCCTCGGTGCAGGGTTCCTGGCCGCCGCCCTCTTCGGCGCAGGGGCCTGGGTCTTTGAGACCTTTCTCGCCAGCCAGCTCCCCGTCGACGACCCCCGCTACGGCACCGTCCTTCTCTGTGGCATCGCGGTACTGCTCCTCTTCGCCGGCTCCACACGCCTGGTCACCACCTTCGACCCGTCGAACAGTCGCATCACCACGAACCGAATCGTCCTGTTCGCCCTTCCCGTGCTGTCGACCTCGATGCCCTTCGCCCGGGTGAAGGCGATCGACTTTCACCACCCGTCGGACGGCAACCTTCCCGGTTCACAGATGCAGATGATGATCGACTATGCCTACTGGCGCAGCTGGTGGGTCTTTCGTGAATCGTTGGGGGAGGCCCAGCCATACGAGCTGTATCTGGAGACAAGGGAGCGCGACCGCATCCTGCTCACGCGGGGCTACGGGCGCGACCGGATGGCGGACCTCGGACAGAAGCTCGCCGCCATGACGCACACGCGGATGACGTGAGGGTCGCCGAGAAACAAGACGCCCCCCGCGGGGCGGGGGGCGGTGTCGGTTTGGTTCGGGGGGTGGCGAGTCAGAACTCGCGGTCGAACTCGGCGGGGAAACTCCCGCGAATCTGGCCGGGAGTCTGGGGATAGACGTCGATGCCCATGCGGGCGCACAGGGCACGCAGGCTCTCGTCACTCGTGCGGCGACGCGAGGGCGAGAGCACGGGGGCGAGCAGCGATGCGTCCTCGCCCGAATGCCGCGTCCGGCGGCGGAAGTACTTGCCAACGGCCATGGCGCTCTCCTTTCACCTGCGGAATAGTGGCCGGTGTCATGCCGGCACAGATTACTTCGCTCGAAGGTATGCCAGTTCGCCAAGGTTTTCCCCAGCATGTCGCAGATTTGTCGCCAGGGAGAATAAAAAATTTATCCGTGGCCTTTAGCGGGCGAATTCGCGGCTGAAACGAAGCCCCTCGTCCAGCATCG
>CAYQTO010000246.1:0-2647 GCA_964420455.1 uncultured Candidatus Sumerlaeota bacterium | reverse complement strand
CACTTCGGCCTCATCGGCCACTCCCACCTCGACACCGCCTGGCTCTGGACCATCGGCGAAACCACCCGCAAGGCCGCCCGCACCTTCTCCACCGCCCTCAATCTGATGGAACGATACCCCGAGTTCACCTTCGTCCAGTCGGTCCCCTTCCACACCGCCATGATGGAGACCGAATACCCGGACATCTTCGAGCGGATGAAGGCCCGCGTGGCCGAAGGCCGCTGGGAGCCCAACGGCGCCATGTGGGTCGAGCCCGACTGCAACATCCCCAGCGGCGAGTCATTTGTCCGCCAGCTCCTCATCGGCCAGCGCGCCAACCGCGCCTGGTTTGGCTATACGTCTGACACCCTCTGGCTCCCCGACGTCTTCGGCTACTCCGCCGCCCTCCCCCAACTCCTCCAGTCCGCCGGCGTCCGCTACTTCTGCACCACCAAGATTGGCTGGAACGACTCCACCCGGTTCCCCTACGACACCTTCTACTGGCAGGGTATAGACGGCTCGACGGTCCTCGCCCATTACAACTCGACTCACTGCTGGCCCGAGCCCAAGAAGCTCAACGAACTCTGGAAGAACGTCCAGCACAAGGACGTCCAGGACCGACACCTTTGCTCCTATGGCTTCGGCGACGGCGGGGGAGGCGCCATGCCCGAGATGATCGAGGTCGCCCGTCGCATTGCCGACCTCGAGGGGTGCCCCCGCAGCCGCCACACCACCGTCAGCGCCTTCCTCTCCCGCATGGAAAAGGATCTCACCGACCTTCCGACTTGGGTCGGCGAGCTCTACCTCGAGCTCCACCGCGGCACCCTCACCTCCATCGCCCCCATCAAGCGCGCCAACCGCAAGATCGAGTTCCTCTTCCGCGAGGTCGAGTACCTCTCCAGCCACGCCTTTCTCGCCGGCGCCGCCTACCCCCACGCGGAACTCGAGCGCTCCTGGCGCGAGTTCCTCGTCAACCAGTTCCACGACATCCTCCCCGGCTCCTCCATCGCCGCCGTCAACGACGAGGCCATGGCCTCGTATAGACGCATCGCCGAGGCCCTCGGCACCCTTCGCCGCGATGCTCTCGCCGCCCTCGGCGCCGGCGACGTCAAGCGTCCCAACGCCGTCACTGTCCTCAATACCCACGGCTGGGACCGCACCGACCCCCTCCTCCTCGACGTCCCCGCCGGCACCGCCATCCTCGACGAAGGGGTCCGCTCCCAATGGATCGAGACGCCCGCGGGGGAAAAGCGCCTCGCCGTCGCCGGCCATCGCATCCCCGCCCTCGGTGGCGTCCGCCTCAGCCTCGGCCGGAACCGCCAACCCGACGCCCCTTCCCCCTTCAAGGTCACCGGCACCTCCATCACCACCCCCTTCTACAAGGTCCGGCTCGACAAGGCCGGCCAGATCACCTCACTCGTCTATACGCCCCTCGGGCGGGAGATCGTCGCCTCCGGCGGTGTCCTCAACGCCCTCCTCGTCGGCGAGGACGTCCCCGAAATCTGGGACAACTGGGACATCGACTTCGACCAGGATTCCAAGCTCCGCGTGGTCAGCTCCCTCCTCTCCACCGAGATCGTCGCCGACGGCCCCGTCCAGCTCCGCCTCCGCCTCGAGCGCCGCATCGCCCGCTCCTCCGTCATGCTCCAGGACATCGTCTTCCACGCCGACACCCCACGCATCGACTTCGACACGGTCCTCGACTGGAACGACAAGTACCAGCACCTCAAGGCCTCCTTCGAGCTCAACGTCCTCAGCGAGACCGCCCTCCACGAAATCCAGTTCGGCCACGTCGAGCGCCCCACCCACCGCAACCTTCCCCAGGACCGCGCCCGCTTCGAGGTCTGCGCCCACAAGTGGACCGACCTGTCCGACAACGGCTTCGGCGTCGCCCTCCTCAATGACTGCAAGTACGGCGTCGCCCTCCTCGACAACGAAATCCGCCTCAGCCTCGTCAAGTCCGGACGCCATCCCGACCCCCGTGGAGACGAGGGGCGCCATCGCTTCACCTACTCCCTCCTCCCCCACGAGGGCCCCTTCACTGTCCCCTCCGTCGTCCATCCCGCCTACGAGCTCAACGACCCCCCCACCGTCTATACATCTGCCTCCGATGCGGTCCCCGAGCCCCTCCTCCGTCTCGACGCCGAAAACGTCATCCTCGATACCCTCAAGAAGGCCGAGGACGACGACGCCCTGGTCCTGCGACTCTTCGAGGCAGGCAAGCGCATCACCCGGGCGCGGCTCCGGTTCAGCCGACCGGTCACCTCTCTCGAGGAAGTCAACGTGCTCGAGGAACCCATCGGCCGGCTCAAGGTCCGCAAGGGCGAGGCCGTCGTCGACTTTCGCGCCTTCGAGGTGAAGACCCTCAGGGTGACCTTCGCCCCGTCGGAGGAGGTTCCGAGCTAGCGGGGCGAAAGGCGCAGCAGCCGCGAGCCGTGCGGCGGCAGACCACCCGTATAGGCGCCGTCGCGGCCAAGGTCCCGCCGTGTCCACACGTCCCGCACGGCACACTCTCGCCCCGGCACGACGGTCTCGAACGGGAACCGGATGGCGGCCTCGAAGGGACCCCGATTAAAGAGCCCAAGCGCCTGATCGCCATGGGCGAGGGGGCGTGCCCAGGCCTCCAGGAAGCCCTCGGACCACACACGCCGCGCCGGCCGGCCCATTG
>CAYQTO010000245.1:0-2805 GCA_964420455.1 uncultured Candidatus Sumerlaeota bacterium | reverse complement strand
GGAAACAAACCACAAGCCGCCCGGACCCCGTCAGGGGTCCTGCAAGGCCGGGCGCACCTCCAGCGCGCCACTGCCCTTCTCCGGTATGGGCCAATCGCCCCGGAGGCTCAAGATGGCCGAACCCCTCGCCCGGCGCCTCCTCGGGCTTCCGGCCGTCGGAGCGGAGGACTCGCCCCGGAGGGGCGCTACAATCGTAGCCCCGGGGTTCAACCCGGGGGAAACAAACCACAAGCCGCCCGGACCCCGTCAGGGGTCCTGCAAGGCCGGGCGCCCGTGCCGCTTCGCCGAGGCCTGTCCGCTCAGCAACAAACCCTTTAGCGTCCCTGCTCCCGCGCTCCCCCGCTAGGCGTTGACTCCTCGCCGGGCACCCCCCTTTCTTGCAGGCGACGACAAACCCAACGATTCAGAGGAGATGGTGCCCGTGGCGAAATTGTCCGTGGACAAGCTGGATGTGAAGGGCAAGCGCGTGCTTGTCCGGTGTGACTTCAATGTGCCCCTCGACAAGGACCTTCAGATCACCGACGACGCGCGGATTACCGAAAGCCTGCCAACGATCGAACATCTGATCAAGGGGGGCGCGCGCGTTATCCTCGCGTCGCACCTTGGCCGCCCGGAAGGTCGCCCCGTCCCGGAGATGAGCCTCAAGCCCGTGGCCGATCGCCTCGGCGACCTCCTCGGCAAGCCGGTGCCCCTTGCGCCCGACTGCGTCGGGCCCGAGGTCGAGCAAATGGTCGCCGCGCTCGGCGACGGCGACGTGCTCCTCCTCGAGAACGTGCGCTTCCACAAGGAGGAGGACGAGAAGCCCAACAAGGAGACCAAGGCCTTTAGCGGCGAGCGCGAGGAGTTTGCCCGCAAGCTCGCCGGCCTCGCCGAGGTCTACGTCAACGACGCCTTTGGCACCGCCCACCGCGACCACGTCTCCACCTGTGGGGTGACAAAGCACCTCAGCCCCTGCGCAGCCGGCTTCCTGATCGAGAAGGAACTGCGGTACCTCAAGGAGGCGCTCGAGGAGCCGAAGCGCCCCCTCGTCGCCATCCTGGGCGGCGCCAAGGTCGGCAGCAAGATCGGCGTCATCCGCGCCCTCCTCAACAAGGTCGATACGCTCATCCTCGGCGGGGGCATGGTCTATACCTTCTACAAGGCCCAGGGCCTCGAGATCGGCAAGTCCCTCTTCGACGAGGAGTCCTTCGACACCGCCGAGGAGCTGCTCAAGGAGTTCGAAACCTCCAAGGCCGCCGTGCTGTTTCCCTCCGACGTGCTGGTGGCGGACAAGTTCGAGGCCGGCGCCAACATGGAGTATGTGTCCATCGATGACATCCCGGCGGAGATGGAGGGGGTGGACGTCGGGCCCGAGTCGCTGAGGAAGATCGAGGAGGTCATTGCCGGGGCCGCCACGGTCGTGTGGAATGGGCCTGTGGGCGTGTTCGAGATCGAGGATTTTGCCAAGGGAACCCGCGGCGTGGCCGACGCCCTGGCGAAGTCCAGCGCCATCACCATCATCGGCGGTGGCGACAGCGCCGCAGCGATCAAGCAATTCGGCCTCAAGGACGAGATGACGCATATCTCGACAGGAGGCGGGGCGAGCCTCGAGTTCCTCGAGGGCCGCAAGCTTCCTGGCATCGAGGCGCTCGACGAAGCGTAAGAGCCTACAACACCCAGAGGAACCACGGAAGAGCGGCAAGTCCCTGCGGACTTGCCGCTCTTCCTTTATGATTCGGCATCAAAAGGAAAAATACGGTCACGAATTGGGACACGGGACACTTTTTTGGGTCCGATTGGGGGCATCCGGGGGCACCTTCCGGGACACGTTTTTGTGCAGTCTGTAAGCGCGTGTAACCTCGACATTTTCAATTCCGCACGCCTCCACCGACCTCATTTCCCGGACAAAAACCCGCGACATCCCCCTTTCTTCTCGCAAAGCAGAAAAACTCTTGACTTTGGTTTCCGAAGGCCTCTTAAATCGGGTATACTCCTGAAAAGGCAACTTTTCCTCAATCCAATGCATCCAAAAGCCAATCCCCCGCCCCGGAAAAGATTGGAATAAACCCTGCTCCCCACACGTGTCGAAAGGATGACAGACATGATTTCGCCGCTGGCCGCACTCCTCCGCCTCCACGAGATCCATCTCGCCAAGAACGGTGCTCCCGATACCCTGCGGAATGCCGAGGTCTCCCGCCTTCTCCAGGCGCTCACCCCGGCCCTCCACCAGCGGTACGTCAACACCCTGCGGCGCCACGGCGTGAACGCGGTCGCCCCCCTCGAACACGGCATCTGCATGGGGTGTTTCATGCGTCAGCCCTCCCAACCGCAACAGATCGACGAGGGCCTCTTCCTTTGCCAGCATTGCGGCCGCATCCTCTACGACCGCGACGAAGCCTACGAGGCGTCCGTTGGCTGATCCCGGCGAGCAGCTCTGGAGTGCCGAAGACCATCCGCACATCCACGTCGCCATTCGCCGCCATACAGACCGCTGTTTCCACGCCGCCGAGGAAGAATACCTCGACGGCTTTATTGTTCAGGGCATTCTGATTTCCCGCGACGAGGTGGCCGAAATCCGTCGCCTTGATGAAGGCGATTCGCACCCCTCCTGTCGAGCCTGAGACGGCACTTCCCCGCTTACGAGGCCATACCCCGCCCCGCGCGCCCGGCGAGGAGATACATCCGCCGCCCCTCCGCCCCCCCCCACCAACCGGCCAGCGCCAGACTCCCCATGGCCGCCGCGACCCCCGCACCCGCCAACCATCCCGCCCGGATGCCCCAACCCGCCCCCGCCGGATAGGCGACCACCGCGGCAAACCCCGCCGT
>CAYQTO010000244.1:0-2826 GCA_964420455.1 uncultured Candidatus Sumerlaeota bacterium | reverse complement strand
TCATAGAGGAGGCGGGAATCGAAGACGGCGACCTTGACGACGTCGCCGGTATCGACCGGGGCCGGGCGGCGGCCGCCGCACCCGGCCACGAGCGGGGCGAGCAGGCAAACGATCAGCAACAGGCGACTCATGGGCGGGAATTCCACCTGAAAGGGAAGCTCGTGAAGAAACCGCCCCCATTGGCGTAGGGGGCGGCAGGGGCGTCAAGGAAAGGGACGTTCGGAAAGAACTAGCGGCGGCTGACCTCGAGCTCGTCGAAAATCTCGTCCACCGACTGGAACCGGTCGTCCGGCGACTTAGAGACGCACTTCATGATCACATCGCGGAGCTTGGGCGAGACTTTCTCCGGCAGGGGGGGCGGAGCGGTGTGAATGTGGTGGTATTCGATGTTGCCGAGATAGAACGGTGGGTGGCCGCTCACCAGCTCGTACATCATGATGCCGAGGGCGTAGATGTCGGTCCGCGGGTCCACGCCTTCCCCGGTGATCTGCTCCGGAGCCATGTACAGCGGCGTGCCGATGACCGCCGTGCCCGACTTTGTGGAATCGTCCGACTTCAGGATCTTCGCAATGCCGAAGTCCGTCACCTTCACCGCATTGTGTTCCTTGGTGATCATGACGTTGGCGGGCTTGATGTCGCGGTGGATGATGTTCAGTTTGTGCGCGTAGCTGAGGGCGTCGCAGATCTGGAGGAAGTAGTAGACCAGCTGCTCCTCGGTGAAGGAGGTCCGCTCGCTCAGCATCCGCTTGAGGTCCGTACCTTCGATGAACTCCATCGAAATGAAGCGCTTGGAGCCGCTCTCGAACATGTCGTGGATGCGGACGATGTAGGGGTGGCTGAGTTTCTTGGCGGCGCGGGCCTCGCGCTTGAAGCGCTCGACCGCGGAGGGGTCCGCACACAGGTAGTCGTTGAGAACCTTGAGCGCCACCACCTCCTCGAGCGTCTTGTCCCGCGCCTTGTAGATGATGCCCATCGAGCCGCGGTTGATTTCCTCGAGGATGACAAAGCGCGGGTCCGACAGGATGGCCGCCTTCGTGTTGTCCGCCTCCTCCTGCTGGATCTTGATCCGATAGCGGAGCTTCTTCACCTTGCTGGTGACGTCGCGGTAGTTCTCGTTTTCCGCGGCGATGTGCTCCAGCACCGTCAGTGCGTTGTTGAGCTGGCCGGTGGATTCCATGTCGGCGGCGAGCCGGTAGAGAATGTCGCGGATCTCGTCGTTCTGCTCGAGCTGCTTGAACTTCTGCCAGGCGAGGAAGTGCAGGTTCTTCTGCCAATGGCAGAGGCCCAGAATTTTGAGCGCACGCGACCGGTAGGTTTCCTCGTCTTGGAGCACCTGAAGGAGTTCGATCGCGTCGTCGATGCGGTTCGACTTGAGGTAGATTTTGACGAGCTTGAACTTGGCCGCGTGGTCATTGTCGCGGTCGACGCGAGCCTTGTAGAGCCGCTCGAGGGCGTTGGCGTCGTTGGCGGCAGGATCGATCTTGGAGGCCTGCTCGATATCCTCGCAGGCACCGACAAAATCCCCCAGTGTTTCGCGGAAGACGGCGCGGTCGCGGCGCAGCTCGGCGAGGGAAGGAAACCGGGCCAGCGCGGAATCGAACAGCGCCGCCGTCGCCTTGGGGAACCGCTCGTGGTGCTGGCGGGAGATGATCAGGAGGCTCGAGCGCGCCTCCTCCACCTGGCCGATGGAAAGCTGCATGAGGGCGCGGGCGCGCAGCACGGGAAAGCGCGTGTCCTCGTTCCAGGGCGCCTCCGCCAGCGTCTCCAGAGCCTTCGTATAGATGTCGGTTGCCTCCGGGGAGGAGTCGGCCCGCTCGGCATACTCGAGGGCGGCATCCAGGATTCCCGGCATGCCGATTTCCTCCGTCTGCCTCTCGAGGTGCACGCCCTCGTCGCCCAGGCTCTGGTGAACTTCCTCCACGTTCTGGATGCGCGTTTCGAACTTGCTCGTGTCCGAGACGTAGGGGGCAGTGAAGTCATCGCGCTGGGGCGGGATGCTGGGGGGAATCGGCACCTGGTGGGAATCGTCGTCGTCGTCGACCGGTGCCGGGGTCATCTCCCTCGGGGGCTGGGAGGCGGGTAATGGCAGGGCCGTCCCGCTCTGGCCGTAACGCCGCGGGACCGTTTCCTCGTCGTCGCTCCGCGGCTTGAGGGGGATCGCCTCGCGGCTTGTGTGACCGGAGATATGGGAGGTGGGAGCAGTCCCGGGATTCGTGTCGCCGAGGACGGCGAAGTTTTCCTCGCCGCCCATGGGAGCGATGCTCGAATCCGCATTTCGGGTGCGGACCGAGGAGGAATCGTCATGGCGCTGGCGGATGCCCGAGGAGGATCCGTCCTTGGTGGCGGTTCCCCCGGGGCTGCTGCTGGTGGTCGGGCGGCGGCCTTTGAGGCTCTTTGGGGCACCGGCGGTGTCCCGGGAATAACGGCGGCTCGTCTCGCGACTCGACCGTCCACCGCCACGGCGCCGCTGGCGCGCCTTGCGCCGCGACTTCTTCTCCTTCTCGTCCAACTCCGAGTGCAGGATCGTGAGCGTCTTCGCGCTGCCCGACCCCAACTCCTCCGCGGAAATCTCCATCACGCCGTCCGCGTTCAGGAAAAACGTCACGCGAATGCGGGGCTGGCCTTTCGTGGCCGGAGGAATGTCGCTCAGGATGAACTTGCCGAGCGAGCGGTTCTCCGCCGACTCCTCGCTTTCCCCCTGGAGGATGTGCACATTGACGAAGGTCTGGTTGTCCTCCGTCGTGGTGAAGTTTTTCGCGGCCTTGATGGGGAGCGTGGAATTCTTCTCGATGATCTTCGAGAACTTGCCGTCCTTGACCTCGATGC
>CAYQTO010000243.1:0-2832 GCA_964420455.1 uncultured Candidatus Sumerlaeota bacterium | reverse complement strand
GGTGTGCTCTCCGCCCAGGAAGTCTTCGGCCTGCGCGCCCGCGCCGACCTCGTGGCCCTGTCCGCCTGCCAGACGGGGCTCGGCCGCGTTGGCAACGGCGACGACATCGTGGGTCTCAATCGCGCCTTCGTCTATGCAGGCACGCGTCAGTTGATGACGACGCTGTGGCGCGTCGACGATGTGTCGACGGCGATCCTCTTCAAGCACTTCTATCGCAATGCACGGACGATGGATCGGGCCGAGGCGCTCCGTCGCGCGCAACTTGAGCTACGCTCGCGCCCGGAATATCGCCACCCCGCCCATTGGGCCGGGCTCATCCTTTCCGGCGACTGGCAATGACCACGGACCCCCTCCCATCGATCACCCGCGAATGGCAGGCAGGCACGCCCGCTCCCGGCTGGCGTGCCCATCTCGCCCCCGAGTTCTCCAAGCCGTATATGCGCGGCCTTGTCCGCTTCCTCGACGAGGAACGACGCCAGGCGCGCATCTTTCCCGAGCCCCGCCACATCTTTCGCGCCTATACGCTTACCGACTACCCGGAAGTCCGCGTGGTGATTCTTGGCCAGGATCCCTACCCGACACCGGGCCATGCGAACGGCCTCGCCTTCTCCGTCTGGGAGAACATCGGCATCCCGCGCTCGCTCCAGAACATCTTCCGCGAAATCCACGATGACCTTGGCACGCCCCCGCCCCCCAACGGCAGCCTCGACCGTTGGGCCCGCCAGGGGGTCTTCCTTCTCAACACGTCGCTCACGGTCCGGGCTGGCCAGCCGAACTCCCATCGTGGCCGCGGGTGGGAGGAATTCACCTCGCGCACCATCGCCGCCTTGTCAGACCGCGCGGACCCAATCGTGTTTCTCCTCTGGGGCCGCAACGCCCGCGACCACAAGGGGCTCGTCGACACGTCCCGTCATTGCGTTCTCGAGGCGCCCCACCCCAGCCCCATGTCCGCCGACCGGGGGTTCTTCGGATGCCGCCATTTCTCCCGCACGAACCAGTTCCTTGTGGACCATGGCTTCCCTGCCATCGAGTGGTAAATCGCGGGTCTATCTTTATAGATTGAGAAGTTGGCGGACAGCCCCGACGAGATCCTCCGCCCACGGCAGGTCCCGATCCGGTGGGCTGCCGTCCCTGCGGACGATGCAGGCCCTCCATCCCGCGGCGGTCGCCCCGGCGCCGTCCGCCTCCGGATCATCGCCCACCAGGGCCACCTCGCCCGGTGTGACACCGGCTGCCGCCTCCGCTCGGCGAAAAATTTCCCCCCGCGGCTTCTCCGCCCCTGCCTCACTCGAAATTACCACCGCCCGCATCCGCTCTCCCAACCCATGATCCTCGAGCACGGAATACAGCCGTGGGTCCCAGTTGCTCAGGATGCCATAGGGGATCTCCGCCTCGTCGAGGAGGGCGAGCGCCGGCGCCACGTCGTCGTATAGACGCCAGGCGTTGCCGCGGGAAAACGTGTCGAAGGCCTCGCGGTAGAACTCCGGCGAGGCGGGCGGCTCGACCTCCGACGCCTCGAAGCAGGCTCGCACCACCGCGCTCCAAAAGATGAAGGCCTCCTCGAGGTTCCGCCCGTAGGGCAACTCGCGGTCGCGCGCCTTTTCCGCAACCGCCCGCATCCATGCGGGTCGAAATGCCGCGGTCAGCGCCTCGGCCCCGGCCACAACGCCATGGGCGTGCGCCAGACGGGCGTAATGCCAGCCGACCGATGGCCATGGCTCCAGCAGCGTGAACCCTGCATCGAAATAGACGAATTGAATCACGACGGGAGTGACTCCTTTTCACCCTCGGAACGTTGCGCCGTTGCCACACGTGCCATCATGCCTTGTCGGGCAGGCCCCCCGATTTTCCTTGCCACGAATCCAAGCGCTTGGCGAGGGCCTTGCCCGGCCCATACCCGGTCGCACCGTCGCCCGCCGGGAACGAAGCTCGCATCAGCCTCCCCTTGTGCAGCAACCGGAAGCAAAGGACCCCCCCATGACCAAGCTCGTCATCGTCGAATCGCCCGCAAAGGCCAAGACGATCTCCCGCTTCCTCGGCAAGGACTACCGCGTTGAGGCTTCCTATGGCCACGTGCGTGATCTTCCGACCAAGAAAAGCGAAGTCCCCGAGCAATTTCGCAAGGAGGCCTGGGCCGAATTCGGCGTCAATACCGAGGCGAACTTCGAACCTGTCTATATCGTCACGGAAGGAAAGAAGAAGCAGATCGCCGCCCTGCGCAAGGCCCTGAAGGAAGCGGACGAATTGCTCCTCGCAACAGACGAGGACCGCGAGGGGGAATCCATTAGCTGGCACCTGCGCGAGCTGCTCGACCCCAAGCATCGCGTTCCCACCCGCCGCATCGTCTTTCACGAGATCACCCGCGAGGCCATCGAGGCGGCCCTCGCGAACCCCCGCGACGTGGACGAGGACCTTGTCCATGCGCAGGAGAGTCGCCGCATCCTCGACCGCCTCTTCGGCTACAAGTTGTCACCGATCCTGTGGCGCAAGGTGCGCCCCCGCCTCAGCGCCGGCCGCGTCCAGTCCGTCGCCGTTCGCCTCATCGTCGAGCGCGAGGAGGAACGCCGCACCTTCGTCCAAAGCGAGTACTGGAACCTTGAGGCCGAGTTCTCCGGGCCCACCGGGACCTTCAAGGCCGCCCTCACCCAACTCGGCGACCAGCGCCTCGCCACCGGCAAGGACTTCGACCCCAACACCGGCCAACTCTCCCGGCGCAACGTCCTCCACCTCGACGAGAAGACCGCCGGCGACCTCCTCGGCCGCCTCCGGGGCGCCCTCCCCTGGACCGTCGCCAATGTCGAGGAAAAGCCCGCCACCCAACGGCCCTACCCC
>CAYQTO010000242.1:0-2868 GCA_964420455.1 uncultured Candidatus Sumerlaeota bacterium | reverse complement strand
GCAGGAGGCCCATCTCGAGGGGACGAGGTCCCTCCCAACCGCCGCTCACGTCGAGCGAGAGGCCCCGGAGCCGCACCTCCACGCTTCCGGGAGGCTCCGTCGCGCCAACCGTCAGGTTGCGGATCTCGAAGGAATCGAACGCGGCCCGGGCAGTCCCATCCACCGACTGCACCTCGACGGCGGCATCCTCGATCAGGACGCGGCGAAACCGGAAACCCGGCTCGGGTTCCACCTCTTCCTCCTGATCTTCTACTTCCTCCTCCTCCGGTTCCTCGGGCTCCTCTTCTGTTGGCATCTCGGGCCTGCGGAGGAGACGCGCGAGTGCGCTCCCGCCCCCGGGCTCGACCTCCGCAAGCAGACGCACCCCCGCGAGCCGCACCTCTTCGAGCGCTGGCCGTTCCCGATGGAACAAGCGTCCCTGATGCATCCGTGCCGAGATCTCTCCGACCAGGATGGGGGCCGGGCCTTCCTCCCCCGCCGGCCGGATAGACACCCCCTGGAGCGAAACCACCCCTCGCACCAGGGATATCCGCACCCCACGAATCGTCACATCGGCCCCGAAGCGCTCGGCGAGTCCGGACTCCGCCCGGGCGCGCACGATTCCCGGAATCGCCAGCCGCAGCACCACCAGCGCCCCGATCACCACCAACCCGGCGCCGAGGCCGTAACGCCACCAACCGATCCTGCCTCTGCGTCCGCTCATGCGCCCGTGTGGCCGAAGCCTCCCTCGCCGCGATCGGTTCCATCCAGTTTCTCGACCATGTCCCACTCAATCACTTCCACGCGGGCGAGAACCATCTGGGCAATGCGGAGGCCCCGCTCAATGCGGAAGGACTCCGCCCCGAGATTCGCCAGCACCACCTTGATCTCCCCCCGATAGTCGGCATCCACCGTGCCTGGGGTGTTGAGGACCGTGATGCCGTGGCGGTAGGCAAGCCCGCTCCGCGGGCGGACCTGGAACTCGAACCCGGCCGGAAGGGCCACCGCGACCCCTGTGGGGACCAGCGTCCGCCCTCCGGGTGCGAGGATCATCGCATCCACCACTGCGGCGCACAGGTCCACGCCGCTGCTTCCCGCAGTGGCGTACCGCGGCAGGCCGAGGTCGCGACCATGCGGCAAAACCTGGATGGGTACCCGGATGCGTGTGCTCATGTGGAAAAATGGTCCCTGCGGAGGCGGGAAGGCGCAGGGCTTTTTGTGTCAGCCAGGTGGCCAACCTGCCGCTTTTTTGACATCATTTTCGTCCGCACTTCGAATTTTTCTTGTCGCGGGAGAATGCCACGGTTTACATTTCGGGCATCAATGGGGAATCCGATTCGTTCGTCTCCCTCCCCTTTCCCCAGCCGTGGGAATCGGGTAACTCGTTCCTCTTCAATCAAAGACACGTTCGATTCCTCATTTTTTCCACAGCCCCTGTGGAGGAAAGTCAGGGGTTTTTGGCTTCGCGAAGCAGCCGACGCCCCTCCAGGAGCAACAACGCTGTCTCGCGCAAGGTGACTCCCAACCGCAATTTCGACCCCCCTGCCTTTCGGTCGTAGCGAAGAATGAAGGGGACTTCCTCGATCCGAACCCGGCCCCCGTTGGTGCTCGCGAGACGAAGGAGCAATTCGTCGGTGCAGGCGAAGCCGCCCCGGGTGATCAGGTCGTCTCCGTAGCGGTTGAAGGCCTCACGGACGAGGCCGGCGCGATACGCGCGAAACCCACAGGTGAAGTCCCGCACGCCGGGGAGCCCGAAGGCGGCCTTGAAGACCACCATGGCGGCAATGCTGAGGGCTTGGCGGTGTGGGGGGACGCCGATCTGGCGGGCGCCGCGGCGGTACCGCGAGGCGATGACAATATCGGCCCCGGCGTGAATCCTCGGAATCATGCGGAGGAGTGTTTTCGGGGGGTGGGTGTTGTCGGCATCCATCGAGGCGATGACGTCGGTTTCGTCGGAGGATTCCTCGAGGGCGGTGCGGAGACCGGTCTTGATGGCCTCGCCGAGGCCGGAATTCTCGGCGTGCTGGACGAGGCGGATGGGGAGGTGGAGGGCCTCGGCCTGTGCGACCTCGGCGGTGCCGTCCGTACTGCCGTCGTCGACGACGATGATGACGGGGGGCTTCTCTTCAGTCTCCAGCCGGGCAAACAGGCGGGCGTAGGCCTGCAGGAGGGGGGGCAGGCCCTCCTCCTCGTTATAGGCGGGCAGCACGACGATCAGGCGGGACATGGAAGGTTCCGGGGGGCGGCCATGGCGGCGCAGTCTGCCGCTGGTCCGGCCGGTCGCAAGCCTTTCACGGGCTCAGTAGAGCTGCAGCTGGTTGCCGGAACCCAGTTCCGCCAGCGGCTGGAGGCGGACGTCGTCGACGGCGAAGCGGTTGCCCGTGCCGTCCTCCTCGTAGTGCCCGCCCTTGGCGAAGAGGGTTACCGTGGAGCCGGTGGCGGTGAAAGTGGCCGTGTAGGGCAGCCACTCGCTGGAGCCACGGCCCTCTAGCTTCGTATAGACAACTGTGGCGCCCTCGCCGTCAGTGGCACCGGTCAGGTCATAGCCGAACTCGAGCCACTGGTCGCTCGCTGTGCCGTCGCGACGCAGGCGCGCGGACACGGTATAGACGGCGCCGGGGGTTACGGCGACCTGCTGGTAGATGCCGCCGTGTATGCGGCTGGTGCCGTTTGTCTGCCAGGCCTGGGCGTGGGCGCCCCCGTGGGGAGTGGGGGAATCGTGAAAGTCGATGGGGTTGGACCAGGCACTGGTCCAGGGCTGCCAATAGAGACCGACGCCGTCGGGGCCGAGGCCCAGTTCGAAGTCGCCGTTGAAGAGGGGGCCGGGACCCGGGTTGGGGGTCGGGCTGGGAGAGGGGGAGGGCGAGGGAGAAGGCGACGTGGTGGGGG
>CAYQTO010000241.1:0-2918 GCA_964420455.1 uncultured Candidatus Sumerlaeota bacterium | reverse complement strand
GCGGCCCAGAACGCCTGGGCCCAGATCGATGTTCAGCTCAAGCGCCGCTACGACCTGATCCCCAACCTGGTCGAGACCGCCAAGGGCTACATGAGGCACGAGCGCGAGACCCTCGAGGCGGTCATCAAGGCCCGCCAGACGGCCATCGACGCCAGCAGCGTCAAGGACCAGATCGACGCCGAAAACGCCCTCACCAGCACCCTCCGCAGCCTGATGATGCTGACCGAGAACTACCCGGACCTGAAGGCCGACAAGAACATGATGGCCATCCAGGAGGAGTTGACCTCCACGGAGAACAAGATCGGCTTTGCCCGCCAACACTACAATGACTCCGTCATGCGCTACAACAACCAGCGCCAGATGTTCCCCTCCTCGGTCATCGCCGGCATGTTCAATTTCGCGGAGGAGCCCTACTTCGAGTTGAAGGACGAGACGCAGCGCGAGGCGCCGAAAGTCGCCTTTTGAGGTCGCTTCGGGCTTGCGGGGGTGGGCGGTGGTGAAGCACCTAACGCCCCCCGCGAGGTAGAGGATGACGCACCAAGGTAACGAGACTTCCCCCGAACACGGCGAGGCCACGACGCCTCCGGTCCCGCTCACTCCGTTCGAGCGCTACCAGTTGGCCAGCCACAACGACCGGCCCCGCGCGCTGGACTTTATCGAGGCGCTCACCACCGAACTCACCGAGCTCCACGGGGACCGCGGCTTTCGCGACGATCCGGCGGCGGTCTGCGGCTTCGCCCGCTTCGAGGAGCGACCCGTCACCGTCATCGCCCAGCAGATGGGTCGCGAAACCGCCGAACGTGTCCGCCGCAACTACGGCATGATGCACCCCGAGGGTTACCGCAAGGCCCTCCGCGTGATGGAGCTCGGCAACCGCTTCCGCATGCCGATCCTGATCCTGATCGACACGAAGGGGGCCTTTCCCGGCGCCGGGGCGGAGGAGCGCGGCCAGGCGGAGGCGATCGCCCGCAACATCCGCGACATGTTCAAGCTCCGCGTGCCGGTGATCGTGACCGTGATCGGTGCGGGGGCGAGCGGCGGCGCCCTCGGCATCGGCCTGGGCGACCGGGTCCTCATGCTCGAAAACGCCTGGTACAACGTCATCAGCCCGGAAGGGTGTGCGGCGATCCTGTTCAAGGACAACGCGATGGCACCCAAGGCGGCAGAGGCGCTGCGCCTGACGGCCGAGGACGTCCACGGCCTCGGCGTCGTGGACGAGATCGTGGAGGAGCCCAATGGCGGCGCCCACGTGGATCCGGAGGCCACATTCGCGAGCCTTCGCGCCGCCTGGATCCGGCATCTCGATGCACTGACAGCCCTCGCCCCGAAGGCACTCGTGGACCAACGGTTCGAGAAGTATCGTTCGCTGGGCGTCTTCCACGAAGGCGTGCCCCCTGCTTGATCGTCTCCCCGACAGGAGTTTTCGCTTTCGGCCTCCGGGCCCCTGTGCTCCACCCTCCGTGAAACCCTGAGCGATCTCCTGACCGTGAACCTGATCTTTCGAAACGCCACCATCGTGACCGACGGTCTCGAGATGAGTGGGGACTTGGCCGTCAAGGACGGAAAGGTGGCCGCCCTCGGCGACCTGGCGGCCCTCGGGGCCGACAAGGAAATCGACGTCACCGACAAGACCCTTGTCCCCGGCGGGGTCGACCTCGGCGTCAACCTCCTCCATGGGGGGGCGTACGACCCCGACTCGGGGGCGGGCTTCGCCCTTGCCGCCCGCGATGCCGCCCTCGGCGGCGTCACCACCCTCGTCAGCACGGTCGACCTCAGCGAGGAGCAGGACCCGGTCGAGGCACTCAAGTCCCAGGCGGAAGTCGACGCCGCCAAGGCCTTCGTCGATTTCGGCTATCACCTCCACCTCGGCGGCTGGACCTCCGGTTCGGGGATGCTGGCACGGCGCCTCATCGGCGAGGGGGTGTCCTCCTTCTGGCTCTCGCGCCCCGCCGGCGATCATACCGAGATGGGCTTTCGCGACGTGTTCGAGGCCATGTCGGGACTCCCTCCGGACGGCCTTCTGATCGTCTCGCCGTTCGACCCGGGAAGCGCCCCGGCGCTCGAGGAGCGCCTCCTCAGCCAGTCGCCGATCAATGCCACGCGGTGGGCCGGCATCCTGCCGCCCGCCTGCGAGCGCGCCTTCGTCTGGCACGTCTGCGAATACCTCAGCATGTCACGGCTGCGGGTGCTCGTCGCCAGCGTGTCGTCGGAGGAAGGGGTCCGTGCGGCAGGCGAGGCCCGTGCGCGCACTCCCCGCCTCTATGTCTCCGCCGCCCTGCCCCACCTTGTCTATACAGCAACGGAGGAGGCGCCCCGTGTCTGGCCACCCCTCCGCGACGCAGCCGACCAGACAGCTCTCTATCATGGCATCGAGGAGGGGGTCGTTTCGGCCATCGTCTCGGACTACAAGCCGCGGACGCCCGGCGAGGCTTTCGGCCGCGAGCTTGGTGAGGGGGACCGTCTGCCCCCCGTTGGCGTCGCCACCCTCCGCCACACCATGCCGCTGCTCCACAGCGAGGGCGCGGCCAAGTTCCGCGCGTCCTTCCCCGCCCTCGTCCAGGCCATGACCGCCGACGCGGCCAAGCTCGCCGGCGTCTATCCCACCAAGGGATCGCTCCTCCCGGGCGCCGACGCGGACATCGTCGTCCTCGATCCCGCCGTCGACCGCTCCCCCATCCTCGACAGTTCCGCCGGCACCCGCCAAATGAACTTCGTCGATCCCATGTCCGAGCTCTCCTTCAAGGGAAGCGTCGCCGCGGTTTACCTCCGCGGCCGCCAGATCGCCAACGCCGAGGAAGGCCTCATGGACCGTCCCGGCGGGCAGTTCTTGAACCGGAGGCTCTCCCTCCGGTAAACCAAGCCAACAATGAGGCAAAGAGATAAAGAGAACGGCACTGGCAAGACCCTCTGTTCTGCCT
>CAYQTO010000240.1:0-2966 GCA_964420455.1 uncultured Candidatus Sumerlaeota bacterium | reverse complement strand
CAACGCCTACCGGTGTTTCCTCGAAGAGCAGTCGGTAGACCTCGAGGGCCTCGCGTGCCCGCGCCTGTTCCGTCAGCCGGGCAAAGGCGAGTCCCGTTTCCCGTGCCATCGCCTCCATGCCGCGGAGCGTTTCGCGGTTGTACTGGTTCGGTGTATAGCTCTGGATGCTGATGACGCCGATGGGCCGGCCCTCGCGATCGTGAATGGGCACCCACAGGAGCGATCGGGTCATCTGGTCGCGAGCGCCAAAGCGGTGGAGGTTGGCGTCCTCCGGTTCGCCCTCAAAGTGCTCCACCATTTGGGCCCCGTCGCGCAGCACCTCGCGGTATTTCGGGCTGGGGTTTTCGTGGAGGGCCAGCTCGTGGGTGAAGTCGACGATCTTGCCGTCTATTCGGTCGAAGGCGTGGTGGGTCCGGATCAGGCCGCCGGGGAGGCTTGTGGCCACATAGCCAGCATCAACGCCGTAGACTTCGTCGGCGGCGGCGGCGATGAGGCGGGCGGCATCGTTTATGGTGGCGGCGCCGGCCAGCTCTCTGGCCAGCCGATCCTTTACTTCCTCGAGACGGGCCCTGCTCTCCTCGGGAGGGCGGGCATCCATCGGCGCCATGGCATCAGCTCCTGGCGGCGGCCCGCCGAAGATTACCCCCGGCGGGCCGCCGCTGTCTCCGGGCGCGGGTGTGGGAACTAAAGGAACTCCACCTTCGAGTCGTGCTCCTCGCCGTTGACCACCACACGGAGGCGGAGGGTCCGTCCTGCTTGGGCGGAGGCGGAGGCAGGCGCGGCTGCCTGTGGTGCCGGTGCCGGCGTGGCATCGCCCGGGGCCGCCGATTCCTCCGACTTCCCGTTCCCGCCGTTCGTCAGCACCTTCTCGTGAAACTCCTGCCAGACCTTGGGAAAGAGCGCGTAGGACAGCACGTCGTCCTCATCGCGGGCCTTCCCCTTCACCTCCTCGGCGAGCTTGTCGAACTCGTTGGGGATGAGGTCCGCGGGGCGTTCGGTGATCGGCTTCTCGTCGCCGAGGACCTTCTTCTGGATTTCCTCGTCCACGGGATGGGGGGTCTGTCCATAGCGGCCGGCGAAGACGTCACGGCTTTCCTTCGACACGGTCTTGTACCGCTCGCCCATGAGCACATTGAAGACCGCCTGGGTGCCGACGATCTGGGAGGTGGGTGTGACGAGGGGGATGTAGCCCATCTCGGCGCGGACCTTGGGGACCTCGTGGAGGACTTCGTCTATACGCTCGAGGGCGCCCATCTGGCGCAGCTGGCTTTCCAGGTTGGACAACATGCCGCCGGGGATCTGGCTGAGGAAGATGCGCGGATCCGATCCCTGGAAGGCGGACTCGAACTCCTTGTACTTGGGGCGGATCTTGCGGACGTAGGCGGCGATGGGAGCGAAGTCTTCCTGCTTCAGGCCCGAGTCGCGCTCCGTCCCGGCGATCGATTCCACCAGCGCCTCCGTCGCCACATGTCCGGAGCCGCCGGACAACGCGCTGATGGCCGTATCCACGCCGTCCGCCCCCGCATCGATGGACCGCAGCAGCACCATCGGCGCCACGCCGGTTGTCGCGTGCGTGTGCACATGCACCGGGATCGACAGCGCCTCCTTGAACGCCTTGACCAGGTTGTAGGCCGGCACCGGGCACAACAGTGCCGCCATGTCCTTGATCACCACCGACTGGCAGCCCATCTCCTCCAGCCGCTTGGCGTCCTTCACGAACTGCTCCAGCGTGTGCACCGGCGAAACCGTATAGCAGATGGCTCCCTGTGCGTGGGCGCCCCCCTTCAACACGGCGGCCACCGCCTTCTCCAGGTTCCGCATGTCGTTGAGCGCATCGAAGATGCGAAAGATGTCCATCCCATACTCGATGGACTTGGCGACGAAGCGGTCGACCACGTCGTCGCCGTAGTGGCGGTAACCGAGGATGTTCTGGCCGCGCAGGAGCATCTGGAGTTTGGTCTTGGGAAGGGCCTTGCGGAGTTGGCGAAGCCGCTCCCAGGGGTCCTCGCCCAGGAACCGAAGGCAGCTGTCGAAGGTGGCACCCCCCCAGACCTCGAGCGAATAGTACCCCACCTTGTCGAGCTCCTCGCAGATCGGGAGCATATCCTCGAGTCGCATCCGGGTGGCCAGAAGTGACTGGTGCGCATCGCGCAGCAGGAGTTCGGTGATTTTGACGGGGTTGGTGGCGGTATCTTGATCGGCCATGTCGTGTTTGAGACCCTTTTGGGATTCTGGTGTGTTTTGACCTCCCATACAGCCGAAAGGCGCGGGAATCGCCAAGAGAATTTTATCCCCGCCTTGGCCGCATAATCTCCCCTCACCCGCCCCTGCCGACGCTTGTGGCCATCACAGTTGCAGAGTTTTCCACAGGTTCACGGCGAAAATGTCCGAATTGCAGCAGAATCTTGACAAAACCGCGAAACCACCGATTGACGGTTGACCTAGATTCAGAGCACCCAGCCCTCTTCGAATTGTTATGAGCCCGATAAGGACGACACACTGCCTTCACGCCGGATTCCTCTGCCGGGCCGGCAACGCACCGTGTCGTCCTTACACCGCTTCTCCCTGACCCCCTGCCCGCCAAGGAGCCCCCGGTGTCCGTCGCCACTCTTCCCCTTCCCCAAGCTCCCGTCGCCGAGCCCCGCCCCGGCCGCATCGTCCGCGTCGTCACCCGCCGCAAGGCCCTCAAGACCGACATCGCGGTCATCAGCGACGTCCATCTGGGCAGTGCCGTCAGCCGCATCGACAAGCTCCGCCGTGCCCTCCGCGAGTGGTATCCCTTCGGCCGCCTCATCATCCTGGGCGACCTGTTCGACGATCTCGACTTCCGCCGCCTTCGCCCCGCCGATTACCGCTTCATCCGCGACCTCCGCGAACTCGGCAACCGCCTCCCCATCGACTGGATCGAGGGCAACCACGACGAGGCTGGCCGCGAACTCATCCCCGCCATCATCAACGCCCGCGGC
>CAYQTO010000239.1:0-2979 GCA_964420455.1 uncultured Candidatus Sumerlaeota bacterium | reverse complement strand
CCCCGCCCCCAAAAGGAACAGCACCCCCCGCCACCACCCGGGCCGCAGCCAAAAACGCCAGAGCAGCAACAGCGACCCCCCGAGACCCACCAGCACCGGCACGTCCATCGTGACATACACCGCATGGCCGGCATATTCCGGGTAGAGGAGCAGCAAGCCCATGGCGGCCGTTGCCGCCGCGACCCCGCCACCCTGCTGGCGCGTCCACAGCAGCGCCAGCAGCCCCCCCAGCAGCCCGAACCCGATGGGCACCATGCGGGAAAGGAAGTTCCTCCGCAGCAGGTCCTCCTGCTCGCCCCGCATGAACATCAGGTAATGGCCCCATTCCGCCTGGTAACCGAGGAGCCAGGGGGTCACGGTGCCGTCGGGGGGGATGAACACCCGGAGGTCGGGCCGGTCGAAGAAGTACACCGGCGCGGCGGCCAGGAGCTTCACCAGCAGCGGGTGCTCCGGGTTCATCCGGTAATCGCCGTGAGCCCAATAGCTGAGGCCGGCGGGGGTATGCACCACCTCGTCGATGAAGGGGGACTTGACCGCGGCGGTGTACAGGGCGAGCCCCAGCCAGACCGCCGCGAGGATCCCCGCAGGGATCCACGCCCGCCAACCCGATCCGATGGCACGGGTTTCGGTCATGGGGAGCGCAATGGCCCCGGCGCGGCTGATTGGCGCCGCCCACGCTTGACGTCGTTTTCCCGACCGGCCATGTCTACGTTCATCCTTCGGCTCCCTCGGAGACCCCCGCGTGCTTTCCCTGCAGCCTGGCCAGACCTTCGACCCCGATTCCGACCCCGCGCTGCTCGACCGACTCAGCGTCGTCACCTACTTTACCACCACCCGATGCAACGCCCGCTGCGAGACCTGCTTCTACTGGCAAAGCCTCAACGACGCCGACGAGCGGGCCCTCAATCTCGACGAACTCCACCAGCTGACGCAAACCATGCCGCGCTTCAACCACCTGCTCTTCAGCGGCGGCGAACCGGTCATGCGCAAGGAAATCGTCGAAATCGCCAAGACCTTCGCCGAAAACAACCATATCATCTCGCTCGACATGCCCACCAACGGGCTGCTGCCCAAGCGAGTTCATGAGGTCGCCAGCCGCATCCTCGACGAGATCCCCCAGGTGCTCTATACGGTGGGACTGTCGCTCGACGGGCTGGAGGAAACCCACAACCGGCTCCGCGGCGTTCCCGGCAACTGGGCGAAGTCCATGGAGACGCTCGAGACCCTCGCGCGGATCCGCCGCGAGCGCCAGAAACGCTTCGAGGGCGGCGAGGGACCCAAACCCCAGCTGCGCCTGATGACCCTGACCTGCATCAACAATCAGAATATCGACGAGATCGAGCAACTCGCCCAGTTGATGTTCGAACACCCCGAGATCGACGGGATGATGTTCGAGTGTCTCCGCGGCACGCCGAAGGACCCGGACCTCAAGCCCCCCACCACCACCCAGTTCGATCGCATCGTCCAGATGTCCATGGAACTGAACGACCAGCTCTATCGCCGCCGCTTCCCCGAGCACCGCGCTTCCTGGCTCGGTTACCTGCGCAATGTCTACCGATTCCAGAAAGACCACCTCACGCGGGGGAAGATTCCCTCGACCTGCCAGGCGGGGATCAACCTGGCGGTGATCGAGCCAGACGGCCGCGTGCGCATGTGCGAGTTGCTCGACGAAGTGGGCGACCTGCGAAAAGAGGGGCTGGACTGGCGCAAGGTCTGGCTCGGCCCCAAGGCCGTCGACCAGCGCCGCTGGATTCGCGAGGCCCGCTGCTCGTGCACCCACTGCGTCAACATGGGACACAGCATCGACGGGTCGGCGAAAACCCGTCTCCGCCGCAAGCTCGACGAATTTCTGCTCCGCTGATTCCATCTGAATCCCATCAGGAGAACCTTTTTTCCCGCTTGCAGGGGTGAAGCGCCGTGGTACGTTTCAAAGTGAGGCTCACGGGAGCGCCCCAACCATGGCCCAGCGTCCTGCCGATTCCGCCCTGAAAAAGAAGTCCGAAGCCCTCAAACGTGCCCTGTTCATGCAGGACCACAACCGGGCGGCGGACATCTACAGGGATATCCTCAAGGCCGACCCCCAATTCCTTCTCCGCGACCAGGTCCAGTACGACCTCGCCCGCGACCTCGAGAAGCATAACCACTACTCTCTCGCCTACGAGGCCTACCGGCTGCTTCTGGAGTTCCAGCCAAAGAACCCGGCGCGGAACCCCTCGCTCCGTGCGGCGGGCGAACTCGCCTTCAAACTGCGCAAGTACGACGAGGCCGCGGAGTACATGTCCGATTACCTGGACACGGACCCCAACCAGGCCGAACGCGAGGAACTGCGCGAGATGGTCAGCGAGTTGCCCCCGTCCCTGCGGGCGCGGCTGGAAGACCGGCTGGCGCCGCCGAGCAGCTCGGGGGATGCGTTGAACCTCGGCGATTTCAAGACGCCAGCTCCCGCGGACGACCGCCGCGCCTCGCGCTCCGACGCCATTGTGGTTGAGTTTTCTGTCAAGACGCCGCCGCCGCGCGCGTCCGCCGACAGCCATCCCAAGCTGACCGGCCCGGCGGCCGATCGCCCATCACGCTCCGAGAACCCGTCCCACGACGAGCCCGTCGAATTACCCCCCGCCATGGCGCCGAAGCCGCCCAAGCGCCCGGATCGGGAGGATTCGGCGATCAGCCTCGGTGAACCGGAGTCGCCGCAGCCAAACCCGGCCGGCATGGCTCCCCCACCGATGGATCCCGCCCGCTACAGCCCTCCGTCCGGTGTCTGGCAGCCGCCGCCGCCGGCTCCCTTTCCTGCCGCGCCCCCTGCTTACCCTCCGCCCACGCCCTACAGCCACCCCACGCCCCCTTCCGGCGTTTGGCCCCTGCCCCCCCAGGGATGGCAGCCTCCTTATCCCTCCGCCCCCGCGCCGCACCCGCACTACCCATCCGGGGCGTACCCGATGCCTGGCTATCCGCCCCCCCCGCCCCCCGCCCCCCTACCCC
>CAYQTO010000238.1:0-3077 GCA_964420455.1 uncultured Candidatus Sumerlaeota bacterium | reverse complement strand
GGGTTGCGGGGCGACCTTGGGGGGAGCGGGGGCCTGTGGGGCCGCGGCCGCCGCCGGTTCGTCCTCCACATCGACGTCGTCCTTCTGGTCGAGGGGCTCGTAGTCCTCCGGCTTGGAGGGAGCCGGCGCGGGCTTCTTTTCTCCCGAGGGGACGCCGGTGGGATCCGCGTTGAGCTTCTTGATGACGAGCGAGGAGATGCCCTTGAGCGTGTCCTTGACCCCTTGCCCGCTGACGGCGACGGCCTCGAAATGAGGGATGGTGTTGGGGTTGAGGGCGGCCTCGAGCTCCGGCAGTTCCGAGACCTGGGGCATGTCACGCTTGTTGTACTGCATGACCCAGGGGATGCCTTCGAAGTCGGTGGGCCCGGTGGAGAGGCGGTAGCCGTATTCCTCGAGGTTCTGTTTGAGGTTTTCGAGGGAGTCGATGTTTTCCTGAAGGCGGTCGCGCTGGCTGTCGGCGACGAAGACGATCCCGTCGACGCCGCGGAGGACGAGCTTGCGGGTGGCGTTGTAGTAGACCTGGCCGGGGACGGTGTAGAGCTGGAACTTGGTCTTGAAGCCCTTCACTTCGCCGAGGTCGAGGGGGAGGAAGTCGAAGAAGAGGGTACGGTCCTGCTCGGTGGCGAGGGAGACGAGTTCGCCCCGGAACTTCTGGGGGACGGTCTTATGGATGTGGATGAGGTTCGTGGTCTTCCCACAGAGGCCGCAGCCATAGTAGACGATCTTGCAGGAGAGTTCCTTGAAGGCGTAATTGAGAGTAGCCATGGCGTGGAGCCGAATCCTCTCGAGGTTTCTGGGGGGTTAGGATAGGCCGAGGGTGACGTTGTTGAGCTTTTCCGCGGCGGCGCGCATTTCGACTCGGACGAGACCCAGGTTCGCATCCGGGCCCGCAACGCACACGAGGAAGCCGGAACGGGTCGAGTTGAAAAACATCTTGTTGGTGTCTGTTTCGACGATGAAGGAGACCAGCTCGCCCTGCTCCATCTTCTTGGTGGCTTTCTCGGTGGAGTTGATGATGGAGGAGGTCAGGGCGCCCATGACCTCGTCGTTGAGCTCCGAGGCGAAGTCCGAGGCGATGATGATGCCGTCCCCCCCCACGACGAAGGCGCCGATGATGCCGGGGGTCTTGTTGAGTTCTGCGAGGATTTGATCCATGGGGCGCTGGCTCCTGGGTGTCTCCGTTGGGCGGCCTGTGGGCCGTTGCTAGACCATGCTGACCTGGTTGCGTTCGGTGCTGCGGTGGGTGGCGAGGGGGAGGCCGGGGTACTTCCACTGGAGGAATTCGCGGGCGGTGCGGGCCAGCATGGAGATCCGCCCATGAACCTCGTCGGGCGGGGTACGGCCGTTGAAGAAGAGGATGAGGCCGAAGGTCTGGTTGAGGGTGGTGAGGAGGATCTGGTGGTTGGGGCAGTCGACGAGGAGGCGGCGGGTGCGGCCGACGCCGGTCTCGATCATGAGGGCGCCGAGGCCCGTGGCGGTGGTGACCAGCAGGGGGGTGAGGCGGTCCGTGTCGAGGTTGACCGGGAGGTCCTCCCAAACGACGAGGGCTTCCTCGTTGTAGATGATGAAGCCTTCGAGTCCGGGGCATTTCTTGATCACGCCGGCGAGTTCCTCGAAGGAGAAGACCTGGATGAAGCCGCCGGTGGGGACGGTTTCCATGGGCGCGGTGCCGGGGCCGAGGGAACTGCGCGCGGGGGATGGGCCGGGGCGCTCGCCGCGAAGGCCGAGGGCTTCCTCGCGGCCGATGAGTTCGGGGATGGCAAGGGCGAGGAGGTAGGGTCCGGCGAAGACGAGGAGGAGCGCCTGAAGGAGGCCGCTGCCTGGATTGAGCCAGGGGTGGTAGGTCTCGAACTCGGAGGGAAGGGCGGGGAAGAGGACGGTGGCGAGAACGCCGCCAAGGAGGGCGCAGACGGCGCGGAGCACGGCGAAGACGAGAGCGGTGCCGATCGCCATGCCTACAGTGGCTTTGGGGTTCATGGCGAGGGCGGCGATGAAATAGACGAGGATTTCAATCCCGAGGAGGAGGGGCACCGCGACGGGGGAGGTAACCACCGCGGGCGCCCCAGAGAAGGCAATGGGAAGGGCGATGAGGCAGACGAGGGTAACAATCCCGAGGAGCAGGTTCTTGTTCAAGGTCGCCATTAGGTGGATCCCGTGGGCTCGGAGAGGTCTCGTGTCGGTTTCCCGGGAATGATCTGGTGCGCGACCGCCATCAAGCGGGAGTAGATCTTTCCGAAATTGCGTGTCTGATCGAGGCTAAAGGATCCGATATAGCCGCCGCGGACAAGCACAATAAGCTGGAGGGTGGCGGTTTCGAGGATGATGCGGCGGGGGGTGCCCTGCTCGAGATCGCGACAGGATTCGGTCATGCCGTGGATGGCGGCGAGGGCGCTTTCGGCGTGGGCGGGATTGCCCACGAGTGCAGGTTCGCCAGCCTCCGTGGGGATGAGGGCGGCGGATTGGAAGGTAACGTGGGTTTTCATCTCGGCGAGGATCGCCTCGAGGATGTCGCGTGGGGATTTGCGGTAAAGCCGTGGGACGATGTCGGTGCTGGCCTGGGTGCGGAAGCGCTGGCCGCGCTCGGCATCGGCGAGCATGCGGGCGAGGACCTGCACGTCGGCGGACATGGGGTTGCGGGCGGTGAGTTGGCCCATGATCTCGCGGGCCTCGGGATAGCGGTGGAGGAGAATGAGGACGCGGGCTTTTTCGAGAAGGAGGCCCATGGCGTCGGGGGCGGCCTGCTCGGCGCGGGCGATGCCGCGCAGGGCGTCCTCATAGTGGCCCAGATCAATGAGGAGTCGGGCGTGGAGGGTTTGGCCGGCGGTGGAGTTGGCGTCGGCGGCGAGGCCCCGTTCGCAGATTTCAAGCGCTTTGCGGTAGCGCTTCATGCGGCGGAGGGCCTGGCAGAGGGGCAGGTACGCCCGGGGGTTCTTGCCGGAGAGGAAGCTTGCTTCGAGTTGGCGGAGCTCCGCAGCGTCGGGCATGGGGGGGCAGGCGGGAGGGCGCGCTCGGCGTGCAGGCGGTATGCCGATCGGTACCTTGGAGCCCGTTCGAGGGGCAGGAACCGGGGCCTCGCA
>CAYQTO010000237.1:0-3171 GCA_964420455.1 uncultured Candidatus Sumerlaeota bacterium | reverse complement strand
GGGGAGAGGGGCCTAGAGGCGGGGGGCGAAGGGGGTGTAGTGGGCGGGATTGCTGTGGCGCAGGGCGTTGGCGAGGAGGCGAGCCTGGTGGCGGGGGACGTCCTGCCAGAGGAGGAGAGTGGTGCCGTGGGGGGCGGCGGAATGAATGGATTCGCGCTGGCGGAGGCCGCGGGCGGCGAAGAGGATGCGGCGGCCGTCGGGGTTGAGGTGGACGGCGCCGGTGTCGGCATGGCGGGTAAAGTGCTCGGGGCGCAGTTGCCGGCGGTTGACGAGGGCGAGGGCAAAGCGGTCGGCCTGGAGGGGGCGGAGTTCCTCCATGAGGTCGCAGGCGAGGGAGTGGCGGCCGTGGTGGCGGGCGTGAAGGAAGCCGAGGCGGGTCTCGAGCCCGACATGGCGGAGGGCCGTGAGGGAATCGTGATAGAGGAGCGCATAGAGGTAGGACAGGAGGGCATTGAAGGGGTCGAGGGGTGGACGACGGGTGCGGCGGGGAAAGGGGAAGTCGATGCGGAGGGCGGGGGCGATGGTGCGGGCGAGGGCGGGATAGTAGTGGCGGGCGGCGTCGCCTTCGTATCCGCGGAGGCTCTCGAGGGTTTCGGTGTTGGTGATGGCCCGGGCGGCGCGGCGGAGGGAGGCGGCGGCCTGGGCGAGGAAGGCGCGGTCGGCGCGGTCGTCAAGGCGTCCACGGACGGAGGCGAGGAGGGCGCGTTGGTTGTGGATCTTGCCGGCGGCGAAGCGCCGGGCGAACCCGAGGGTTACCGCCGGATCGTCGGCCGCGCGCCACTGGGACTGGAGGGCGTCGAAGGTGGGCCCCTCTCCGAGGGGCGGGTCCTGGCTGTCGGATTCGGTCTCGAGCCGCCCGATCCACTCGCCCCCCTCGCTGAAGAAGCTGATCGGAAACTGGTGGCGGGAGGCGAGGGCCATGACGGGAGTCGTCAGGGTCCAGGAGCCGTAGACGAGGAGTTCGGCGACGTGGGGGGCGGGGACGAGCGCGCGGCGGGCGCCAGAGCGTTCCAGCGCGAGGCATCCGTTGTGGACGGAGAGCCGCGTCTCGTCGGTGTGGATGACGACGGTCGACCGGGGGGCATCGGCGCAGGGGGCGCTTCCCATGGGAAAACTCCTGAGGGGGTGGCTCAGGATTGTTCTCGGCAAATCAATCTGTGGGGCGCCAGCGGCTGCAACCTTGCGGGTTGGCGGCGCCGGTTATGGGTTCCAGCCGGGATCGCCAAGAATTCTCTCGAACTCGTTGAGCAGGTCGTCGGGCGTCTGCGGTCCGGGGCGGGGATGGTCGCCGAACTCCGCATGGGCAAAGCGGTGGCGGTGGGGGGCGAGGGCATAGCGGAGGCTTTCGGCATAGCCGATGAGTTCAAGCCGGTCCGGCACCTCCTGGCGGGCACGGATGAAGTAGTCGCGCCAGGGGATTGGCGAGGGATTCGGCCCCTCAGAAAGGATGGGGAAGTCTTGCTGGAGAAGGCGTCGGCAGACGAGCCAGGGAATTGACTCGGTCGCGATGAGGAGGGCCCTTTCCGGCCGCCCGTGGTCACGGTACCAGCGGACGAGGGCGGCGAGGTGAGCTGGGGCTCCGGCCCTGCCTTCCGCCGGCGGAGTCAGCCCCGCGAGGACTGTTCGGGCATCGCCCAGAAGCGGACCGAGGAGAGCGCCCGGGTCGGGCATCCTTCCGATGTCGCGAAGCACGTTGCCGAGGGCCGCCCGCGCCTGGCCAGCCAGAAGCGAATCGATGCGGAGGTACTCAACGGCTTCGGCGAGGATCTGGAGATCCTGTTGCCGGGGACCGCGCTGGTCCGGAGGGAGGAACGGCGCGAGGGCGTCGAGGAAGGGAAGGAGGTCGGCGCGCTCCTTCAACTGCCGGGTGGCGTAGGCCAGCCGCGGAAGGCCGAGATAGGCGGTCAGGTCCTCAACGACGGCCGCGGCATCCTCACCGCCTGCCGGGTGGGCCACGAAGTTCACATAGGTCAAACGCTGGAGATTCCATCGCCGGGCGGCGCTCTGGACGAGGCTGGTCAGAAGGGCGGGGACCATGAGCGACCGTGCGCCAAAGGTGATGTCGAGATGGACGCTGGCCTCGGCGGGAAGATCCAGCGCGGCGATCTTGTTGATCAGGGGGGCGATATCGCCGGCTTGCGGCAGTTCGATGGGGACTTCCTCGATCGGGGGAAGTTGGATGTCTCCCCCGTTGGCCCATTCGCGGAGTTGCCCGACGGCTTCCCCGCCCTCGGGGGTACAGAGCGCGATGACCTGGTCGGGAGGGAACAGTTCCACGAGAGCGAGAAGCGGCGTGGCTCGCTCCTCTGTCGTGCGACCAGTCGCGGGATCATGATAGCGGGCGCATTCATACTCGCCTCCGACTGGACGGCCTGGAATGAAGACAAGGATGGATTCGGGGGGCATGCCGGATAAACCCTAGGGGCGGTAGGTTGGATCGTAGGGGATGAACGGCGCGTATTTGGCTCGATCCCAATTCGTGTGCCCAAGGGATTTTTCGTAAACCTTAAACTCAAGGATGCGATAGACGAGGAGGTCATCGCCTTCCCATTCCACCCGCCAGCGGTCGGCGGTTCTGCCCGGCTTGAACCAACGGGAGTCATCCTCTTTCTTTTCAATCCGTTTATTGAGACTGTCGCGGGTTGAGTTCAGGAGGGTCCGCGCCTGGGTTTCCAGTCCCCACTCGGGTGGAGCCTCGTGGAAGTCCTGCCACGCCTGCACGGAGAAGAGGAGTCGCGCCTGCGATGTCCTTTCCGCCGCCCGGAGCCGTTCGAGGGCGATCAGGCCAATGCCGGACAGCGTCACCCAGCCGGGACGGTCCGACGGTTCGAGGAGTGCCGCCATTGCCGTGCGCACTTCGTGGCTGGCTCCGGCCCAAAAGTCGTCTTCCGTCAACTCCACTTCCGCCTCGAGTCGTTCGAGCGACCCACGGAGGGGCGCCAGCTGGGAGAAGTTGAAGTCCATGGGCAAGGGCGGGAGGTCGATCAATTCGCGCCCGTTGTCGAAGATATAACAGACCCGCACCCCGTAGATCATTCCGAGCAGTGTGGTGTAGGGGATCAGCGCCTTGTAGCCCCCCGTCGGGTTCAGAACCACGCCGGTCCAGGCGCGTTCATCACCGAGCCTTCGAACGGTCTGTATATACGTCCGGATTCCCTCCGTGCGAAAGCG
>CAYQTO010000236.1:0-3193 GCA_964420455.1 uncultured Candidatus Sumerlaeota bacterium | reverse complement strand
GCTCAGGTCGTGGATCGCCTGCGCGGCCATCTCCTTGCCGGTGCCGCTCTCGCCGGTGATCAGCACCGGCGTCGAGGGGGTCTTGGCCACACGGTCGATCAGAAGGTTAACGGCGCAGATTTCCGGCGAGGAGCCGATGAGCCGCCGACCGCGGTTGATCGCCGGGATGTGCGAACGCTCGGCCGCCAGCCGGGTCATCATGGAATCGCGCGAGCTGGTCGCCTGGCCCACCACGTGCAGCAGCGTGTCCGGCGTGAACGGCTTGGTCAGGTAGTCGAAGGCGCCATTCTTCGTCGCCGAGACGGCGGTCTCGATCGACAGGTCGCCGGTGATCACCACCACGTGGAGGTGGGGGTCCCGGCTGAGGATTTCCGGCATCACCTCGTCGCCGCGGCCGTCAGGGAGGTGCACATCCAGAAGAACCACGTCCGCTGACGTGGTCTCGAGAAGCTCCAGAAACTCCGCCATGGTCCCCGCCATGCGGACCTGATGACCGGCGCGTTCGAGGATACGCTGGAAGATGCTACGGATTTGTTCGTCGTCGTCCACGACGAGAATGGATGCCATCTCTTTGGTGCCTCTGGCCTTTACTCCGCGTGTGATGGTGCAAAGGCAAAATGTGGCTCAAACGGGCTCAGAATGGGGGTTGCCCTGAGGGCTTGCAAGCATAAACTCTGAGTAAGTGACCGATTTCGGGTCACCAATTCCGATACTCGAAGGCCAAATCGGGGGTCACGGCCGCGTTGCATGGAAAGGAGCCCCAACCATGGTCACCTATGAATATCAGTGCCCCGAGTGCGGCACCACCGGGGAAGTCAGCCACTCCATCCGGGAAAGCCCGGACGTTCGGTGCCCGAACTGTGGAGCCCGAATGAGCCGCGCCATCAGCGGCGGGTCCGCCCCCATCGTGAAGGGTGGAACGGTGCTCGGCACCGTGGCCCGCGCCCAGGAAAAGAAGGACAAGGAAGACATGGAGCACGCCATCAAGGCCTGCAAGCAGGTCGAGAAGCGCTACAAGCCGCTGACCCGCAAGGCCCTCCAGAACGCCAAGCTTCCTGATCCGAAGAAGGACGACTGAGCCGGGCCGGTACGTGGGCCGCCTAGTCGCCCCGGCGACGGGGAACGTAGAGGAACCGCCGCTGGCCCGCGCCAAAGGGCATCACCTCGTCGCGCCGATAGGCCCCCATCGCCGCGTCGCGCATCTCCCGCGTATATCCAAAGAAATACTCCTCCTCGAGGCTCCGCTCGGTGACGATGAGGGAAAACCGCGCCGCCGCGAGATCGTCGACAAGCGGCTGCGGGTTCCAGCGGCCTTCGCGGGCAAGTTGGGCCATGATGAACGGCTGGTAGTGGACCTCCTTGCCGGCGAGAAGGTTGAGCACCGGATCGTCCGTCAGGACGGGCCCCGTGGCGTCGGTCACGCGAAGGAATGACAGGTCCGCGAGAGCCTTGTCTGCGGCGGTGGGGGGCGGCCGAAAGATGATCGCCCGGTGCGGCAGGGTGAAGGACCGGGCGGCCTGCCAGGCGAGAAGCGCGAGAAGCACCACCCCCGCGACAGCGATCCACCAGCGCCCCTTGTCCGCGCGATTCGCCAGCCAGCCGAGGGCCGCCGCCAGCACCGCCGCCACCACGGCGTGGAGCTCCAGGAAGTAGTTCACCGCTGCTCCCGCCTTGCCGAGGCTGGCGAGGGAAGCGATCGATAGGGCGAGCCACACGGCGAGGGTGACGCCGAGGAAACGGCGCTCGGTCCGGGCATCGTCCCCGTCGTCATCGGGGCGGGCCGCCGCCCACACCACCACGGCGGTCGCAGGCGCGAGGGCCAGGAGCGCCGGAAGGGCGAACTTCACCAGATGGCCAAGGAGCAGGCGCAGCTGGCCCCCGTCGTGGACGTTTGCGTTATAGACAACGGTGTGGAGCCAGAACTGGCCCCCGGTGAGGAGGGACAGCAGCAGCACGGCGCCGAGGGCCAACCCGGCCGTGAGTGCCGCAAAGACCCCCGCCAGGCGGAACCGCCCGGTGGCCAGGAGCCCCGCAAGGACCGCCGCGGGCGCGAGGATCTGGGTTTGCTTGGTCAGGAAGGCCAGGGCGAAGAGCACCGCCGTCGCGGGAATCCAACGCCGCGGGGGACCCCAGCCCGCCACCGCCACCCCAACGAACCCCAGCGCGATCGCCGGCAAGTCCACCCGTGCGAACCGAGCCCAGTCGTTCACATCGTACGTGCACCAGAAAAGTCCGAAGGCGAGGACGGCGGCGGGGACCGACCGGCCAAAGCCGCCACCCCCAACCCCGCGCCGAAGGCCAGCCAACGCCCCGGCGCCAGCGATTCCCCGAAGAGCCAGACGCCCACCGCGAACGCCGCAGGATATGCGGGCGTATAGTTGCCCACAAGGTAGGGCTCGGTCTCGACCGGTGTATAGATGCCTTGGCCGTTGGCGAGCCGCGACGCCTGAACCAGGAGGAAGCCTTCCTCGCGATCGAGCTGATAGGGAAATCCGGCGATCGTCCGGGCGGTCGAGACGACGCCAAGGAGCGCGAAGAGAAGGAAGGGGAACGCAAGAAGGGCGAGGAGGCCCTGGGCGGCGAGGCGAGGGCGGATCATGGGGCGGCGGAGGCGAGCACGCGGTCCGCCGCGGCCAGCACGGTCTCCGGCGCCAGCGCCGACAGGCAGAACACCGGCTTCGGGCAGGCCTTGAGGTAACAGGGCGAGCAGGGGAAATCGGTCACGAGCTTTTCGCCGAGGCCGAAGAGGCCGATCTCCTGATGGCAGGTGGGTCCGAACCAGGCGACCACCGGCCGGCCGAGGGCGAGCGCCACGTGCAACGCCAGCGTGTCCGCCGTCAGGAGCACGTCGCACTGCTCCACGAGGCCGAAGAAGACCTCGAGCGGATGGTGGGTCCCCATGTCGACGACGGCGGTGTGGGCGTGGGAGTCGGCCGTGGCGAGGAGCCGCGCGTGGAGCTCCGTCTCGCGCGGGCCGCCGAGGAGCGCCAGACCCACGTCGTCGCGTTCGGCCACCATCCGAATCAACCCGGCCATGTTTTCCTCGGTCCAACCCTTGGTGGCGAAGACAGGGCCACAGCCGGTGTTGAGCCCGAGAATCCTCCGGCCGGCGAGCGGTGCCGTCGCCTGTGCCCAGTGGGCGCGCGCCGCCGCCCGCACCTCCTCCCCGAGCGTCAGCGTATAACGCCCGCCC
>CAYQTO010000235.1:0-3227 GCA_964420455.1 uncultured Candidatus Sumerlaeota bacterium | reverse complement strand
GACGCAGGCAACGGTATCGCCGCCAACGAAGCCGCCAATCATGGGAAGGTGCGGAGACGTGCCTCGGGGTGGGCGTGGATGCCGAGGTCGCGGGCGACGATGCGGGCGGAGTCGCGCCAGGCGGTGATGTAGGGGGCCACGGCGATGGAGTCGGGGGGGACCCCGGCGAGGAGGTGGGTCATGACGCTGTTGCCAGCGACGACGATTTCGCCGATGTCGTTGCGGTCGGCGCTGGCCTCTTCACAGGCGCGGGAGATGAGCTCGTTCAGGCAGTCGGCGGCGAGTTGGCGAAGGCGCTCGAGTTGGCCGGTGGCGGCGGAGGCGTAGGACAGCCGGGTGACGAGGTCCTCGCCGAACTCGATCTGGGGGTTGAGTCGGGCGGCGCGTCCGACCACTTCGCCGGTGCGGAGGGAGAAGAGCTCGGCGGCGACGGTCGTCGTGCCGAGGTCGCAGGCCAAGCCGAAGACGTTCCGGGATGAATCGCCGGGCGCGATGGCAAGCACTTCTCCTTCGTGAAGGAGAACGGTGGCCTTGAATTCCTTTTGGCGAAGGACAGAGGGGAGCGCACGAAGGGCGGAAAGGGTGGGGACGGCTTCGCCGGCGATGGCGACGAGGCGCTCGAGGTCCGAGTCGGGCCGGCCAACGGTCGGAGGCCCGAGGGAGACGAAGCGCTTGAGGGTGACAGGATCGAGGGGGACATCACCCCGGCGTCCGACGGCAAGGATGGCGGGTTCGTGGAGGCGGGCGCCAAAGGGCACGTGGACGACGGACCCGGGGGGGGCGACGCACTGGCAGGCGAGGCGCTTGCCGGCGGCGAGGGGCCCCTCGCCGAGGCGTTCGCGTTCCTTGGGGGTCGGCTCGGGGGCGTTGCTTTCAAAGGTAACGGTGCAGCGGGCGCAGCGACCGGCGCGGCCGCATGGCATGTTGGGGGGTACCCCCGCGTCGGCGAGGATGTCCGCGAGGACGACTTCAGGCCGCGCCTCGAGTTCGCGCTGCTCAGGGAGGAGGAGGAAGGTACTCATCAGGTCAGGAAAAACTCCGGCTGTTTCCCCTTGGGAAGGGTGACTCACAAATGCGTTTGGATGCCGGAAATGACAAGAAAAAAGACCGGTTTTGTCTGGCTGCTTGTCTAGACGTCCTCGCGCTCGAAGCGAATGCGGCACTTGACCTCATCCGCGGTGACGAGGTCGGAGGCGCGATGAAGGACGACGGGGGGATGGGCGGAGGGGAGACGGACGGTCCGCAGGTCGTCAGCGGGGGGACGGGCGGAGGCAGGGGACTTCCAAAGGATGAGGACCGCCTCGACGAAGCGGTTCCAGAGTTCGGGGAGGGGCGGTTCGACCTCGAAGGGCTCGTCGTTGAGGCGCTGGCCGCCGATGAGGAGGGTGGTCGGGGTCGCCTTGATGGTGACGTCGCGGGCGTCGAGGGCGGCACAGGTGGCAACAAGGAACTGGACGGCCTCGCATCCGTCGTTGGCTTCCGTGAGGGGCGCGGCGGGCTCGTCGGTGCGGAGGCTTTCGAGGAAGGCGACGCGGGCCGCGGTGAACGTCTCGGGGGTGAGTTCCTCGTTGAACTGGACGAAGTCGTCGTCCCCGTGTATATACAGTTCGTCAATGAGGAGGCGGACCCGTTCGTGGGAGGCAGGATGGAGGACAACGGGGCGACCGATGGCCTCGCCCAGGCGGGGGGCGAGGCTCCGGTCGCCGCTCAGCGCGCTGGCACAGGTCAGGGTGCCGTCCGCGAGGTCGAGGTGGAGGGGGACCACTTCGAACTGGCGGGCGAGAAGGCGGGGAAGGGCGACGAGGAGCCGACGGCGGGCCTCCTCGTCGAGAGCGGCATGGTCCGCATCCTCCGGCGAGGGGATGACCACCTCCTCAACCTCCTCCCCAAAGGGCACGTGGTTCATGAGGGTCTCACGCTGCTTGGGGAAGTCGCGGAGGATTTCCTCGATGGCGGCGGACGCCTCCTGGCGGACGCGTTCGTCGGGGTCGTGTCCCTCCACATGGTCGAGGGCCTGGAGGGCCTGGACCGCCTGGAGCCAGCCGAGGCCAATGGCGGACTGGCGCCGGACATCGGGGTTTTCCGAATCGAGAAGGCGGACGAGGACGGGCACTGCGCGGCGGTCCATGGTCTTCCCCAACAGATCGATCAGCACGCACAGGGCGGCGGTATCGGGCAGCTCGCGGATGAACACGTCGAGCGGATCGATGAAATGGGGGGATTCCTTTAACAGGTCTGCAAAGAGCCGTTCGCCCTCCTCCGTTCCCTGAAGGTCGATCAGCCGCTGAAACGCGTGCTGGTAGTGGGGGTTGGGCTTTTCCATCGGTGTCCTGAAAGTCGGAATGGGAGGTGGTTATGCTGCAACCGTCGTTCAGACGGAATAACATGCCCGAGCGGGCTGGAGGATGTAAACGATATCCTGCATCCGGCCTTATCCCCAGGGACGAGGCCCGGGCCGGTTTTCGTTTGACGCGACCCGGCCCACCGGCAATCTGCCCATCGCAACCCACGCAGGACCGGACCGGCGCATGGACCTGATTCTCGACAACCCGATCACCGCCCTCCTCGCCTTCGCCACGAGCATTGCCTTCACCATCGTGGCGGCTACCATCCCTCCCGGTGCGGGGAACTTCGTTGCGGGGCTTTTTGCCGCTTCCATGGCCGCCTTTCTCGGCGGCGAGGAAGACGAGGAATCCTACGAGGCCGAGATCGCCGACCGCGACATCTAGCGTCCCGTCTTTCCGGTTTTCACCGCCGTTTCCCAACGACAGGCTTCCGCCGTGAAGCCACCCCTAACCCTCCTCCGCGAAATGCCCGCTTGCTGGCTCCTGCCGCTCTTTGTGGCGGCAACATTCCCCCTTTGGGGAAACGGGTTCCTGGGGCCGCCGGATGCAGGGGCCTACTTCGCCGTCCCACGCAGCGTTGTGCGCGATGGGGATCTCGAGTTCTCGAACGACTACGAGGCGCTCGCGTTCCAGTTCTTTCATTATTACCGGACGAGCGAGGGCGTGCTTTCGAACGACTGGCCGGTGGGGTGCGGGGTGGTGTGGTTGCCGGCGTACGCGGTGGCGGAGGGGGTTGCCCGGGGGCTGGGGGCGGTCGGGGTTGAAGGTCCGCGACTGGACCCGGAGGGCGGGCGGAACTGGTTGCTTCCCCCGCCACGGTCGGTCGGGGCGGGGGATCCGCTGCTGGCGGCGACGGGCCAGTCGGGGATTTACAAGCTGGCG
>CAYQTO010000234.1:0-3230 GCA_964420455.1 uncultured Candidatus Sumerlaeota bacterium | reverse complement strand
GGCGGTGGGGAGCAGTCTTGTGCTGTCGGAGTTGCCCGAGGCGGAGGCGCTCGGCACAGCCCTCAACCGCCCCGCCGCGAATTCCGACTTTGCTGCCGCGGCGCGCCTCGCGGCACCCCTCCTCGAACACATCCACGAAGGCAACCTGCTCGCGTGAATCGCCGGATCCACATCTTCCCCACCTCCGGGGCGGTCGCCGTTGCAGCCGCGGATATCCTTCTGGAGGCGGTCGCCCAGGGGACGGTTTCCGTGGCCCTCAGCGGGGGCTCGACCCCGCGGGCCATGTATCGGGAACTCGCCTCGCGTCCCGCCACCATCCTCGACCCGCTCCGCCGCTCGCGTTACTTCTTCGGCGACGAGCGCGCTGTCGGCAACTACCACCCCGAGTCCAACGTCGCCCTTGCGGTGGAGGAGTTGATCCTCCCCTGCCGCATTCCCTGGTCACGCGTCTATACCGTCGACGGCGGAACCCCCAACCTCGAGGCCGAGGCCGCCCGCTACGACGCCGTCCTGCGCACGGTCATGAAGCCCAACGCCGACGGCCAACCGGTCCTCGACCTCGTCTTTCTCGGCCTCGGCGACGACGGCCACACGGCCTCGCTCTTTCCCGGAACAAAGGCCCTGGACGAGACTCGCCGCTGCTATGTCGCCAATGATGTCCCCCAGAAGAAAACCCGCCGACTGACCCTTACCTTTCCCGCCATCAATGCGGCGCGCCGGGTGGTCTTCGTGGTGACTGGCGAGGGGAAGGCGACGGTGGTGGCGGAGATCCTCGGCCGCGGCCTCGGCGACCCCGTCTATCCGAGCGAGCACGTGGCCCCTGCGCGCTCCCTCTGGCTGTTGGACGAGGCGGCGGCCTCGGCGCTGGACCCCGCCACGCGGGCCGCCCTCCTCGCCTGAGGCTCCACGCCTGGCCACCCTAGGGCCGATTCTCCTTGGCATGGAACGGGGGCTCCCGTTTCGTCCCGGGAAAACTGCCTGACCCTCTGGAGGCCCCATGAGCGAGACACGCATGCGCAAGGACGTCCCCATCGAGTATCGCTGGGACACGGAATCCGTCTATACATCGGTGGAGGAGTGGGAGCGCGACTTTGCCCGCCTTGCCGAAGTGCTCGATCCCGTCCGCGCCGCCAAGGGCCACCTCGACTCCGCCCAGGCCGTCGCGGACCTCTTCCAAAAGGAAGACGCGCTCTCCCAGCTCATCGAGAAGCTCTACCTTTACGCCCACATGAAGGAAGACGAGGACACGAGCGTGGGCGAGCACCAGGCCCGCATGAGCCGCATCCGCAGCGAGTACGCGAAGATCGTCGGCGAGCTGTCATGGATCCGGCCGGAAATCCTCTCGAAGCCGGAGGAGACCCTGAAGGCGTGGGTCGAGGACCCCGCGCTGGCGGACAACCGCCGCGCCATGGAGCTGCTCCTGCGCGAAAAGCCCCACACGCTCAGTGCCCAGGAGGAGCGCATCCTTGGCCTTGCGAGCGAGATCTTCAGCGCGTCGCACCAGGCCTTCAGCAAGCTGACCAACGCGGACATGACCTTCGACCCGGCCATGGACGCCCAGGGCGCCACCCACGTCGTCACCAACGGCACCGTCTACAGCCTCCTCCTCAGCCCCGACCGCGAGCTCCGCCACAACGCTTGGGCCTCGCTCTACAAGACCTACGAGGCACACATCAACACGATCGCCGAGCTCCTCGCCGGCAGCACCAAGACCCACGTCCTGAATGCCCGCCTTCGCAACTTTCCCAGCGCCCTCGAGGCCTCGCTCTTCAAGGATAACATCCCCCCGTCCGTCTATCACTCGCTGGTCGAGGCCGTGAACGCCGCCCTCCCCGCCTTCCACGACTACCTTCGCCTGCGGGCCCGCATGCTCAACCTGCAGGGCGACCTCAACATGTGGGATATACACGTCCCCATTGTGCGCGACTTCAAGATCGACGTCGCCTGGGACGAGTGCCGCCAGTGGATCACCGATTCCCTCCTGCCCATGGGCGACGACTACATGACCGGCGTCGAGGCCTCCTTTGCCGAACGCTGGTACGACGTCTTCGAGAACAAGGGAAAGCGCAGTGGCGCCTACTCCACCGGCGCCTACGGCCAGAAGCCCTACATGCTCCTCAACTACCACCGGACGCTGAACGACGTCTTTACCGTGGCCCACGAGCTGGGCCATTCGATGCACACGCGCCTCAGCCATGCCAACCAGCCCTACCGCTACGCCGACTATCCCATCTTCCTCGCTGAAATCGCCAGCACCACCAACGAGGCGCTCCTCCACGAGTACCTCATGCGCACGAAGGACGACCCGGCCCTCCGCGCCTACCTCCTCAACCACCTCTGCGATTCCTTCCGCGGCACCCTCTTCCGCCAAACCATGTTCGCCGAGTTCGAACTCTGGATTCATCGCCACATCGAGGAGGGTGGTGCCCTCACTGCCGATTCCCTTGGCGAGTACTACTACGAGCTCAACGCGAAGTATCACGGCGATGTCATCGATGGGGACCGTCGCATCCGCCTCGAGTGGTCCCGAATCCCCCACTTCTATTACAACTTCTACGTCTATAAGTATGCGACGGGATTCGCCGCAGCGCAGATCCTGTCGCAACAGGTGCTGTCGGGCGAGGACGGCCGCGAGAAGTACCTCGGCTTCCTCAGGTCCGGCTCGAGCCGCGACCCCCTCGAAACAGTCCGCGCGGCGGGGGTCGACCTCGCCAATCCAGACATTCTCCAAAAGTGCTTTGCCACATTCCGCGCGGCCGTGTCTGACTTGTCCCAAACCCTCGAGGCCCTTGGCGTAGGCACCAACGGGAGCTAGTGCGGCCTAGGCCCCGTAGGGCGTCTCCCCCCGGGCCGTCTCCAGGGCCGCCCGTTCCAGCAGCGTATAGCCGATCTCCAGGTCGCCCTCGGCGGTGACCTCACCAATCTCCGCGAAGTCGAGATCGTCGAACTCGTCGAGCAGTTCGTGCACTTCCTCGATCTGCTGTTCCTCCACGGTGAGGAGCACACTCGCGCCCGGCTCGCCGAAGAGAAACTCGGGGGCGAGGAACTCCGCGAGGGGCGTCACCTGGGCGCCGTGTCCTCCCGGCGAGAAGAGGCAACCCTCCGCCAGTGCCACGGCGAGTCCCCCCTCGCTGAGGTCCTGTGCCGACTTGAGTAATCACGTGTCTATACACCGAAGGAGGAACTGCTGGAGGAGGGCGAACCGTGCGGGCATCTCCCGCGTCTCCATC
>CAYQTO010000233.1:0-3242 GCA_964420455.1 uncultured Candidatus Sumerlaeota bacterium | reverse complement strand
ACGGTGGATGCGCCTCCCACAGCAGCTCGATCCCAAGACGGCTGCTCAGCGTCAGCAGCGCGCTTTTCCGCCACGACGCCGATCACCTTCGGGATGATCTCGCCGCCCTTCTCGACAAGGACCGTGTCGCCCAGGTGGAGACCGAGACGGCGGACGAAGTGGTTGTTGTGGAGGGTGGCGCGCTTGACGGTGGTGCCGGCGAGCTGGACATCGGCGAGGTGGGCGACGGGGGTGACGACGCCGGTGCGGCCGACCTGCCAGCCGACCCCTTCGAGCCGCGTTTCCTTCCGTTCCGCGCCAAACTTGTAGGCGACGAGCCAGCGGGGGCTTTTGGAGGTGGCGCCGAGGTCCTGTTGCCAGTCGCGCCGGTTGACCTTGATGACGAGGCCGTCGGTCTCGAAGTCGAGCGTGCGGCGGCGCTGGTCCCACTCGTCGATGAGCGGCCCGGCCTGTTCGATCCCGGCGATGACCGCGTGCTCGGGATTCACCCGCAGGCCGAGGTCGCGAAACAGGCCGTAGAGGTCCGCCTGGGTCGGCGGGAGATCGCGTCTATCTGTATAGCCAATGCCATGGATCACGGCGGTGAGGGGCCGCGCGGCGACGAGGCGGGAATCAAGGAGCTTGAGGGTGCCTGCCGCCGCATTGCGTGGATTGGCGAAGGTCGGCTCGCCGCGGTCGGCGCGTTCCCCGTTCATTTTCTGGAAGGCGGAATTCTCGAAGTAGATCTCGCCGCGGACCTCGAGGACGCCATCGAGGGGGCGCTGAAGGGATTCGGGAATGGCGGCGATGGTGCGGATATTCCGGGTGATGTCGTCGCCCTTGCGGCCGTCGCCGCGGGTGACGCCGCGGACGAGGCGCCCGTCCTCGTAGAGGAGCGATACCGCCACGCCGTCGATCTTCAGCTCAACGACGTATTCGATGGTTTCCGAGGCGGGCAGGGCGATGGCCCGCCGCACGCGGTCCTCGAACTCCGCGAGTTCCTCGCGGCTGTAGGTGTTGCCGATGGAGAGCATCGGCACGCGGTGCTCGACGGTGGGGAACTTGTCGCTGAGGTCGTCGCCGACGGTGCGTGTGGGCGAGTCGGGAGTGGCGAGTTCCGGGAAGGCTTCCTCGAGGAGACGGAGTTCGTCCTCGAGGGCGTCGTACTCGACGTCGGAGATCTCGGGCGTGGCTTCCTTGTAGTAGAGTTTGCGGTGGCGGTTGATCTCCGCGCGAAGGTGCTTCACGCGGGCGGTTGCTTCTTCGAGCGAGAGGGATTCGGGGTTCATTGTTCGTAGGCCTCCGGACTCCAGAAATAGACTTCGGCGATTCGGGCGACGTCGCCGTTGGGGAGAAAGTTGGGTTCGAGGATGTCTAGACGTACTTCGGAAAGGGTGGGGAGGTCGGGAAAGGCGAGGCGCTCGCGGGCGATGGGCTCTTCGTGGCGGATGGTGCGGAGGGTTTGCCAGGGGGCGTCGCGGCGGTTGCGGCCGGCGATCCGATAGGCGCGGAGATTAAACGGGGGGGAGAAGCCAGCGTTTTCCGCATGGAGGATGTCGATGGCGCCGATGCGCATGGGGCGCGGAAGGAGGAAGAGGAGCGATTCGGGGTCGCCGTCTGGCCGGGTGGCGGGGGAGGCCCAGAAGGTGTTGGCGGCGGGGTCGGGCGCGGCGTTGCGGTCCTGGAGGGCCCGGGGAAAGTTTGCCGGGAACTCGCGCAGGGTACCCTGAACGGCGATGCCGCGGATGCGCTGGAGGCCGTCCTCGCCGCCGGCGAGCCGGAAGGATGCCGGGCGTTCCGCAATGACGAGGGCGGCGTGGGCGATGGCGCTCGCTCCCTGGCCGGTGTCCGCGGCGCGGCCCTGCAGATCCGCGAGGACGGCGGGAGCATTGCCCGGCAGGGCCACGAGTTCGGTGAAATCCAAAGAGGCGAGGAGAGTGCCCAGGGCGGCGAGGGAGACGCCGGCGCGGAAAGAGTCGTCTGGGGCGCCGATGGCCATGAAGTGGCGGCCGGTGGCGTCGAGGGCGAGGGCCGTATAGACGGGGGTCTCGCCGGGGACGAGGTCGCGGCCGGCGGAGCGAAGGATGGGGCCGGTGGGGACGACGGCGGCGGCGAGGCGGACCTCGGGGGGGAGGGGAATCCGGACGGCGGCGCGGGCACGATCGCGGGCGAGGAGGGCCAGGGCTGGGGCGTTCTGCTCGTGGACGACGAGGAGGAGCTCGCCGGGGCCGACCCGGAGCCGGTCGCGGGCGAGGAGGTCCTCCGCGCGGAAAGGAAAGTCGTCGCCGGGCCCGTTTCCGAGGAGGCGGTGGACCTCCTGCGTGAGGTCCACCGGACGAAGGAGGAGGCCAACGAGCCCGGCGGGCCAGCGAACCATGGGGAGTTCGCGGGTGGCGAGGCGACCGGTATAGACGGCGGCCTCGCCGGGGGAGGCGGGGAGGGCGCCGTTAACGGAAGCGAGGGTGAGGCTGGTGCCGTCGTCGAAGGCGACGAGGGCGGGGCGGTCGTCGGGAATGGCGGGGCGTGCGGCGCCCTCCGGCAGGAGGAGGAGGTGGGGTGCGCCGTTGGCGGGCCAGGAGAAGAGGGAGCGGCGCGTATAGACGAGGCCGTTTCCGAAGCCGGTGGCAGGGGGCTGGAGGACGATTCCCGACCGGGCGGAGCGGGCGAGGACACGGGTCTCGAGGGTGGCCGTGTCGTGGGGATTGGCCTCGTCGAGGGATACCTCGACGGAGAGGAAGGGCTGGCCCATGTCGACGCGGAGAAAACGGGACTGGCGGATGCCGTCGCGGGTCTGGAAACGGGCCAACCCGCTGGTGAGGCCGGGCGCCATGCCGCGGGACTCGATGTCGGAATAGCCGACGAGCTGCGAGCGGGGGCCGCGCTGGGCCGTTGCCATGCCCGAGTGGAGCACGCAGACACATGCCAGCAGAATCGCCCAAAACGAGAAGTTTCCTTGCACGCGGGTACCCCTTGCGAGTGGGAGATAAGGGTCCCTCCAAAGGAGGCTGGTCAACGGCGACATGGCATACGAGATTCCCCTGACGGAAACGACGCTGGGCGAGGAGGAAGTGGAGGCGGCCGTGCGGGTGCTGCGGTCGAAGTGGCTGACGATGGGGACCGAGGTGGCCGCGTTCGAGGAGGAGTTCGCCGGGCTGCTGGGCATCCCCCACGCGGTCGCCGTGACGAATGGAACGGCGGCTCTCGAGATCGTGTTTCAGGCTGTCGGCATCGGGCCGGGCGACGAGGTTCTGGTTCCGTCGATC
>CAYQTO010000232.1:0-3327 GCA_964420455.1 uncultured Candidatus Sumerlaeota bacterium | reverse complement strand
GCACGGCGGATGTCGAGGTCCTCCATGGGATCGCGGGCGATGGTCTCGAGATCGTCGAAGCGTTCGGCGGCGATCTGGCCGAGCTTGGTACGCGCGGCGATGCGGGCATCGAAGTCCGAGAGGTCACGGCTGTTGCGCAGCAGGGCGCGAAGCGAGCCGGGGTCCAGGGGCGCCGGCCGGGGGGGATTCTGCAGGCGTCGCATCACGTCCATGCGGAAGACTTCCACGGTGTTGCCCTCGCGCTGGTGCCAGTCGAGGAGCTGCGCGATGAGTTCACGCCGCCGGGCGAGCGAGGTGTTGGTCGTGTAGCCGTAGTTGCGGCCGGTAATCGTATAGACGGTCTGGAAGGCGGGGACGCTGTCGGGATCGGTGGGGTTGGAGGCAAGGCGGACGACGGCCTCGAGGCCATCGCGGCGACCAAGAAGGGCGAGGGCCGTGGCGCCCTTTGTGATGAAGGCGGTGCCGGTCTCGCGTTGCATGACCTCGACGATGGCGCCGGCGGCGGACTCGTCGCCCAGGAAACCGAGAGCGGTGATGGCATTGAGCGAGAGGGCGCGGCGCATGAGCCGCTTCTCGCGGTCTGCCGCGTCCACGGGGATTGACTCGAAATCCATGTCGATCACGCGCTGGACGCCGGCGGGTGGATCCTGGCGGGCGATGCGCACCAGCAGGGGCGTGGCGTCCGTGGCGCCGGTCATGGCGAGTTCGCGCATGGCCGCGTCAAGGAGGGTTGACTTCAGCAGGGGCTCGCGGGGGAGCCCACGAGCGAGAACCGAACTGGGAAAGCCCTCGCGGAGGAAGACCATCAGGTCCTCCGTTGCGGGGGGGATGCCATGGGAGACGAGGAGCTCGCGGCGCTCGGGCGTGCCCGAGTCGTCGATCACCGTTTCGGGCCATGGGGTGCGGGCCCCGGCGGCGGACGTATAGACAACAAAGGCCAGGAGGAGCAGGAGCCGCATCAGCGTATCTTGAATTCGCGGCGGAGTTCGCGCTCCTGGTCGCGCTTTCGGATGGTCTCGCGCTTGTCGTGGGTCTTCTTGCCCTGGCACAGGCCGATCTCCGCCTTGGCCCAGCCCTGCGCGTTGAAGTAAACGCGCAGGGGAACGAGGGTCAGACCCTTCTGGGAGACGGAACCGATCAGCCGGCCGATCTCCTTCTTGTGGAGGAGCAGGCGCCGGTCCCGCTGCGGGTTGGCCTCCGTGTTTCCTTCCTCGTAGGGCTTGATGTGCATGCCGCGGAGGATGAGTTCCTCGCCGCGGGCGAGGGCGTAGGTATCGGTCAGGTTGGCGCTGCCCTGGCGGAGGCTCTTGACCTCGTTTCCCGTCAGTTCGATGCCGGCCTCGACCTTCTCGAGGATGTGATAGTCGTGGCGCGCCTTGCGGTTCTCGATACGCACGTCGTTGCTGAATCGGGCCTTTTGTTTCTTCTTCGCGGTGGCCATGGGGGCTAGTTTCCCTGGGCCGGCGTGCCGACGGAGGCGAGGCGCTCGGGCAGGATGCGCAGCAGGACGCCGCGTGTGCCGTCGGCGAAGACCTCCGGGTCCCCGAGGCTGTCGCGCCCGTTGAAGGTGCCCTCGGTGGTCATGCCGCGGCTGCTCTTGTTGAACTTGAAGACGACCGGGGTGCCCTCCGTGGGACGCTTTCCCACGGCATGGATGCGGGCGATGGTGCCAACCTTGCCACGTGTCATATCGGGGTCGCCGGTCCCCATGCGATAGGAGATCAGGCCCCGGGCCTGATAGACATTGTTGTCTATATGATAGGTCCACGGAAAATCGTCCTGAAAGGGGCCGTCGTGGATATTGGTTTCGCGGGTGATGAAATTGTCGTAGTCCGCGTCGAGGATGTGGAGGACCTCCCGGTCAAAGGAGATGAGCGCACTCAACGAGTCGAGGTTGGAGAACACGCGGTTGTCGAAGACGAGATCGAAGTGGAAGGGCTCGCCGACACGGGGTGTGTTTTCGGGGGGCTGGAGGTACATGCGGATGCCACCAACCTTGCCGCCGTCGCCCGCGTAAACCGCCGGATCGTTGAGGAACGCCTCGGCCTCGCGGGGGTCCTCGGGCACGATGGTGAGCGACATGCTGAGGGTGCCGTCCCCCGGTTGGAAGGGATTGCCAAGGAGATCCTTCCCCCCGCCAACGATGGCTGTATAGACGTCGTCGCGGTTGCTGAACTCGATGGCGGTGTCGCGGATGACGCTCTTGGCGAGCCAGCGTACCTTGAGGATCGGGGCGTCCTTGATGAGAACCGGCTCGGCGAGGGTGGCCTCGTAGAGGATCATGCCGAAGAGGGGATCCACCTCCGCCGTGGGCTCGCCGTCGAGTCGCAGCGCGATCGGCGCGTCGTTGATCGCCAACGGCTCCAGCGATTCCGTATCGTAGGAGACCAGAACACGAATCTGGTCGAAGGGCGCCAGAGAGGGATTGTCGTAGCTGATGTCGGTGGTGAACTCCTCGCCGACGGTGACCAGGGCGTCCTGGCGGTCCGCCCGTCCCTCCGGGTGGAGGCGGAGCATGCGGCTTTCCGAATCGACGGCGACGGTGTACTCGCCGAGGGAGGAGCCGGTCTGCTGGTTCCGCGGCCGGGTTGTCCTCTCGGGACGGCGGCGCTCGGGCTCCTTCTCCTGTGTATCGGCGGCGCGCTCGGCGGCTTCCTGGGCAGCGGCCTGCGCGGCCTCCCGGGCGGCGGCGTTGTCCTGCTCCGGCTCCTCATCCTGAGCGGCAAGGGGGACCGCCGCCGTCAGGACGAGAATCAGCGCGACCAGACAGCGGCGGGCTTGGAGGAATTGGTCGTGCATGCTCATGGTCCATGGAGACCCGCCGTTGGACGGCGGGGATTGCCCCGGCACGAGGGTTATTGCCGCGAAGCGATTTCGTTTTCAAGCCATCTCGTGGAGGGGGCAATGGCATGATAGACCTCGTTCCAGTCAACCTCGAGCAGGCCATCGACGGGTGGCGGGTCGAGGCGTGGAGGCCCTTGGATACCGGGGCGTGTGGGCAGCTGGGCGGAGCGGGACGCGGCCAGGCGCGCCTCGACCTCGCGACTGAGCAGGTAGTCGATCAGCGCCTTGCCATTCTCCGGGTTGGGGCTGTTGCGGATGAGGACCAGCGTGTTCGGGATATACAGCGTGCCCTTTCCGGAGGGCCCGTCCTCGGGGTAGACCATGGCGACGTTGGCGCCGTCGAGAACGGCGCCATGGGCATCGTCGGTGTCGGTCAGGCACCAGGCGACCTCGCCGGCAACTACCGCGTCGCGGGCCTGGGCGTTGCCGGCCTCCATGACCGCGTTATCGAAGGTTTGGGTCCAGAATGCGCGCGCCGAGTCG
>CAYQTO010000231.1:0-3363 GCA_964420455.1 uncultured Candidatus Sumerlaeota bacterium | reverse complement strand
GGGGACGGGCGAGGGGCGGATGCCAGGTGACGTCGTCCTGGGCGGCGAAGCAGGGTTGGCCGTCGGGTGCGGGGCGGGCGAGGGCCTTGGGGGTTTCCGTGATGCGCTTGAGGAGCACGCGGAGGGCCTTTTCCGACGCGGGCCAGTGGGCGAAGTAGGCGGCGGTGTCGGCGAGCATGGCCTGCTCCCTGTCGGGCAGCTCGAGCACCGCTGCGGCCGCCGGCACCCGGAGGATGCGCCTGCTGAGTTCGACGCCGAAGAACGGGGCGAGTTCGGGTGTGGAAACAGTGACGAGGCGCATGTCAGTCGTACCGGAGGGCCTCCACCGGATCGAGCCGCGAGGCCTGGAAGGCGGGGATGATGGAGGCAAGCATGCAGATCACGAGGGCGCAGAAGGCGATAAAGACGATCAGGCCCGGGTCCACCACAACCGGCAAACGGTCGATCCCGTACACGCCGCCGGGGAGTTGGAAGATCTTGTCGATATCCTCCTCGACAAACCAGCAGAGCCGCAGCCCCCAGACGACCCCCAACGACGTGCCCAGAAGACCGATCATGAAGCCATGGTACAGGAAGATCTTCATGATCGAGAACCGCGAGGCGCCCATGGACTTGAACACGCCGATATCACGCGTCTTCTGGACCACCGTCATCACGAGCGTCCCGATGATGTTGAAGGATGCCACCAGCACAATGAGCAGGAGGATGATGAACATGGCGATCTTCTCGGTCTGGAGGGCGTTGAAGAAGAGGGGGTTGAGCATTTGCCAGGTGCGGAGGCCATAGTCGCGGGGTAGTGCCGGGAGGAGGGCCGTATAGACATAGCGCTCCACCTGGTCGGGATTGTCGACCCGCATGTGGATCGTCGAGACGCCCTCGTCCATGAGGAGCATGTCACGGACCGTGGGGATGGTCGTATAGACAAACTTGTCGTCCACGTCGTAGAGGCCGCTGTGGAAGATCCCGACGACGCGGAGTTCCTTGTTCTTGGTGACGACGCGGCTGGCGGTCTGGACGGGCTTGCCGATGGCGTAGAGCGGGTCGCCGGGGCGGAGGTTGAGGGTCTCGGCAAGCCGGCGGCCGACCACCACCTCCCCGTCCGAGGGAATCGCCTCCCCCTCCTCCACATAGTCGATGAACTCGGTGACGTTGCGCTCACGCTCGGGATCGACACCGCGAAAGCGGACGAAGGCAAACCGCTCCTGCGCGCTCAGGCTCCTTTGCACGATGGTCTCGTGTTCGAGGATCGGCGCGACGCCGAGGACGAAGGGCTCCTGCTCGAAGGTCAGGATCAGGTCCGCCGCCACGTCGTCGGGGATGTGCTCGCCGGGCGCGAGACGCGGGTCCGGCAGCACCTGGACGTGGGAGAACACCCCCATGAACTTGCGCACGAGCGACTGGTCGAATCCCTCCATAACACTGATCACTACGATCAGGGCCATGACGCCGACGGAGACGCCCACGATCGACACGCCGGTGATCAGCCCCACCAGGCGCCCGCCCCCCCGCGCGATCAGGTACCGCTTGCTGACGAAGGACTCGAAGGAGCCGCTCCCGAAAACGTGGAGGTAACGCCTCCGGAGGCGTCTATACGCGACATAGAGAATCGTGGCGACGATGGCCTGGGCGATGGCGAGACCGATGGCGGTCAGGTCCTCGGTCAGGCGACCGCTGGACACGGTTTCCCGAATCTCCGTCCCTGCCCGAACCGTCGCCGCGTCGACGTTGATCGTCGAAACGTCTCCCCCCTGCACGATGCCGACCACCAACACGATGCCCGCAATCAGCACGTTGAGCGCGGACAAGCCCAGAAAGAGAAAGAGCGTGAAGAGGACAAGGTCGGCAAGCAGGCCGACAAGCCGCGAGCCGAGGCCCGCACGCCGCACAACAGCGGGGGAATCAGTCATGGGGTGGCGGCATTTTCCGTCGTGGCAGAAGGCGCCGCCGCCATCGCGGCCTCGACGGGCTCGAGATACTCCGTCCGCGCGGCCTCGAGGATCGGCGCGAGTTCCTCCTCCCACGGTTCTCGGTTGATGATGCCCTGGGTCTGGCGAAGAGCCCCGGCCACGTTGCCCTGCTCGAACAGGATCAGGCCAAGATACAAATTGGCGCGGTCGTGATCGGCCAGGGGGCTCGCCACCCGCAGGAGCTCATGCTGAAGGAACGGGATGGCCGCCTGGAGATCGCCCGCGCGGTAGTGGGCCTCGCCGGCACGGGCATTCACGCCGGGCGCCTCGGGGTCCTTTTCCGCCGCCTTCTCAAAGAAGAGCGCTGCGGTCTCCCAATCGCCCGCATCCGCATGGTAGACACCCAGTTGGCGGTTGTAGTCGAAAGTTTCCTTCGCCCCGGGCCAGCGCTCGCCAAACTCGGTCAGTTGCCGGGCCGCCTCCTGATAGCGGCCGGCCTCGTGGACCTCGCGGATGGCGGTCAGTTCGCGCCGCCAGTGGATGTCCTCGCCCGTCTGGAAGACCGTAAGCAGGATGCCCTGGAAGAGGATGAAGACGGCCACGATGACGACGAGGAGGATGCGCCGGGGGGCGAGGGGTGGACCGGTGGGGCTCGCCGCGGGTGCGGACGGCTCGGTTGCCTTCCGGGCGGCCGCAGCCGTTGCGGCGGGGAGACTGCGTTGGGATTTCGGGCGTGCCAAGGTGGTAAAGCCTTCGAAAGGAGGGGGCAAACCGCCTAGCGCATGGCCACGCGGAAGGTGTTGTTGCGTTCGAGCTGGCGTGTGACCTCGCGGGCGCATTCCTCCGCGAGGGCCAGCTGCGAATCGAGATGGTCGAAGTCACGCCAGGAGACGCTCGCGACGGACTGACCCGCGTCCACATCCCAGACGACGACGTTCGCCTCCAGCGTGCTCAGCCACCACGAGAAGGTGCGGTTGATGACGGTGGACGCCTCGGGGATTTCCGAAACCACCACGTAGTCCACATTGAGCGACCGGCCGTAGTCGACGGGGTCCATGCGGGCGAGGAGGTCCTTGCGCTCGAGGGGCCCGAGGGTCGGGTAGTTCCGCTGGATCAGGCGTTCCTTCTGGCCGAGGTAGGCATCCAGGTCCTCGCGGGAGAAGACCTCCACGCCGCGGAGGCGCTCGATCTCACCGGCCAGGGCCTCGCCGAGGTGAATACCGATGTTGGCGGAAAGAAACCGGTCCCGCGAGCTGAACCACCAGCCCTCGTCGAGGACCTCGCCATCGGGCGCGACGTCGTAAAGGAGGCGGGAGTCGAAGACGGCGACCTTGACGACATCGCCGGCATCGACCGGGGCCAGGCGGCGGCCGCCGCACCCGGCCACGAGCAGGGCGAGCAGGCAAGCGATCAGCAACAGGCGAGTCATGGGCGGGAATTCCACCTGGAAGGGAAG
>CAYQTO010000230.1:0-3459 GCA_964420455.1 uncultured Candidatus Sumerlaeota bacterium | reverse complement strand
TCTATACGATCGTGTCCAAGCCGATCTCGCGATGGCAATTCCTCCTCGGCAAGTACCTCGGCCTGCTGCTGACCATCGCCGTGAACGTGCTGATCATGACGTGGGTCTTCGCGGTGGTTCTGCACTTCCGCGCCTCGATCGAATCGGAGGTGCTCCGCCGCGCGCTCTTCGAGGAAACGGCGGAAGGCTTCGCCTACAAGGGCACGGCCTATCACATCGGCTACTACATCTGGTCGGTCCTCCAGTCGATCGTCCTCGCGACCTGGCACATCCTCTCGCTCGGGTACGACGGCTACCAGATCACCTCGGGCCTGTTCACCGCCTCGGTCCTGACCATCTTCGAGATGGCGGTGATCACCGCCTTCGCCGTGCTCTTCTCGTCCTTTTCCTCGCCAACCCTCAGCGCCTTCATGACGGTCATCGTGTTTATCATCGGGCGGCTGAACATGGATCTCTACCTGTTTGCGCAGACGATGGTCGACCGGGCGGGCGGGTTCGAGAACCTCTCCGCCGGCCAGCAGGTCGCCTACTACTTCGCCACCGGCGCGGCCCACATCATGCCCAACCTGAGCTTCTTCGACCAGCGCGAGGCCATCTCCTACTTTGAACCCGTCCACCTCACGCCCCTCGAGTCGCTCTACGGCATTGTCTATACGATGATGATCATCTACATCTCGATCATCGTCTTCAACCGGAGGAACTTCAAGTAGCCGATGGGGACCATGGCGAGACGGACAGACCGGGGTGCCATCCGCACCGTCGACCTGGTGGCCGGCGTCGGCATCGTCGTCTGCCTCGCCTACGCCATCTTCTTCCAGAACCGCACGCTCAGCGATGCAGAGCAGATCTGGGAGCGCTACGAGCAGCGCATGGTCCTCCCCAGCGGCCAGGTCCTCGACTTTCTCACCCTTGGCTATGACCAGATCTATACCGATTGGCTCTGGCTGAACTCGATCCAGGCCTTCGGCCGCGGCTGGATCACCGAGGACATGAGCACCCGGCCCATCTTCGACTACTTCGACACGCTCACGGACCTCGACCCCCGCTTCATCAACGCCTATCGCTTTGGCAACCTGATCATCGGCGACAACCGCCTCGATTGGGACCTCGGCCAGGAGATCCTCGTCAAGGGCACGCTCCTCAACATCAACAACTACGACATCCCCTACCTCGGCGTCTACAACGCCATCTTTCACGCGGACAAGCCGGAGCAGGCCCGATGGTTTGCCGTCCGCCTGATGAATATCCCAGACGCCCCCACCTTCATGCGCCGCTTCAAGGGCTATATCGAAACCCGCGAGGGGCGCTACGAGGCCGCCTTCGACTTCAACCTCCGCTACCTCATGGAATACATCGCCACGGGCAACGATGTCGAACGGCCCATCGTCCTCCAACGCATGCGCCAACTTCTTGATCAATGGAACCGGCGCGAGATGGACGCCGCCGTGGATCGCTACCTCGCACGGTACGCCGAACACCCCACGCGCATGGAAGATCTGCTCGTCCCCGGCGTCCGGCCCGATTTTGAAGCCCCCACCATGAACACCCTCGTCCGCGCCGTGGAGAACCACATCGAGGAAATCGAGCGCCTCGTCCGCGGAGCCGAAGTCCCCCAGGAACTCGTCGACCAGGTGACACGGGAATCACGCACCCGCATCGTCGGCCTCCCCCCCGAGCCCAGCGGCACCTGGTACATGATCCACGACTACTTCCAGAACCTGTACTTTCAAAACGCGCTGCCCGACACCTACGACAAGGGCAAGTACGGCTACATCATCGCGGCGGCCGACCTGTTGACGGACACGAACCTCCGCGCCGCCCGCGCCCAGCGCTTCATCCTAAACTACCACGCCGAAAACAACGAGACCCTCCCGCCGGATTCTGAGATGGAGCAGTTCTACGGCCGCGATCCCTTCAACGGCCATTACGTTTACGACCGCGATGCACCGGAATCGCCGACCTACGGGGTGTTCTACAGCACGGCGGCCCGCCGGATCGACGAAAGTCTCCGGCTCCCCCCGCCCCAGCGCACCGAACCCCGCGTCGGCCTCGCCGGCCCCGGGCCCTTCCCCTTCACCATCCAGCCCCGCCTTTCCGACATCCCCGAGGAGTACCTCTGGGGCCTCGCCAACGGATATATCCTGCCGGACGGCACGGAACTCTGGCCCGAGGAAAAACAGGCCCTCGATGGTGCCGGGTCCACCCCCAGCGTTCCCGACATCCCCACCACCACCGACTGACCCTCACCACCGGCCTTTGAGGATCCGCGGGGCGTATAGACATTCATCCATCCGCTCCTCGTCTGTCCGTAATGATGGACACCCGCCCAGCCGTTTCCCGCACCTTCTCCCTGCAAAGAATCTTCCTGCGGCACCCTTACAGGGTGCGGGGCATCGATTCCCCCCAACCCAGGGTGGCGCGGCTGGCGCCGCTGACCCTGGGCTTTTGTGTCGGCGCACTTTCAGCGCGCCCGTCCCTTCCCGAAACGGGGGGGGGGCAGGGACGGTCTCCATCCGCCCTCTCAATGACCCCCTCCTCACCCCCCGGGTTGAATCGCCACCTCGGCGGGTCGTCGCTGATGCGGGACCTCTTTCCGCGCGGCCCATCACGATCGCTACATCGGAAGCCTCGCCCCGGAGGGGCGTCGCAATCGTAGCCCCGGGTTTCAACCCGGGGTTACGCGGCAACAAGACCACAGGCCCCCGTGAGGGGTCCTGCAAGGCGCGCCCGTCCCTTCCCGAAACGCGGGGCGTATAGACATTCATCCATCCGCTCTCGCTCACACTCCCACCCTATAACCCTTCGGCCCGCCGCCGGGATCGCGGAGGAACCCTCCCTTCTTTCCCCCCTTCCCTCATCGTTGATCCCCCTCCCAACCTCCCGGCCTCATCGTTTCCGCTTTTCCTCCGACACACGCTTTACCGCGAGGCCTGCTCGCCTGCGGGACATTGCCCTCGACCTCATCGGGCCCCGGGGGGCACTTCCTCCTCCCGTTGCATTCCAACACTGTCCGGATTCATGACAAACGTACTCGCCACTCTCCGAAACCGCGGCCTCCTGCAGGACGTCACCGATCCCAACCTCGAGCAACTCCTCGAGCGCGAACGCCTTACCGTCTACGTCGGCTTCGACCCGAGCGCCGATTCGCTCCATATCGGCAACCTGATCGGCATCATCGTCCTGCGGCATTATCAACTCGCCGGCCACCGCCCCATTGCCCTCGTCGGCGGCGCCACCGGCATGATCGGCGACCCTTCCGGCAAGAGCGCCGAGCGCAGCCTCCTCACACCCGAGCAGATCGCCCACAACCTCGACGGCATCCGCGCCGACCTCGCCCGTGTCCTCGACTTCGACGGCGATAACCCCGCCCTCCTCGTCAACAACGCCGACTGGACCGCCCCCGCGACCTTCATCGAGTTCCTGCGCGACGTCGGCAAACACTTCCGCGTGTCGGAAATG
>CAYQTO010000229.1:0-3477 GCA_964420455.1 uncultured Candidatus Sumerlaeota bacterium | reverse complement strand
GGTGCCCGTCACGTTCCCCTGCCCCCCCTCGCCGTCCGCTTCCTTTACGCCCGCGAACGCGACGCCCCATCCCCCGACCTTCCCGCACCCGAGGCCGCCCAGCTCGCCGACGCCCTCGTCCGCCTCGTCGAAGCACGCTCCGAGACCTCCCTCAAGTCCGCCAGCTTCTGGCGCGGCTTCCTTCTTTAGCCCCTCAAAACGGGAATATCCCTTGCCGAGGAATCCCCCATCGGGCCTCCTTCGCATCCCGATTGATTCCCTTCTGACACACGAGGTGACGCGCCATGCCCCGCTACGAATACCACTGCGATGCCTGCGGGAAGACCTTCGAAGCCACCCAGAAGATGAGCGACCCTCCCCTGACCGCCTGCACCTGCGGCGAGGAGGGCCAGGTCAAGCGGCTGCTCAGCGCCGGCAACGGTCTGATCTTCAAGGGATCCGGATTCTACATCACCGACTACAAGAACGGAAATGGCTCCAAGGCGGGCGATGCCCCCAAGGAGTCCAAGGAAAGCACCACCGCCACCCCCGCCGGCTCCGGCGGCACCTGTGGCGCTGGCGCCTGCCCCGCCTGTACCGACTGACCATTCCCCCCTTCCCTACACGGAATTCCCCGTTGCCCTAACTTTCCCCCGCTTCGCTGGATGGCATCATCCTGAAGCGGGGGTTTCACATGCACGGGCAACTCGCCATGAGCGGCATGGGGGAATGGATCAGCGACGCATTCCGCGAATGGTCCGAGGCCCTCAAGGGCCTCGCCCTTCTTGGCCTCCTTTGCTGCGGTATTTACCTGCTGAACTTGCTCATCAGCTTCTGCCTCGGGCTCGTTCCCTTCATAGGGCCGATCATCTCCACCGTTCTCGGCTTTGTCGTCGGCGGCATCAATGCCGCCATCCTGCTGAACGGGTGCTTCACCAAGCTCGGCGGGGCGGAACCCTCCATCGGCGACGCCACCGAGCTTTCCACCGAGACCTTCTTCAACGTCGTCGTCGGCTATGCACTGGTCTCCCTGTTCATCTCCCTTTGCGCGGCTCTTGCCTGCCTCCCGGGGGGGCTTCTGGTCCTTGTTGGTGCCACGGCGGAAACCGAGGTACTCATCCTTCTCGGCATCGTCGTCAGCCTCCTCCTCGCGATTCCCGCCACCCTTCTGGCGACAACCTTCTCCTTCTTCGTGCTTCCCGATATTGTCCATCGCCAGACGGGCCTGATCGAAGCCTTTCGCCGGAGCTTCTCCGCCGTCATGGACGATCTGGTCGGCCTCACCCTCTTTGTGCTGCTTTACGGCATCCTGAGTCTCGCCCTTTCCCTGGCATCGTGCCTGACGCTGGGGATCGGGTTCATCCTCACGCTGCCGCTCATGTACATGCTGAAGGCGCGCGTCTATACGGCCTACTTCGGGATGGAGGCGATCCCGCTCGAGGGGGGCGGCTATGGCTACGGGGCCATCGGGGGCGGACCGCCCATGACACCCGCGCCCCATGGCCAGAACTTCGACCCCTCCGCCCAGGACACGTATGACCGCCCCGGCCAGTACACGCCACCCCCCGTCACGGAAGACCCCTCCGGGTCCGATCTCCCTGTCGGCCAGCCCCTCTGGGCGCCACCGCTTCCCGGGCGTTCGTCCGGTTCCTCGTCACAGGTGCCGCCGCCCCCATCGCCACCTCCTCCTTCCCCTCCTGTCGCCGACGACTTTCCACCCCCGCCACCCCCGCCACCAATCGACGATGACAAGGACAAGCAATGAGACCAGGCGCGCGGGAACGCGGCCTGGACCTCTGGCATCATCGTGAAGGGTTTAGTTGCCCCCGGCGAGGGCGAGGAGCTCCGCCGCGCGAGTGACGTCGACGTTGCCACCGCTGACGATGGCCCCCACGCGGCTGCCCGCGGGAACGCCGCGCTTGAGCAGCCCCGCCACCGCCAGCGCCCCCGTCGGCTCCACCACCATCTTGCCCCGCTCCCACAAAAGCCGCATCGCCGCCAGCAACTCGCCGTCGCTCACCGTCAGCATCTCGTCCACGTTTGCCATCACCAGCGGAAACGTATAGACGCCGAGGGAGGGGGTGCGGGCGCCGTCCGCCACCGTGTCCGGGTTGTCCACCGTCTGGAGCTTGCCGGTGTGGAAGGACCGGGTGGCGTCGTCGCCGGCCTCGGGCTCGACCCCGATCACTCGGCACCGGGGGGCGAGGCGCCGCGCTGCGAGCGCACAGCCCGAGATCAGTCCGCCCCCGCCAACGCAGACGAACAGCACATCGAGATCGCCCGTCTCCTCAAACAATTCGAGAGCGCAGGTCCCCTGGCCGGCAATCACCTCGGGCATGTCATAGGGGGGGATGATCGCGAGATGGTGTTCGGCGGCGAGCGCGGTGCCGAGATCCTCGCGGCGGGTACGCGACCGGTCGTAGGTGACCACCGTGGCGCCGAAATCCCCGGTGGCGGCGCGCTTCACCGCCGGGGCGTCCTCCGGCATGACGACCGTCACGGCGACACCGGCCTCGCGCCCGGCGAGCGCCAGCGCCTGTGCATGATTTCCCGACGACCACGTCAGCACGCCGCGGGCGGCCTCGCCCGGGGCCAACTGGCGGATGGCGTTGCTCGCCCCCCGAAACTTGAACGACCCCGTCCTCTGAAAGCACTCGGCCTTCAGGAAGACCTGCGCCCCCGCACGCTCGTTCAGCGAGCGGCAGGTCATCACAGGCGTCCGGCGGGTGATCCCCCGCAGCCGCCCGGCTGCCAACTTCACATCCTCGAAGTTAGGAAGCGGTCGCATCGGTGTCCTTCCCTCCCCCAGAGGTGCATGGGGTTCCGGCCAAAAGAAGATGACGGATCGGTGGAGGCGCACCACAATAGAAGATGAGGACGAAGACGGTGGCCGTTGAGTCCCCCAACCCCGGCCAGCCGTCCTCGTTCCTCGCGGTGCGGCCCGGAAGCGCCGTCTGATTCGGTCCCTGTCCCCCTGCCTCCTCCCGTCAGGCGGCGCTTCCCCTTCCTTCTTCCCGACCTCCGGGGCATTTCGCATCTCCCTTCGGACTTCGAGCGCCGCCAGGACTTGGGCGAGGGCCTCTTTCCTCCCCTCCCCCAAAGGCCGCTTCTTCGACCAGCAAGCGATTTACCTAGGAACAAGGACGGGGCCCACTGGCCTCGCCCTTGGCAAAAAACGGCCGGGTATCGGCGAGGTCGCGTGTCGAACCATTGGGAATAAACGGTTTACAGTGCGGCGCCGACGGTGCCTGGTGCTCTCCCGGGGGAAAAGAGTGGGGCGCCTTCCGCGAAAGGCGCCCCCGAACGTTGCAGACGTGAAACTCGGCCCGTTGCCTGGGCGCGACGGCCCTGCCCGCTATTGCACAAATGCCGCCTCGCGCTGCAGGTCACTGATTGTGGTGATCGACCGTTGGCCAAGTCCGGGAAGGTCCCGTCCGATCTTGAAGCGGATGTTCGCCCGGATGTCGTACTCGTAGTCGGTCTCGCGAATCACCTCGT
>CAYQTO010000228.1:0-3512 GCA_964420455.1 uncultured Candidatus Sumerlaeota bacterium | reverse complement strand
AGCCGGCCGCAGGCGTGTCGGCGTAGTTGCGGAGGATGTCGTTGAGGTGATGGAGGGCGAGCTCATGTTCCTGGCGAAAGAAGGCGCGCTCGGCGTTCTGGAAGGCGACGACGGCGCGAGGGCCGCGGGCCTCGACCTCGCGGTTGAGTTCCAGCCGGGCGAGATTCTCGAGGCGGGTGGCTTCATTGGCAAAGCTGGAGGGTCGCTGGCGGTTCATGAGCAAAGGGCGCGTAAAGTCGAGGACGCGGGAGAAGACGCCCTCGTCGTAGGCCTGCTGGGCGTCGCGGATCAGGCCAAGGTCACGTTCGCGTTCCGTCAATGCGATGAGCTCCTCGCTGACGTCGCGCAGATTCAGATTCTGGCGGGTCCGTTCGAAAATCTCGATGGCTTCGAGGAGCATGCCATTGTCGGCGCACCAGCGGCCGTGCTCCAGGAGAGCAAGCGGGTTGTTGGGGCCGATGCTTTGCAGGCGTGCCTCGTGGTAGGCGCGACGGTAGGTCTGCCCGAGTTCGTCGTTGCGCTCCTCCGCGGGGATGCCTTCGAGCACCGCAAGGGCGGCGAGGGGCTGGCCGCGGAGGAGGAGGTGCTTCCCTTCCTCGAGGTAGAGACGGCTCCGGGCGTTGGCATGTTCGACGGGAAAGGTGTCGGCGATGATCTCGAGGGCCTCGCGGGCCTCCGTATAGTTGCCGGTTTCGCCGGTCTCCTCGATGAGGAACCCGAGGGTGTGAATGACGCGGTTGCGGGCGATTCCGGGGACGACGGGGTGGAGTTCCTCGACGAGGATGCGGAGGGCGAGGGGGTAGTCGCCGCGCTCGCGGGCCTCGGCCGACGCGGCCAGCTGGACCACAGGAATCTCCGGCGCATCGGTCGCCCCCTGCAGGCGGCGCATCTTCTCGATAGAGACAAGCGCGTTCTCAAACTCGCCGCGTGAGAGCTCGCGCTTGACGAAGTCGCGAAAAAACTCGAGGGCCCACCGGCGACGGGGAGCGTTATCGCGGACCGCCTCGAGGGGGAGCCTGTCGAGCAGCGCGGCGGAGGTCTCCCAATCGCCGAGGTCGTGAAGATTGCGCGCCTGGAGGTAGAGCCCGCCGGTCGTGACAAGATCCTCGTTGAGAATGGCGCGGATCGAGCGGCGGATGCCGAGGGTTTCCTCGCTGTTGGCGTCGGTGATGGCGCCCATCAGGCGGGGATTCTGGTCGTCGAGAAAGCGGGCGAGATGGTGGCGCGACGCGCCCTCGCGCTGGGAACGGAAGATCAGGTCGATGGCGCTGACGGCGTCGCCCCGCTTGAAGGCGGTCTCGGCGTCAAGCAGCGTGTTTTCCCACTCAGGGGCGCGAAAGATCTGGGCGACGTTGTCGCGGGGCAGGCGGGTGATGGTACCGCTGATTTCGAGGCGGACAAACTCGTCGGTCTCGCTGAGGACCCGGCCCTCGATCTCCCGTCCGTTCCTCAGGAGGATCGTATCGGCGGCAAGCGGAGCGACCAGGGTGGCTAGAAGGAGAAGCGCGGTAAGGGACTTCATCGGGGGGGGTGTTCGAGCTGCCGGACGCGATGGAGGTAGTGGCCGGCGATGGCGATGGCGATGGCGAGGAGAATGACCTGGAGGACGGGACGCCCCGGGTCGAACGCAAAGAAAAGGTAGATGGCCCCGGCGGCTGCCATCAAGGAAAGGTGGTTGTCCACAAAGGCGAGAGTTGTCGCGTGGTTGCCGCCGCTGGCGAGCAGGTGGCGTTGGTAGAGATGCTCGCGGTGCGGGCGGGCGAGGTTTTCGCCCCGCGTGGCCCGCCGCCCGATCGTATAGACAACGTCGAAGACGAAGAGACCCACGATCGCCAGATACCCAAGAATGGGGAGCGGGAAACTCGTCGGAACCGTTGCCACCGCAATGCCGAGCAGGCCGATGAAGTACCCCAGCGGCTGGCTGCCACAGTCCCCGAGGAACGTGAACGCCCTCGGGTGGTTCCACCGAAGGTAGCCCAGGCAGGCCCCGAAAAGGCACGCCGTCGGCACCAGCAGCGGTTCCGCTCCACCTACCAGAAACGTGGCCAGAAACACCGCCATCGCCACCGTCCGCCCGTACACCCCGGCGATGCCGTTGATGCCATCCATGAAGTTTACCACGTTCATCAACAACACAAGCCAGCCGGTGGCGATGACCCCGCCGACAAGCGGGTGCAGGTCCACAAGGGACGCCATGGGGGGGACGTGGAGGTTTTCAAACCGCCAGCCGCAGGCAGCCGTCCCCGCCGCAATGACCACCTGAGCCGCGAGCTTCGTCCATGCGGGCATCCCCTGCAGATCGTCGACCAGCATGAGGCCACACAGCACGGCGAGCCCGGCGGCGAGGCTCCAAAGGCGAGGGGCGGTAAGGAACGCGGTCTCGGCCTCGTTGAACTGCAGCCACGCCGGCAATTCTACCCCAAGGCGCAGCTGGAGGTAGAGCACCAGCGGCACGAGCAGGAGTCCCGCCGTGAGCCCGAGCCCACCGAGTCGCGGGGTCGGATGTTCGTGGCTCGATCGCTCGTTGGCGTGGTCGAGGACGCTCAGGCGGTTCGAGAGCCGGATCGACAACGCAGTGCCGCCGTACGCCACGGCAAACGCCCCCGCCGCCAGCGGCAGGAATGCCAGCAGCTCGGTCAGGAGGGCGAGGAGTGCGGGCACGGACTCGGAGCGGGCAGGATTACCAGTTCGATGCCACCTGGCTGGCTTCGAGCAATTCCACGGCGTTCACCTCTTCGGCGAACTCCGTAAAGATCAGCCAGTGCGAGTAGTTGCGGTATTCTTCCCTGTGGGCGAAGGGTTGGGGGTGGTCGGCCTTGCCCTTGAGAATGCTGTTGGCGGTCTGGCTGATGGCGGCCTGCGGAGCGCGTTCGCGCAGGAGGCCGAGAAACTCCTTCAGCCCCGCGGCAAAGTAGTTCGCCGCGCCGCTCGGGAGCAGGTCCTCAAGGTCGAATTCCTCGTCGATGAAATGAAACTCGCGGAGCGGTTCCCCGCCCACCACCGTCACCATCGATTCCCCATTCATCGCGCCACAGGTAATCAGCCGGATTTCCTTCCAGCGGACCTTGAAGGATTCCTCGGCGGACTTCATCTTGATGCCGGGGTCATGAAGGCTGGCGGAAAGGATCTCGCGGGCGTGAACGATCCGCAGATCCGTGGGCACGTGAACGAAGGTGAGCGCCTGCTGGGACTTCCGCACGGCAGGGACAAGGTCGAGCATCTGCTCGAGGGTAAGCTGGTCAAAGACGAGGCCCTTGCGGCGCAGGACGCGCTTTTTAGCGTCGGACTCGGTGCGACCTTCCACCTCGCCGACGAGTGTGGCCACCACATCGAGATGGATCTTCTTTCCGACGGGAAGGAGGACGGCGAAGCGCCCCTCGCGGAGGCGTTCGTAGCGTTCCTCGACGGTCTCGCGGCGCTCCGGGGTGGCGTCCGCGGGGACCGGTGTTTGCTGCCAGGGGACGGGTTGGGCGGGCGTTCCGGGTACGGGGGCAGGGGGATGGGGGGGCGGA
>CAYQTO010000227.1:0-3512 GCA_964420455.1 uncultured Candidatus Sumerlaeota bacterium | reverse complement strand
CCGCCGCATCCGAATCACCCTTGTTAACGGCCAGATGTACGAGTTCAGTGCCGGCTTCCTGCTGACCGACGGAGACCTGCGTCAACTCGTCGCCAACCTGAACAAGAACCTGAAGGAAACGCCATGACCGCCATCCACGCCGACCTCCACTGTCATTCCAACGCCAGCGATGGATCCGACACTCCAACGCGCGTGGTCGAACGCGCCGCCGAGCGCGGCCTCAAGGCCCTTGCCCTTACGGACCACGACACGGTCGCCGGCGTGGCCGAGGCCCAGGCCGCCGGGGAACGCCTCGGGGTGGAGATCATCCCCGGCACCGAGCTGACCTGCTACATGGGCAAGCGCGAGATCCATGTGCTCGGCTACGGCGTGCGTATAGACGACGCGGGCCTGCTCGAGCACTGCCGGCGGTTCCAGGAAGCACGTGTGTCCCGGGCCCGCGAGATCGGCCGCCGCCTCGCCGAAGCCGGGGCCCCCGTGGACATGGACAAGGTCATGGCCGAGGCCGACGGTGGCGTGGTCGGCCGGCCCCACGTCGCCCGTGCCCTGGTGGACGCCGGCCACGTGGCCGACTTCCAGGAGGCCTTCGACAAGTTTCTCGCCGACGGCAAGCCTGCCGCTGTTTCCAAGCTCACGGTTGATCCCCACGCCTGTATAGACATTATCCGCGGCGCCGGAGGCATCGCCGTGATGGCCCATCCGGCGTTGGAAAAGCGCGAGGACCTGATCCCCGTGATGCTCGAGGCCGGGTGCGCGGGGTTCGAGGTCTGGCACTCGGCCCAGGACGCCACGGCGACGGATCGGCTCAACAAGATCGCCCTCGACCGCGGGACGCTGCGCACCGGCGGGTCCGACTGCCACGGGTCCATCAAGGGGGGGGAACCGATCCTCGGCCAGTGGGGCGTCGACCGCCACCAGTACGATCTCTTCCGTGCGGCCCTCGCCGGCACCGCCTGGGGCAAGGCGCACCCCGCCGCCCAGCGAAACTGAACGGCCAACCGGAGCGCCTCTGAACCCATGGGCACCGAACGCTCCTTCGCGGGAAAGTTCCTCAAGAACCTCGAGCGGATCGACTCCGCCCAGGTGGAATCCTTCGTGGCCAGCCTCATGCGCGAGAACGAGTTCCTCGCCAACGTCCTGAACGCGATCACCGAGGGCGTCGTCGTCGCCGAGCAGGGCATGCGTGTTGTCTACATGAACGAGGCGGCGAAGGCGTTGCTCGGCGTGCGGCGCGATGCCAACGGCCTCCGGCTGCTGGACCTCCTCAAGCAGGAGCCGCTCCGCACGCTCGCCTGCGAGTTCGCCGAATCCGGCACCGCCGTCGACCAGGCCCGCGTGGCACTCGACCGCGAGGAGGGGCCGGTCGAGTATGCGGTCACCATCAAGCCCATCGAAAACGCCGCGCAGATCCAAACCCACTCGGTCTGGATTCTCAGCGACCGGACCGAGTCCGCCCGTCGCGCCCAGGAACAACAGCGCATGGAGAACATGGAGTCCCTCGCGGCGCTGACCGCTGGCGTCGCCCACGAGGTCAAGAACCCCCTCAACTCCATGGGCATCCACGCCCAGATGATCCTGCGGGCCGCGCGCGAGCATCGCGGCGGCGGATGCGACGACGAGACCGCCCACCGCATCGAGCAATCCAGCGCGGTCATCCTTGAGGAGATCGACCGCCTGCGCCGCGTCGTCGACGACTTCATCAAGGCCGTGCGCCCCGTCAGACTCGACCTCCAGCGCCAGCGCATCGATCCCCTTCTCGAGGCACTCGGCGAACTCTTCGGCCCCGACTGCTCGGCCCGCGGCATCGAGCTCACCCTCCAGCTCGATCCCGAGGTGCCCCCCTTCCTCTTCGACCGGGAGCAACTTTACCAGGCCCTCCTCAACGTCGTGAAAAACGCCGTCGAGGCGATCGACAAGGACGAGGGGCGCATCGTCCTGCGAACCCGCGCCCGCACCGACCGCGTTCTCATCGAGGTCGAGGACAACGGCATTGGCATTCCCGAGGACGAGCGCCTGCGCATCTTCGAGCCGTACCGCACCACCAAATTCGGCGGCACCGGGCTTGGCCTCATGGTTGTCTATCGGATTATCCGTGCCCACCGCGGCGCCATTCGCCTCCACAGCAAGGAGGGCGTGGGCACCGTCTTCGCCGTCATGCTCCCGCTCGACGAGCGCCTCGTCCGCCAGCTCCCCGCCGAGGAAGACGAGGGCCTCGTCGACAGTCAACACCTCCAGGAAATCCTCGGAACCCGCTCCCAGAGCGGCTCCGAGCACTCCTGACCTCAAAAAACAACGTTTTCCACAACTTTTCCGCCGTTTTTGTTTGACCGTCTCAACTCCCGCTGCCCCTCTTTCCAATCAGATTTTCAACAGACAACCTGCGACCGCACCACGGAAAGCCTCACCTTTCCCCATTTCCCGCAGACAGGAGATTCACATGGCGACGAAGAAGGAAACCAAACCCCTCACCAAGACCCAGCTCATCGCCCACCTCGCCGAGCAAACCGAGATCCCCAAGAAGAAGGTCTCCGAACTCTTCGAAGAGCTCCAGAACGTCGCCTACAAGGAAGCCAAGAAGGACCACGGCTTCACCCTCCCCGGCTTCGGCAAGCTGGTCGTCACCCACCGCAAGGCGCGCAAGGGCCGCAACCCCCAGACCGGTGAAGTCATCAACATCAAGGCTTCCAAGGCCCTCAAGTTCCGCGTCGCCAAGGCCGCCAAAGACGCCATCCTTCCTCCCAAGAAGAAGTAACCTCCCTCCCCAACCAACATCCTTCCTCCCCTCCCCCCGCGAGGTCTCGGGTCCCCCCCCGGGACCTCGCACTTTTTTCCCCGACCCGTCCCCACATCCCTTCACCCATCACCCGCTTTGACACGTCTCGGGATGCGCCTCATCCTTTTCCGCGTGAAGCTGAACCGACCTTTCCTCGCTGCTTCCCGCGTTCTCCCGCTGGTCCTGTGGCTGGTGCCGATCCTGTGCGGCGCCACTGCCGCTCGCGCTCTTCCCGTCATCGAGGCCACCGTTCGCCTTGAACTCATTGCCGGAAGCCTCGACGCACCGGGGGCCAGCGGCACCGTCCGCCTCTCCGTCGAATCCCTCCTTACCCCCGTGGATGCGCACCAGCTCCGCGTCTCCTGGCCTGACGCCAGCCTTCGTCTCGACGCACGCACCACCGCCACGCTCACCGGCGCCGTCCGCGGGCCCCTCGTTGATGGCGGCATCGCCTCCATCGTCGCCGAGAACGACGCCCTCGCCGGCCGCAACCTTCCCTACCCCGTTCTCGACCTCCACTTCACGGTCCGCTCCGATCCCGGCTGTGGGTTCTCCTTCGCCGTCGACGACGATCCCACCAGCCCCGGCGGCATGCTCCGCGACTCCGGCGGAGACCTCGCCGTCCTCGTCGGCCTTTCCGGTACCACCAATCTCCTTCCCTGCCCCACGCCAACAATCACCCCATCGCCGACGCCCTCTCCCACCCCCACGCTGACTCCCACCCCGACCCCGCCCCCCT
>CAYQTO010000226.1:0-3536 GCA_964420455.1 uncultured Candidatus Sumerlaeota bacterium | reverse complement strand
TCCACGTTGCCGAGCTCGAGCTCCTCGACCGCCTCATGGAGAAACTCGATCCGCTTTTTCTGGGACTCGAGAAGGACAACCTTGGTCTCGGGCCAGAGAACGGCGTAGACGATGCCGGGGATGCCGGCGCCGCTGCCCACGTCCAGAAGTTCTTCGGGGGGCTCGCCGAGATAGTCCCGGGGCGCGGTCTCGAGCGGCGCCAAGGCGTCACCGATGACGTGGACGGCGATGTCGTTGGGGTCGCGGATACCGGTCAGGTTGGCCTCGCGGGTGCGCTGGCGGAGAAGTTCGATAAACCGGCTGTAGGTTTCGAGGGGTCGTTCGTCGTCGGCCACCCCCACGTAAGGATCGATGATTTCCGCCAGGAAGGACTGAAGTTGTTGGATCATAAGCTCGTCACCGGGGCAGGACCGAGGGCCAGGCGGGGCTGGGCCAGGAGGCCTGCGATGAGGATTTGGGAATTGAGAGTGGAGGTGCCTGCCCGTCGCTCCTCGAAGAGGATGGGAACTTCCCGAAAACGGGCGCCGAGGGCGCGGGCCGAAACGAGCAGTTCCTGGACGATGGCGGGGCCGTTGCAGTGAATCCGCCCCCAGTTGATGCGCTCGAGGACCCAGCGCCGGAACACCCGGAAGCCCGAGGTGCAATCGGCGATGGAAAGGCCCAAGGTGAGTTGGATGTACAGGTTGGCGAGTCGGGTGATCCAGCGGCGATGCGCCGGGCGACCCGTTTCCCCCCCACCGGGCACCAGCCGGCTGCCGATGACCACGTCAGCACGGGATGTCGCTTTCAGCATCGACCGGATATGCCGGGGGTGATGGGACCAATCTGCATCCATTTCCACGACGAGATCCGCCCCAAGTTCCAACGCCCTTTGAAAGCCGGCCACTCCTGCGGAGCCCCGGCCTCGTTCCCCCCTGCGGTGCAGGAGGTGAACCCGGGGGTCACGCTCGGCCAGGTCGGCAGCCCGCCTCCACGTCCCGTCGGGAGAATCGTCGTCAATCACCAGCACTTCAAGGACTCGCGAGGTCCTCAATAGCGCCGGGATCAAGGAATCGATGTTCTCCGCTTCGTTGTACGTGGGCAACGTCGCGATAATTCGCATCAATCGCCTTAGGGCTGGGGACTCGGTGCGGGGAGTCCAGCAGCCTCGGGAGCTTTCTCCACACCTGCAAACCCGGCCAACAAGCCCGTGGGCCACTGATTTTGCAAGGGAAAAGTCGGGCGGAACGCCCCCCGCCAACCGGGGGCCATCCCTGACGCGGACCTCCGCCCAGAGCGAAAGGGGGATTCCACTACAGGTGGGCGTCGTCGCTGCTGCCCATTTCCATTCCCCCAGGGAAATACTCTTTCCAGCGATCAGTCACTTTTCTGGACACCTCCGGCGCGGCGAACACTTCCGTCGGGTACCACGGCTTTACCCGGGCATCGATCACGATCGGGCCCGTGTAGGATGGATGGCCACGGATGAGGCGGACCTCCCGTGCGTGCATGTCGGCGGCCGGCTCGAAACGCGTGAACACCGTCCAAAGGAATCGCGGCGTCGACCGCGTCGCCTTCGCAATGTCGTCACAGAGGATGACCAGCGGCCAGTGTGAGAACGCGTCGAGGCGGGCAACTTCGCCGGCCTGGCCGGGATCATCCGAGTAGGCGGAGCCCTCCACAACGAGACAACCACGACAGAAGGGCCTCGCCGCGTGGAGTCCTGCTGGCAAGTCGCCATGGAACTCGCCAGGCAAGTCGCGAACCGCAGCGCCCAGCCCGACGATAACGCCCTTCGAACCTTTGTTTACCTCGGGGCCTGTATAGTCGAGGCTATCCATCGACAGGTTGCTGAAGATATACAGGTCCGTCTCCCAGTTCACCCGGGCGAGGAGGTGCTCGAGGAACCGGGGAAAGTCCTTCAGGTCTTGGGCCGTGTCCGTAAGGAGGAGGAACTTGGTGAGGGAGAGTTGCCCTTCGCCGAGAATCCGGAAGGCGGACTGGAGTGCTTCCCGTGGGTAGCGATCCTTGACGACGGCGGCTGCGAGCGCGTGGAACCCCGTCTCGCCATAGGACCACAGGTCAACGACCGACGGCATCACGAGCGGGAAAAGTGGGCTGAGGAGTTCCTGAAGGTAGTCGCCGATGTAAAAGTCTTCCTGGCGGGGCTTCCCAACGACGGTGGCGGGCCAGATCGCCTTTTTTCGGCGGCAGACAGCGCGACACTGGAAGACCGGATAATCATGGCGGAGGGAGTAGTAGCCGTAGTGGTCGCCAAAGGGTCCCTCGGGGCGGCGCTTGCGCGGGGGGACGCGTCCGACGAGGGCGAATTCGGCCTCGGACACGAGCGGGTGCGGCCCGGCCGGATTGCGGCAAAGCCCCAGGCGCCGCCCAAGCAGAAGCGAGGCGAGGACCATCTCGGGCACGTCCTCGGGCAAGGGGGCGATCGCCGAAAGAATCAAGGCCGGCGGACCACCGACAAAGATCGTCAGGGGCAGCGCCTCGCCCCGCGCCTCCGCCTCGTGATAATGAAAGCCGCCCCCCTTGCCGATCTGCCAATGAATGCCCGTCTCCCGGTCCGAATACCGCTGGATGCGGTACATCCCGAGGTTTGGCTTCTTCTTTTCGAGATGCTCCGTATAGACAAGGGGCAGGGTGATGAAGTGGCCTCCGTCCTCGGGCCACAGTTTGAGCAGTGGCAGCCGGGTGAGGCGGGGCTTTTCGACGACCTCCGTTACGGGCCCGCGGCCACGGCGCCGCATTCCGATACGGAGGGCCTGGAATCCCAGGTGGCGGAACTCCCACAGCTTGGCCGGCGTTGGAGGGAGCGCCTCCATGGCGAACCGCGCCGCATCGGCGACGAACTTCTGGGGCCTTTTCCCGAAGGCACGCTCCGTCCGCGCAAGCGTGCCGAAAAGGTTGGTCACAACGGGGAAATCGCTCCCTTCCACGTTGGTGAAGAGGAGGGCAGGGCCGTCGGCGGCGATAACCCGGCGGTGGATTTCCGCGATTTCCTGGTCGGCGGAGACAGGAGCATCGACAACCGCGAGGGCCCCCTCGCGGCTGAGGATCTCAACAAACTCCGTAATGTTCGAAACGGGCGCGCCGACCATGTTCAACCGAAGGTGCAAGAAGGGCGCCGGGGCGACCGGGCGCGGGGAGCTACTCCTCGCGGAGGGCGGCCCGCACGTAGAATTCGACAATCAGCGCCACGAGCAGCACCCCGATGAGAAGGATCGCCACCATCGCTGTGTAGAGGGGCCGGGGTGGGGAGACAGGGACCTCGGGCACGATGGGACGGCTGAGAATGGACAAATCGCCGGAGGAGTCCGCGTCGAGTGAGTCCTCGATACGGCGGCCGTCGGCACCCAGGTTGACCAGGATTTCCCGATAGTCGGCGAGGGCCTCGCGGCTGACGAGCAGCTCCTCGCGGGCGGCCTCGAGCTGGCGCGTCAGGTCGATCTTGCGGGCGTTCAACTCGGCGATGCGCGTCCGCGTGTTCACGATCAGCGAACGCACGCGCTCGATCGCCCCGTCGTCCGTCTGACCGCGAACCA
>CAYQTO010000225.1:0-3546 GCA_964420455.1 uncultured Candidatus Sumerlaeota bacterium | reverse complement strand
TCTACGAAGGCGTCGACCTGGGCGGCAACGAACGCGTCGGCCTCATCACCTACATGCGCACCGACTCCACCACACTCAGCCAGAAGGCGCTCAACGACGCGCAGGCCGTTATCCGCAAAAACTTCGGCGACGACTATGCCAAGGGGTCCCGTGTCTATAAGACGAAGCAGCGCAACGCCCAGGAAGCCCACGAGGCGATCCGCCCGACGGAGATCTCCCGCTTCCCCGGCGCCGTCGCCCGCTACCTCGACCGCGACGACCTGGCCCTCTACGAACTTATCTGGAAGCGCACCCTCGCCTCCCAGATGCCCGACGCCCGCCTGCTCCGCACCTCCGTCGACATCGCCGCCACCGATTCGGAATCCGGCACCGCCACCTTCAACGCCCGCGGCAAGAAGATCCTCTTTCCCGGCTTCCTCCGCGCCTACGTCGAGGGCTCCGACGACCCCTCTGCCGAGATCGGTGACCAGGAGGTGATCCTGCCCGACCTCCAACCCGGCCAGTCCATCCCCGCCGAAGGCGACCGGGCCGTGGACAAAGCCCCCGTTCTCCTCGCCAATCTCGAATCGCGCCGCAGCACCACCAATCCCCCCGCCCGCTATACCGAGGCCTCCCTCGTCAAAAAGCTCGAGGAGGAATCCATCGGCCGCCCTTCCACCTACGCCTCCATCATCTCCACCATCCAGGACCGCGGCTACGTCTACCTCGGCAAGTCACGCCAGCTCATCCCCACCTTCACCGCCCTCGTCGTCGTCCATCTCCTCAAGACCCACTTCCCCGAGTATATCGATATACGCTTCACGGCGAACCTCGAGGAGGAGCTCGACGTCATCGCCGAGGGCAAGATGGACTGGGTCGACTATGTAAGCCGGTTCTACCGGGGATCGAATGGCCACCCGGGGCTCGAATCCCTCGTCGAAAGCAAGGTCAAGACGATCGAGTTTCCCACGATCGCCCTCGGCTCCGATCCCGACACCGGCGAGCCGATCCGCCTGCGCGTCGGCAAGTACGGCCCCTTCCTCCAGCGTGGCGAGAACGGGAACGCCACCAACGCTGACGTCCCCGAGACCATCGCCCCCGAGGAACTCACCCTGGACAAGGCCCTCGACATCCTGAACCACAAGCAGGAGGGGCCCCGCGTTCTCGGCACGGACCCCGCCACCGGCCAGGCCGTCTACGCCACCATCGGCCGCTTCGGTCCTTACGTGCAGCTCGGCGAGGCCCCCGACGAGGACGACAAGACGAAGACCAAGCCCAAGCGCGCCAGCCTCGAAAAAGGCATGACCCTCGAAACCGTCACCCTCGAGCAGGCACTCCAGCTCCTGTCCTTTCCCCGCGACCTTGGCAGGCACCCGGAAACCGGCGAAGCGGTCCTCGTCAACAAGGGGCGCTTTGGCCCGTACGTCGCCCACGGCAAGGACAACCGGTCGCTGCGCGCCGGCGACGATCCAAACACCGTCACTCTCGAGCGTGCACTGGAACTCCTCGCGGAACCGAAGGGCGCCGGTCGGCGTGGCACCGCGGCCAAGACCGTCCTCAAGGAACTTGGCGAGCACGACGGCGCAAAGCTGCAGGTGCTGGAGGGTCGCTACGGGCCCTACGTCTCCGACGGAAAGAAGAACGCCACGCTCCCCAAGGGTCTCGCGCCCGACGACGTTACCATGGAAAAAGCCGTGGAACTCCTCGCCGCCAAGAAGGGGGGCGCCAAGAAGCCGTCGCCCCGCAAGAAGGCGTCCCCAAAAAAGGGCAAATGATCCCGCGTCTGTCTTTATAGACACCTGCCGGTGGTTCCGCAGCCACGCTCGCCCGCACCGCTCCTGCGGCTCTAGCCGGTTCGGCGTCCCGCGCCCTCCGGATGTTCCACCATCAGCCGCAGCGCCTCCACACACAGGCGCACGCCGAAGCCCGTTCCTCCCACGCCAAAGTACCGGTTGCTCGATTCTGCGCGCGCCACCCCGGCGATGTCCACATGGGCCCATCGCGCTCCGTCTGGCACGAACTGCTTGAGGAAATTCGCCGCGTGCGTTGCCCCCGCCTTTCGGTCCTTGGCCCGGTTCGCGATATCCGCCAGGTGGTGGTTCAGCGACGACTCCAGCTCGCGGCAGAGGGGCAGCGGCCAGAGCTCCTCGCCGCAGTTTTGCCCCGCCTCCAGCAGCAGGTTGCGCAAGACCTCGTCGTCCGTAAACAGCCCTGCATAGATGTCGCCGAGGGCCATCGATACAGCCCCGGTCAGTGTCGCGAAGTCCATGATCACGTCCGCCCGTTCCCGCCCCGCCAGCCACAGCGCGTCCGTCAGCACGAGGCGCCCCTCCGCGTCCGTGTTGTCCACATAGATCGTCTTGCCATTCTTTGCCGTCAGGATGGCCCCCGGGTGGTACGCCGCCCCGTCCACCGCGTTGTGCGCCGCCGCAACCACGCCCGTCACCCGGATCGGCAGCCCCAGCCGCGCCACTGCCTCCACGGCGCCCAACACCGCCGCAGCCCCCGCCATGTCGTAATTCATCCAGTGCATCGTGGGCCCCTTGATGTTCAGCCCCCCGCTGTCGAAGGTCATCCCCTTGCCCACGAGAGCCACGTGCGTCTTCACCCTCGCCTTCTTCGGCCGGTACCGTACCACGATCAGCCGCGGCGGGTACTCGCTCCCCCGTCCCACCTGGAACGTTGGTTGAAAGCCTTCCCTCTTCATCCCCTTCTCGTCGATCACGCTCACCTGGAGCCCAAGGCTTCGACCCAGCTTGCGGGCGTGCGCCGCCATCGCCTCCGGAGTCAGTACGTGGTGCGGCGCATTGACCAGTTCGCGGGCGGTGTTCTGCGCACTGGCAATTGTCAGCACGCGGTCCAGCCGCTGGCGCACCGCCACCTCCCGGCCCTTCGGCACCACGAATGTCAGCGCCAGCTTGCGCGACTTCTCCTCTCCCTCCCTCTGGCCCTTGAAACGCGTATCCTGAAAGTCACCCAGCACAATGCCCTCCAGGATCGCCGCCGCCTTGTCCTCCGCCAACTCGTGATGGACCGCCACCGCCAGGTGCGTCAGGCTGTACTTCCGGCACGTTCCCACCGCCCGTGCCGCTGTCATCTTCAGCGGTTCGTCGTGCGGCGCGTACGAGGTGAAGGTCACGCTCTCCAGCAACAGGTGGCGGGTGGCCACGCCCGTGTCTTTCTCGAGCGTGCAGAACCACTCCGCCCGCGTCCGCTTCTCCGCAACGTCGCGCGCGAACGTCTCCAGATGCGCTTTCAGCCCGGCCTTCTCTGTTTCCGCCAGCAGCCCCAGTTCCTCATGGATGACCACCAGCGCATCCGCCTTCACATCCCCCAGCGGTTTCGACGTCACCTTGATCTTCATCGTACCCCGTTTCTCCCGTCGATGGCCTGAATGCCCTCCTACCTGCCTTGTCCTCCTTTACCAAGGCACGCCTTTTCTCTCGCCTCGCCGCCGCCCTTTCGCTTGCTTCCCCCCCAGCCCACGCCCGGCCCCCTTCCCATGATCGCCCACGTGCACCCCGCCCGCCATCCCCTCACCGGCACCATCGATCCCCCGTCGTCCAA
>CAYQTO010000224.1:0-3559 GCA_964420455.1 uncultured Candidatus Sumerlaeota bacterium | reverse complement strand
GTCGTCGGGGTCTTGGGGGAGCGCGAGGAGGCGGGCGGCATCCACCGGGTCCAGGTGGATAGGGAGCTTCCGGCCCCGCCTGGGCCGGCGCAGCTTCGCCGATGGATCAGGATCAATCCGCCCCTCGTCGAAAAGCCAGCGAAAGAATCCTCTGATCGTGGAAATGGTCCGCCCGGTGGCCGCCGGCCCAAGGCTCGACTCTTCCTTCAGCGAAGCGACATAATCCTTGAGGACATAGGAATCCACGTAGCCAGGAAGGGTGACGCCGGATTCTTCGAGGCGGGCGATGAGCCGTTCGAGCTCGAGCCGGTACGCCTCGATGGTGCGAGGGGCGAGTGCCCGCTCGTTTCGGAGATGAGCCACATAGGCGCTGAGGGCATTGCGCAGGTCCATAGCGGCAGGTGGTGGGGCCGAGGGCACCGCAGCAAGGGGATTCAGGGGTTTTGTATTAAATATATATTTAACGAACAAAAGACTGGGGGAAACCCGGGGACCGCTGAGGCTCCCCTCCTCGGTCTTTCTCCACCCTCTCCCAACGAGTGAGGCCGCTAGCCCTTGACGCAACTGGGGCTCTTGCCTCGCTATTTGCTTCCCTTCGGTACCTGCCATCGCCATGGTTCATCCCATCCACCACTGCCACCCGGTACTTTCTCCCCAGCCCATGATCCCGACCTCATCCGCCGCCAAGCGTCGCGCCCTTCTGATCGTTCCGCCCACAGGGCGCTATATCCGCGAGGACCGGTGCCAGACGCCGATCGACCGCCTGAAGACGGTCGCCCTGCGGCCTCCAATCGACCTGATGTATGCGGCGGCGTCATTTGAGAAGGGGGGCTTCGAGTGCAAGCTGGTGGACTATCCGGGTGAAGAGTGGGGCTGGAAGCGCCTCGAGGCCGACATCCGCCGCTTTGATCCCTCGCACATTGTCCTGAGCATCACGACGCCCTCCCTCGAGAAAGACCTCAAGGCGACAAAGCTGGCCAAACGCATCAACCGCGAGATCGTCACCATCGCCAAGGGGGCCCACTTCAACACACTCGACATCGACACGATGGAGAAATGCCGGACACTCGACATTGTTTTGCGCGGCGAGTACGAGGAAACGTGCCTTGAGATCGCCAAGGGGGAGAAGCCCCTGGCGGAGATCCCCGGGCTGACCTGGCGCAAGGGCCGGGAGGTGATCCGCAACGCCAGCCGACCCCGCCCCAACGATCTCGACACAATCCCCTACCCCGCCCGCCATCTGACCAACAATCGGCTCTACCTCCGGCCGGACACGGACCAGCTTCAGACAACGATCATCACCAATCGCGGGTGCCCGTTTTCCTGCACCTACTGCCTCGCCAACCAGGTCAGCGGCCTCAAGAACCGCTATCGCAGCGTGGAGAACGTGATTGGGGAAATCCGGGAATGTGTCGACCGGTTCGGAATCAGGAATTTTTTGTTCCGCAGCGACCTGTTCACCCAGAACAAGAAATGGGTGAAGCAGCTTTGTGCGCGGATCGTCGAGGAAGGGCTCGACATCGAATGGGCGTGCAACTCGCGCGTGGACACCCTGAACCCGGACGTGCTGGCGGCGATGAAGGAAGCGGGCTGCTGGCTGATCGCCTTCGGGGTGGAAAAGGGAACGAACGAGGCGCTCGAGGCGATCAACAAGAAGGCCACCGTTGAGCAGGCGGAATATGCCCTGGGTATCACTCGCGAGGCCGGCATCAAGAGGTCCATCTACATCCTTGTGGGCCTGCCGGAGGACACGCGGGAAACCATTGCGGCAGATATCGAGTTCGCCAAGCGGCTCGACCCGGACTTCCTTGAAATCTTCTACCCGTATCCGTTCCCCGGGACTCCGCTCTACCTCGAGGCGGTGGAGAAGGGGCTGTTGAAGGATGGGGAAATTCCCCGCGAGGCCTACGGCCTGCCGGCGATGCCGACGCGCCACCTCTCGGTGGAGGAGCTGGCCTCCATCCGCTCGGAATGCCTGCGCAAGTTCTACATGCGTCCTCTGTTCATCTTCCGCACGTTGAGACAAGCGCGGTCGGGGCGGGAGTTCACGAACTACGTGAAGTATGGAGCCTTGCAGGCACGGCAGCTCGTATTTGGAGGCTGAGGGGGCTTTCTCCGCCATTGACCCGCGGGTTCGCGCGCCGCGTAAGCTTTCACGCGCTCAACGAAACCGAACCTCCGCTCCCCCCACGGCCGATGCACATCAATCTAGCTTACGGCACCCGAGAAATCCCCATAGACGTGCCGGATAACTGGATAAACGGCCGGTGCTACCGGCCACGTCGGCTCGATCCCTGCCCCGATCCTTACGCGGAACTCCACGCTGTCCTGACCGCCATGGCGGACCACGGACTGGCCGAGATTTGCGCCGGCAAGAAGAACTGCGTCGTCGCCGTCGATTCCGAGAGCCCCATCCTCGGCAGCGAACTGCTCGGCAACCTGCTCGAGATTATCGAGGACGCCTCGGACCTCAAGCCCGAGGACTTCACCATCCTCATCACCAACCGGCTGTGGGAGCCCCACGGCGAGAAGGATCTCGAGCGCCTGATCGACCCCGCCCTCATGGCCCACTACCGCGTGATGATTCACCGGCCCGAGGACGAAACCAACCTCGTGGACCTCGGCACCACGTCACGCAAGATTCCTCTCCTCTTGAACAAAACGTACGTCGAGGCGGACCTCAAGGTGCTGCTCGGGGCCGTGAAGCCCGATCTGTTGTTCGGCTTCAGCGGAGGTCGCTCCCTGATTATGCCCGGTCTGGCTGGTTCAACCACCATCCGTTCGATGTATGACTTTAATCACATTGCGGACCGCAATGCCCGCTTTGGCCACTACCGGGACAATCCCTTCCACATGACGGGGGTCGAGGCGACCAATGCAGCCGGTTGCGACCTCGCCGTGTCCGCCATCCTCACCCTGGATGGGGCCATTCACAAGGTCTTCGCCGGCCACTTTGGGAAGTCGCACTTCGAGGCGATGAACCACCTCCTCGACTCCATGCGCCTCCCGGTCAAGGAGCCGATGGACATCGTGGTCACCAGCGGCGGCGGGCACCCCTACGACGGCACTCTGGATGCCCTGATCGAGACGCTCAGTTCCGCCGAGGCGGTTCTCAAGCACGATGGAACCATCGTGGTGGCGGCGGCCCTCGGCAACGGGCTGGGGAACGAGGAGTTCACCGAACTGCTGCGGGCCCACCGGACAATCAAGGAAGCACTCGCCACCCTGAGCCGCACCCGCGACCAGTCCCCCACCACCTGGAAGGCCCAGAAGCTTTACACCATCCTCCAGGACCACGAGATCATCCTCTACAACACGGACCTCGACGAGGACCTGATATGGGGGATTGGCCTCACGCCGAGCCACGACATGAACGAGGCGATTCTGGGAGCGATGGAAAGCCACGGGCAGCGGTGCAAGATCGTGGCGCTACCGGAAGGCCCCTTCGGCATCGGCGAAATCGTCGGCGGGACGAACTCGCGCTAGCCACTCCCCCGCCGCGGTGCCCCTCCTTCAGGAGGCGGGCACGACCCTGTTGAGGCTGGCGGTCACCGACACT
>CAYQTO010000223.1:0-3592 GCA_964420455.1 uncultured Candidatus Sumerlaeota bacterium | reverse complement strand
CCCCAGCGGCTCCTACGCCCTCACCTCTCACAACGACGTCGACGGCACCGACCTCCTCGAGGTCATCGACATCGCCCCCGGTTCCCGCGACACCCTCGTCCTTCGCTTCGAGTGAACTCCTGCCTCGTCAAGCACCGAACCCATCATCTCCCCTTCCCTCACGGCGAGAAATCCGACCCGCCGCACCCTTGACAGACATCATCCCGCCCGTCTTCCTCCACCATCGGGTGGCACCAACCGTGCATCCTTGCCCCCCATCCTCCCCGCCCGTGAGCATCCCGCCCGTGCGTCCCATCGACCGACAGATCCTCGCCAACGGCGTTCGCAAGCTCGTCCACAACAAGGCCGTCAAGCGCCGCACGGGCCTCTACCCCCTCGAGACCCTCCTCCTTTACGTCACCATGCGCTGCAACGCCAAGTGCTCCCACTGCTTCTGCTGGGAGGATCTGAACATTGGCATCCCGGAGATGACCCGCGAGCGGTACGACCGCCTCGCCGAGACCATGCCCGTCGTCGAAAGCATCGTCGCCACCGGGGGCGAACCCACGCTCCGCAAGGACCTCCTCGAGGTCCTTGGCGAGTTCGCCTCCCGCCGCAAGGTGGGCACCGTCAAGATCAACACCAACGGCCTCTTTCCCGAGAAAATCGTCCGCCTCGCCCGGGACTTCAAGAAGGCGCACCCGGAGACCGGCCTCGAACTCCAGCTCTCACTCGACGGGCTCGAGGAAACCCACGACCGCATCCGCGGCGTCCCCGGCAATTTCCGCAAGGTCCTCGAAACCCTCAGGGCTGTCTGGCCTCTCCGCGCCCAATACCCCGGCCTCGCAGCCGTCGTCCTTACCGTCATCAACGACGACAACCACAAGGAAATCGACGAGTTGAACCGCCTCCTCCAGGACCAGGTCGGCCCCGACCTTTACCAGGGCTTCGAAATCGTCCGCGACGTTGACAGGACCGCCTGGAACATCCCCGAGGAAATCAAGGAGCAGGGGGTCGGCCCCAAGGCCATGCAGCTTCCCCCTGTCGAGGCCTTCGACCAGATCGCCGCCGACCTCCGCCGCATCAACGCCCGGTCCCCCTTTCGCGCCGACCCCTTCCGTATACACACCCTCGCCACCCTCGAGATGATCCGCACCGGCCAGGAGCAGTACCCCTGCGTGACCGCAGGCCAGGCCGTCGGCGTCGTCTACAGCAACGGCGACGTCGCCCACTGCGAGTTCACCCTCCCCTTCGCCAACCTCGCCGACTTCGACCATGACTTCGACGCCCTCTGGCACTCCGACGCTGCCGACGAACGCCGCCGCCAGATCACCGGCTGCCACTGCACCCATGGCTGCTTCCACGGCAAGGCGGTCGAGTACAGCTGGTCCGGCATCGGCGCCATGGCCCGGCTCGCGGTCCGGTCCTGAGCCGTCGCCCGTGGACGTAGAGGACTTCGTCTATACACTCCCGGAGGAGCTCATCGCCGCCCGCCCGGCGGAGCGCCGCGACCACTCCCGCCTCATGGTCGTCCCCCGCGACCCCGGCACCCCTCCCCTCCACGAGCACTTCCACGACATCCGCCGCCACCTGCGCCCCGGCGACGTCCTCGTCCTCAACGATTCCCGCGTCGTCCCCGCACGCCTCTACGCCACCAGGGCCACCGGCGGCCGCGTCGAGGTCCTCCTCCTCCAGCCCGAGCCCCACGACGGCCGCGAATGCTGGTCCGCCCTCGTCCGCCCCGCCAGGAAGATCCACCCCGGCGAACGACTCGACGTCGCGGGCGACGCCTTCCACCTCGTCGTTCATCAGGAACGCGATGGCGGCGAACGCCTCGTCTCCGTCCATGGCGACGCTCCCACCCACGAGCTGCTCCGTCGCCACGGCCACATGCCCCTCCCTCCCTATATCCTTCGCCAACGCCAGCAGCACGACCCCGCGGCGGATCGCCAATCCCTCGACGACGCCCTCGACCGCGAGCGCTACCAGACCGTCTACGCCCGCGAGGACGGCTCCGTCGCCGCACCCACCGCCGGACTTCACTTCACCAGCGAACTCCTCGACCAACTTCGCGCCGACGGTGTCCATGTCGTCTTCGTCACCCTCCACGTGGGTGCGGGCACCTTTCAATCCATGCCCGAGGGCGGCCGCGTGGAGGACTTCCACCTTCACGCGGAGGAATACGAGGTGCCCCCCGCCACCGCCGAGGCGATCAACCGCGCCCGTCTGGATGGCCGCCGTGTCATTGCCGTCGGCACCACCAGCGTGCGCACCCTCGAGGCGGCCATGAGCGAGGCCTGCGGCTCTCTCCCCGCCCGTCGCGCCCGCACCAACCTCATGATCGCACCCGGCCATGCCTTTCGCGTTGTGGATGGCCTCATTACCAACTTCCACCTGCCGCGCTCGAGCCTTCTCCTCCTCGTCTCCGCCCTCGTCGGCCGCGAACGCCTGCTGTCTTTATATACGCAGGCAATCGAACACCGATACCGCTTCTACTCCTACGGCGACGCCATGTTCATTCTCCCGGAAGGGCGGGAACCGGCGTCACCCACAGGTCGCTGAGCAGGAATCCGAGCAGCCGCTCGTCGACGCTCTCCTCCTCGATGTCCGCCGGCGCATCCAGCCGGCAATGAAAGCGCACAACCGGCCGCTCCCGCCGCTCCGATACCCGCAGCGGCACCACCAGGTGAAAGTACTCCGTGCCGATCGTGGGAAACGCGCGGTCTTCCTCCCCAAGGAATTCCAACGTCACCGTCGGCCGGAGGCTCTCCGTTCCGAATCGCAGCCCACGCACGTTCACGTAGTATCGCCCCGGTTCCAGCGGGCCATCGAGCGGCGCCATGGCGATCCGCGATTCGGACCACCGCCACCCCGGCAAAGCCTCGTCCACCGGCGCCTCGAACACCCCCCATCCGGCCTCGCGCCGGAGCCATTCCGCACGCACCTGGCGCAGAGCCTCCTCCGGAATGACCGTCGCCGTCGTCTCGAGCCCCGACGGATGCGCCACCGAGCCCGGCCCTTCGCGTCGCCGGCGCTCCCATTTCTTGAGCCACTCCAGCCGCTCCGTGAGTCCCGCCGCGACGTCCTCCCCCGCCACCCGCCGCGCGATCGCCACCGTCCGCCCCAGGTCCTCCACATCCCCAAGCCGCCACGCCAGGTCCGCCCGATGCGCCAACGCCCATCGCCATTGCAGCGCCAGAATGGGCACCAGCTCCGGATGCACCTCCGCCAGGTACAGCGCATGGTCGAAATGTGCGTCGGTGATGCGCCGCAGGGCCCCGGCGTGTCCTCGCGCCTCGACTGTATAGACAGGCAGGGACTCAACCAGCCGCAGCCGTGCCACCTGGTGGAAGGGGTTGCGGGCCGCCGCCCCCCGGAGCCGGGGCATCCACTTCCCAAGGCGCTCGTTCCCCCACCAGGCATCCTCGTACCGCGTATAGACGGTTTGCCAGGAGGGCCCACCGGCGTTGCGCGTCACCGTCCGGAGCAACTCCTCCCGCCCGCCCCGCTCGCGCAGAAGCCGCGCCACCTCCTCCCGCGTCGACCCCGGAAGCACCGGCCGCCCCGCCAGCCACTCCACCGCCGCGTCCCGCTCCTCCATCCGGTACGTGCC
>CAYQTO010000222.1:0-3644 GCA_964420455.1 uncultured Candidatus Sumerlaeota bacterium | reverse complement strand
CGGAACCGGAGAACCTGCCCCTCCAGAAACGGGCCCTGCAAAAGCTCATCGATGGCGGCCACGCGGAGAAGGTCCTCGCCATCAGCGACCGCGTCCTCGACAAGCACCCCGACGCCTTCGACGAGATCATCGCGATGCTCGAGGCCTACTCGAAAACCCCCGACGTACCCTTCACCGTCCTGAACTATCTCGCGGACCGGCTCGCGGACAGACGGCTGTTCGACCGCACGCTGAAGGTGATCCGGGTGATGGAAGGCCGGTCGATGGACCCGGTGATGACGGCGCGGGACGGCAGCCAGAAGATTCTCCGCCGGTCGCCACACCACCTGGGCACGCTGCGCTATCTGGGCGATCTCTCCGCGCGCCATGGCCGCTCGACCGACATGGTCCACAGCTACTCGCTGTACCTAAGCCACGGGGGCGAGAAAACCCGCGAGATCACCGAGGCCCTCGCCAAGGCGTATCTCTCCCTGCGCGACTACAACAACGCCCGTGGCCATATCATTGACCTGCTCGCGGAAAATCCCGAGGACGCGGACCTGCTCCGCCAGGCGCTGCCACTGGCGATCGAGTCGGAACAGGTCGAGGACGCGGCGGACTTTCTCAAGCGCCTCGAGCTGATCGCCCCTGGCGACAAGGAGACCCGCGCGTTCAAGCGCCGCGTGGACATGGCCCTGGGGCGTCGCCGGTTCGACGTGCTCAAGGCCGAGCTGGACGCCGGCAACGGGGGGGCGGAAACCCTCGAGCAACTCGGCGACCTCGCCTCCGGCATGGAGAACCACGGCGACGCCATCACCTACTACCAGAGGGCGGGGAGATGCGCCGAAGAGCCCCTGTTCTCGCGCCGCTGCACCGCCAAGCTCGCCCTGGCGTATATGCGCAAGCGCTTGGACGACCTCTGCCAGGAAACGCTCCGCACCATCAGCATCTCGCCGAGGGAGGAGAACCGGGAGGAACTCGCCACCGTCATGGACATTCTCTACCAGATCGGCGAGCTGTTCCTTGAGGCGAAGCAATTCAGCCGGGCGGAAAGAATCTTCAAGGATCTGTGCAATGTGGACGCAGGTTACCGCGACGTGCTGGAGAAGGTCGAGGCGCTGAGAAGTTGACTCGCAAGCCGCCCGCGCCATCTCTTGCCCAACGGAGCGAGGGGGCGCGCACCCCCATGATGCGCCAGTACTGGGAGCTGAAGGAAGCCCATCCGGGGACCCTCCTTCTCTTTCGATGTGGTGATTTCTACGAGACCTACGCGGAGGACGCGGAGGAAGCGGGCCGCGTCCTGAACATCATCGTGACCCGCAAGGCCGCGGGAGCCGATGGCATGGTGGCGATGGCCGGCGTGCCCTACCACGCAATCGAGACCTACCTTGCGAAGCTGGTCCGCGCGGGCAAGCGGGTGGCCATTGCGGAGCAGACCGAGGACCCTAAAAAGGCCAAAGGCCTCGTAGCGCGGGAAGTCGTCCGCGTCGTGACGCCGGGCACGGCCCTCGAGGAAGGCATCCTGGAGGATCGCGCCAACAACTATCTGGTGTGCCTGACCAGGTCGGGCCGGGGCGTTTGGGGGGTCTCCGTTGCCGACGTCTCCACGGGGCACTTCGGCCTGACGGAAATCGCCTCGTCGCAGGCGGAGGAGGAACTCCTGACGGAGCTGGCCCGGCTCGAGCCGCGCGAGGTCCTGCTGCCGGAGACACTCGACGCCGCCGCGCTCCAGCCCCTCCTCGCCGAGCGCGACTTCGCCGTCACGCGCCTGCCCGACAGCGACTTCGAAACGGAACGATCGACGCGCCTTCTCTGCGACCACTTCCGCGTGCAGTCGCTCGAGGGGTTCGGAGCGGAGGCGTTCCCCCTCGGCGTGGGGTGCGCCGGGGCGCTCCTGCAATATCTCCGCGACACCCAAAAGAACGCTGTCGCTCATCTCCACGGGTTGTCGGTGCGATTCTCCCGCGAGACCATGGTGCTGGATTCGGTGACACAGCGGTCGCTGGAGCTCGTGCGAAACAGCCACGGGGGTGGGCGAGAGGCGACGCTGCTGAGCGTGCTCGACCGAACGGCGACCCCGATGGGGGCCCGCATGCTCCGGCGGTGGATCCTCGAGCCGTTGCGTGAAGCCGCGGCGATCGAGGATCGGCTGGATGCAGTCGAGGAACTGACGGCGGGGCTGCCCCTTCGCCGCGGTCTTGCGGAGATCCTGCGCGGCGTGCGCGACATCGAACGCCTTGTCTCACGCGTGTCCGTGGGGACGGCGGGGCCCCGGGATTTGGCCGCACTCCGCGCTTCCCTTCGTGCCCTCCCCCGCCTCCGCGAGACCCTGCTCGCCACCGAGGCCGCACTCCTCCAATCCTTCGGCGCCTCGATTGATCCGCTCGGGGAACTGACCACCCTGCTGGAGGAGGCGCTCACCGACGAGCCACCGGCGACAATTCGGGATGGTGGTGTGTTTCGGGCGCAGTTCGATCCCGAGTTGGCCGAGGTCAGCGACCTCGCCCGCGGCGGCAAGGACTTCATCGCCCGGCTTCGCCAGGAGGAGGCCGAACGCCTGGGCGTCCCGAACCTCAAGATCGGCTACAACAAGGTCTTTGGTTACTACATCGAGCTGACGCAGGCCCAGCTACGGCAACTGCCCGACGGGCTGCCGTCGGACTATCATCGCAAACAGACTCTCGCCAATGCGGAGCGGTACATCACCTCAACGCTGAAGGAGAAGGAGGAGCTGGTCCTCAACGCGGAAACGCGGCTGGTGGAAATCGAGGCGCGGCTGTTCGGTGAGGTCTGCGACGAGGTTCGGGCTGTGTCTCGATCCCTGCTTGAGAATGCCCGGGTCATCGCCTGCGTCGACGCCCTCGTTTCGCTGGCGGAGGTGGCACTGACGCAGGGGTACCGACGTCCGCGGCTCAATGGCGACGGGCGGCTCGAGATTGAGGAGGGTCGCCACCCCGTCCTCGAGGCGCTCCAGCGCGACCCTCCCTTCGTCCCCAACGACACCTATGCGAATCCGCGCGAGTGCCAGCTCGCCCTGATCACCGGGCCGAACATGGCGGGCAAGTCAACGTATATACGCCAGGTGGCACTCATCGTCCTCATGGCACACGTGGGGAGCTTTGTGCCTGCCCGCGCCGCGCGCATCCCCCTGCGCGATCGCATCTTCACACGGGTCGGGGCGATGGATCACCTCGCACGTGGGCAGTCGACCTTTCTCGTCGAGATGACCGAGCTGGCCAACATCCTCCACCACGCGACGGGGGAATCGCTGGTGATTCTTGACGAGATCGGGCGGGGCACGTCGACCTACGACGGCCTGTCGATTGCCTGGGCGGTCTGCGAGTTCCTCCACAATGTGCCCACTCGCCGACCCCTCGCCTTCTTCGCCACGCACTACCACGAGCTGACGGAGCTGGAAGCCGCTCTCCCACGGCTCAGGAACTTCTCCGTCGCCGTGGAGGAGGAGGGGCGACGCATCGTCTTCCTCTATCGGATTCGCGCCGGGCGTGCAGACCGCAGCTATGGCATCCACGCGGCGGAACTGGCGGGGGTACCCCGCCTTGCTGTCGCGAGGGCGCGGGAAATCCTCGAGGCCCTCGAGGCCGGAGAGCCGGTCGCCCCCCGCGTTGCCGAGGACGACGACGCCCGCGAGATCCCCGCGGTCT
>CAYQTO010000221.1:0-3646 GCA_964420455.1 uncultured Candidatus Sumerlaeota bacterium | reverse complement strand
GCTCTCCACATCAACTAACGGATAAAGGTCGGGGCCGGCGATAATAGGCATCGAATCTTGAGCAGATGGCTCCCCGTAAGTAGCAAAAGAATAAAGAGCCTTTTCGAGGGGAATGGTTCTTTTTGACTCAAAGGACAGGTCCGACAGAATTGACTCCTTCAGAGTCTCCAGTTCATTTACGAAATCTCTCGTAATTCCAGCATGTGCTGGAGGAGGAAACGAGGCTTTCACAACGACACGTTTACCGTGCAGATGTTCCATAATTCGCCTGAAGGCGCGTTCCTGCAAATCAAAGAGTGGGGCAAAAGATTTTTCGATCAGACGGGGGTCTATGTTGTTTTTTCTGATGTGCTGCAAATTGCGATCCGCTCGATCGGCGAACAAGCGGCCCCACTCTCGAGCCTTCTCCTTTGACTGCCAGTTTTCCCCCGGTCGACCTGAACGTTTGGAGGAAAGTAGAGCCAATGGTACACTGTTCGCAATCGATCTTTCAACCCATTCAATATGCCTTTCGGTGGGGTCATCCAGACCATGCAGGTAGTTCACATAAGGTTCGCATGCAATGTCGACAAACTCTTCTGCAAACGAGGTGATAGCTGCCCGGTCAAAAACTTCGTCCTTCTCCTTCTCCAGTCCTTCCAAGACATCAACGACAACGCTGACCGCCTCGCTTGCCGCCTTGTCGACGCGTGCGGTCAATTCTTCAGCAGGCTGAGAATTCCGTGCTGAATCGGCGTCTGCGGTTTGATCTTCGTCGACCTGTGCGAGACCAGCAGGGGCATTGTCGGTGTCTTCGGCATTAGCTCCAGCGGCGCAAAACAAGAGCCCGCACATGGTTATCGACCCAAAAATTCCCAAAAGACGTGTTATGATTTTATTCATGGAACTTTGCCTTGTTGTGATCGACTTCGCCAGAGGTTGCCCCCCCCCATACAGTTGTCAAGTGAAAGAGTGCTGCCGCCACGGATGCGTCCCCAGGGCCTCCTCGGGGGTGATCGTGGGGGCGCCTGGCGGGTTCTGGGTGGGGAGAGGTGCCCCGGGGCTGGCGGGGGCGCGTCCACGGCCTAGAAGCGCGAGCCGATGCGGAGGTGGAAGAACTGGGTTTCGTCGTCGGATTGCTTGAGGACGGGGATGGCGAAGTCGGCCTCGACGAGGACGGGGCCCATGGTGAGGAGGAGGCCGACGCCGCTGCCGATGCGGGGGGCGTCGAGTTCGAGGAAGCCGGTTTCGAGGATGCCGAGGTCGGTGAAGAGGCGGGCGGCGAGGACCTCGTTGAAGGGGTAGCGGAGTTCGTGGCGTTGGGTGAGGCGGGTGGAGCCGCCGATGGCGAGGTCGTCGTTTTGGGAGTCGCGGGGGCCGACGCCGCGGGCGCGGAAGCCGCGGAGGTTGGAGGAGCCGCCGAGGAAGAAGCGTTCGCCGAGGCCGATCTGGTCGGCGTCGTAGGGCATGAGGCCGACGCTTTGCTGGAAGCCGTAGACGAGGGGGCTGCGGTCGAGGGGTTGGGTGTACCATTCGTAGGAGGCGAGGACCTTGAAGAGGAAGCCGTCGGCGGCGCCGGTTTCGATGCCACCGCTGGCGAGCCATCCGCGGGTGGGCATGAAGATGTTGTCGCGGCGGTCCATGACGAGGCTGGGGCGGATGGCGGCGACGTAGTAGGTGCCGAAGTCCTCGGCGGGTTCGGGGTCGTCGTCGATATCGTTGAAGCGGACGTTTTCGAGGCGGAGGCGGAGGTAGCCCTGGAGTCCGTCCTCGTCGTCGGTGAGGGGGCGGCCGAATTCGGTGGAGCCGCCGAGGGTGGTCTGGCGGTAGACCTCGAAGCGGTCGCGTTCGTAGTAGAGGCTGGTGGCGAGGGAGGTGTCGGTGTCGCCGAGGTAGCGGTCGAAGTGGGTGAGGCGGAAGGCGCGGTTGCGGGTGCCGAGGGTGGCGACGGCGGAGAGGCGGTCGGCGCGGCCGCCGAGGTTGGGTTGTTCGAAGCGGATGCCGACGCTGGGGCCGGAGAGTTCGCCGATGCCGGCGGAGAGGCCGATGAAGGCGGCGGCGGGGTCTTCCTCGACGACGATGAGGGCGTCGCGGACGTCGGGCTCGGCGGTGGGCTGGCGGAGGACGCGGACGTCGCGAAAGATGCCGAGGTTGCGGAGGCGCTCGATGGTGCGGACCTCGTCGGCGGTGGTGTATTTCTCGCCAGAGCGCAGGCGGACCTCGCGCCGGACGGCCTCGGGATCGGTGGGGGGGGCGACCGTGTCGAGGAACTCGCTGAAGGCGCCCCGGTCCTCGTCGAGGGGAACGGCGCCGGTATCGACGCGGACCAGGCCGACGTAGACGACGGGGCGCTCGGTAACTTCGAAGTGGATGTCGACGCGGCCGGCGGCGGGGTCCTTCTCAAGTCGGTAGTCGATCTCGGTGTCGATGTAGCCGTCGTTGCCGTAGAGGGTGCGGAGGTTGTCGAGGGCGCGGGCGAGGCGGCGTCCGCTGAAGCGGCGCTCGCGGAGGTGGGCGACCGCGTCGTCGAGCTCGCCGCGTGTATACAGGGTGACGCCCTCCGCGTGGAGGTTGCCGACGCGATAGCGGGGGCCCTCGGTGACGTCTATACGAATGGCGACGGACTGGCGGTCCTCATCGTAGTCGAGGCCGTCGAGGCGGACCTGCACGTCGAGGAAGCCGGCGCCCTGGTAGGCGGAGCGGATGAGGGCCAGGTCGTCCTCGAGGGCGGACTCGTCGAAGTAGTTCTTGAAGAAGAGGACGCCACGGGCGTTGGTGAGACGCAGGGAGAAGTAGAAGTCGCTGAAGTGGTCGTTGCCGCGGATGTCGACGGTGCGAACGGTGATGCGCTCGCCCTCGTCGATGGTGACGATGAGGCCGAGGGAGCCGTCGGGGTTGTCGGTGGTGGTGGCGGCGATGCGGACGCCGGTATAGCCACCGTCGCGATAGAAGCGGCGGATGGCGCGTTCGGCGGCGGAGCGGATGTCGATGGGGGCGAGCTGGCCCTCCTCCAGGGCGAGCTGGGCAAGGAGGGTGTTGCGGGAGAAGCGGACATTGCCGACGAACTCGATGGAGCGCAGTTCGGGCCGTTCCTCGATGGCGACGTTGAGGACGATGGCGCCTCCCTCGGCGGGCTGGGTGGTGATCTCCAGGTTGAGGGGGTTGATGGTGCCGATTTCGGAGATGGACTGGAGGTCGGCGCGGAGGTCCGCGGCGGAGAAGGGGGTGCCGGGGCGCAGACGCATGCGGCGAAGGATGTCGTTGGGGGCGAGGCGCTCGGTGCCGGTGACGGTGACGTCGGCGATGGGGGTGCCATCGGGGGGGAGATCGGCGCGGGCGGGCACGGCGTTGGGCACGAAAAGGATCACGAGCAGGCCAACGGCCAGCGCCAGCCAAAGGGGGAGGACATCCCGAAGAACCACGTGCGACTCCTGGGGCGAGGGGATCTGGCAGGGGTGTAAGGGCGCCGCGATTGGTGCAACGGAAAAGGCGGCAGCTGTCGGGCGATGGCAGGTTTGCCTTCCCCCCCATCGCAGGCGACTCGCGGGAATCATGGGGATTTCCTCACAGGAGAAGACAAATGCTTGAAACGGATTTCGCAGGGGCCCTGGCGGAGCTTGGCGTGGCGGACAACACGCTCGGGCCGGAGGAGAAGGCGCGCCTCGAC
>CAYQTO010000220.1:0-3869 GCA_964420455.1 uncultured Candidatus Sumerlaeota bacterium | reverse complement strand
GGACCCGCTGACCGGCGAAGCAGTCGAGATGAGTGCGGTAGAAGGCGCCCGGCGGGAAAAAGGCGGAGTGCCCCTCAAACCGGAAGGCTCCGAGCATCAGCGCGCGGTTGACCTCGAGGCGCAGGCGCTCGATGAACAGGAGGTACTGCTGGATGGGGAGCGATGGGTCGTCGGGCTCGATCCATTGGATGCGGTCGCCCCGGATCTCCGATTGGATCGTGTGGCTACCTCCCCGTCCAACGCCAGCAGGGTAGAACTCGCCCTGGGTCCGGCGTTCACTGGCGATGGAGGCCAGTTCGCGGACCACGATTGGGTCGAGGAACCCCCGGCTCCAGGACCAGCCCTCACGGACGAGATTCTCCACCGTCTGGGCCAGAAAGTCATCAAGGGAAGGGGCGGGGGAAACTTGCAAGCGCGGGGTGGCGGTTGAAGGCGGGGACGTGGGGACGGCGCTGCAGGGCCGGAAGGCCACCGTGACAATCGCCCAAAACCCGCAGGGATTCCCTTAAGTCAAGCCCATCCGGCGAAACGCATGGGGTCAGGATACCCCACCTTTGGTTCCTGGCTTCCGGCCGTCCCCCCTTGACACGCCCGGTGAGGCTCGTCCTTACTGTTGGGCCTTTGTGCCCGGGCAACCATGGCCGCCCGGCCACGCCGGAGGTTGGGCCCATGCCCGCCTCCCACATCAGACAGAAACGGAAAGACGCCATGTATGCCATTCTCCGCCAAGGCGGACACCAGTACCGGGTCGCCCCGGGTGACGTATTGCAGATCGAAGCGATCAGCGCGGAGCCGGGCGAAACCCTCCAACTCGAGGACGTGCTCCTGCTCAGGAAGTCGGACGGGCTCGAGATCGGCGAGCCGCGCGTGAACGGCGCCGCCGTCGAGGCGAAGGTCATTCGCCACGGCCGCGGCCGCAAGGTCCGCGTCTACAAGTTCAAGCGCCGCAAGGGCTTCAGCAAGACCCGCGGCCACCGCCACGCATTTACCGAAATCCGTATCGACGGGCTTTCCCACAACGGGCAGAAGCTCGCCTGATCCCCCCCGGAAAAGTCTCCAACCCTTAATTCCCGCCCCCAAGGAGTTTCCCCGAAATGGCTCACAAGAAAGGTGTCGGCTCGACACGTAATGGTCGCGATTCCAACGCGCAACGGCGTGGCGTGAAGGAGCCCGACGGCAAACTGGTCACCGGCGGCTCGATCCTGGTCCGCCAGGTTGGCAATCGCTTTTGGGCCGGCGAGAATGTCGGCCAGGGCAAAGACTTCACCCTCTTCGCCAAGATCCCCGGCCGGGTTCAGTTTATCCGCAAGGCCAACCGCCGTGTGGTGAGCATTCTCCCCGAGGCGCCGGCGCCGACCGAGTAAGCCCCAACGGGTCCCAACGACGTTCCTTCGGCCGCCCCGCGACGGGCGGCCGCTTTTTGTCTCGGAAAGAGCGGCTAAAAAGCCACCAGCCCGCCTCGTGGAAAGGCGGGCTGGCGGCTGCTCAGCCATGGCGTCAAAGTCGCCAATAACAATCAGAGGCGATCTTACAAAGGGGTTGGACGGGCAAGGGGAAAAACATCCATGGGTCGATAGAATTTCGGCTCGAAAACCGAGCCGCCGGGTTTACTCCTCGTCCGAAAGCCGCAGTACAGCCATGAACGCCTCCTGCGGAATCTCCACCTTTCCAAACTGGCGCATCTTCTTCTTCCCCTCCTTCTGCTTGTCCAGGAGCTTGCGCTTTCGGCTGATGTCGCCGCCGTAGCACTTGGAGGTGACGTCCTTGCGCAAGGCGCTGACCGTCTCGCGGGCGACGATTTTGCCCCCGATGGCGGCCTGGATCGGAATCTTGAAGAGCTGGCGCGGGATAAAGTCCCGGAGCTTCTTGCAAAGCAGGCGGCCGCGGAATTCCGCATCCTCGCGGTGGACGATCATCGACAGCGCGTCGACCTTCTCGCCATTGATGAGGACGTCGAGACGGGCGAGCTTGCCCGGCTTGTAGCCGCACATCTCGTAATCGAAGCTCGCGTAGCCCTGGGTGACGGACTTGAGCCGGTCGTGGAAGTCTGTCACAATCTCCGCCAGTGGCATCTCGTAGGTCAGCTGGACGCGGCCCCCGCTGATGAAGTGCATGTCCTGCTGGATGCCCTTCTTGCCCTGGCAGAGGGAGATCACCGGCCCGAGGTAATCCTTGGGGAAGAAGATCCGGCACTGGACGTAGGGCTCGTCCATGGCGTCGATGTTCTGGGGGGGAGGGAGCTTCGACGGGTTGTCGACGGAGATCGTCTCGCCGTTCGTCAGGTGGACGTGATAGACCACCGAGGGGGCGGTGAACAGGAGGTTTTGGTCGTACTCGCGGATCAGGCGTTCCTGGATGATTTCCATGTGGAGGAGGCCAAGAAAGCCGCAACGGAAGCCGAACCCAAGGGCCTCGGAGGTTTCCGCCTCGATGAACAGCGAGGCGTCGTTCAGGCGTAGTTTCTCGATCGAATCCTTGAGGGAATCATAGTCGTCGGCATTAACGGGATAGAGGCCGGCGAAGACCACCGGCTTGACTTCCTTGTAGCCGGGCAGGGGCGATGCGGCGGGCCTCTTGGCGGTCGTCAACGTGTCGCCGACGGTCACCTCGTCGAGGGAGCGGATGCCGGCGATAACGTATCCCACCTCGCCGCATCGGAGCTCCTCCACCGGCGCGCGAGCCGGCGTCAGCACCCCCACCTCCAACGCGTCGTAGTCGTTGTCCTGCCGCATGAGGCGGACCTTCATCCCCTTCTTCAGCCTGCCGTCAACGACGCGGACATAGGCGACGACCCCGCGAAAGTTGTCATAGACCGCGTCGAAGATGAGGGCGCGCAGGGGGGCATCGTCTTGGATGGGGGGCGGGGGAATACGGCGGATGATTTCCTGCAGGAGCTTCTCGCAGTTGAGTCCTGTCTTGGCGGAGACGGGGATCGCCTCGTCGCCGTCGAGGCCGATGGTCTCGGTGATTTCCTCGCGGGCCTGCTCCACATCCGCCGCCGGGAGGTCGATCTTGTTGATGACGGGAATGATTGCGAGGTCGTGCTCGAGGGCGAGATAGACGTTGGCGATCGTCTGGGCCTCGACGCCCTGGGCGGCATCGACGACGAGGAGGGCCCCCTCGCAGGCCGCCAGCGACCGCGACACCTCGTAGGAGAAGTCCACGTGGCCCGGCGTGTCGATGAGGTTCAGCTGGTAGATCTCGCGGTCCTCGGCGCCCCGGTGAAACAGGCGCACGGCCTGGGCCTTGATGGTGATGCCGCGCTCGCGCTCGAGGTCCATGGAGTCGAGGACCTGCTCGGCCATCTCCCGGTCCATGAGGCCCCCACAGACCTGGATGAACCGGTCCGCGAGCGTCGACTTCCCGTGGTCGATATGGGCGATGATGCAGAAATTTCGGATTCGGGGATCGGCCACGGGCGTACCTGGACAAGGGATGGGGGGACGACAGATCCCCGAGGAGCGGGTGGAATGTCTTCAAGGTCGGCCAATGCAGTCAAAGCCAAACGCGAAGCGGCGGGCAGTCCCTGCCGAGAAAGGAATTGTCGCCGTTTACTTCACGGGAAAAGAATATCCAATCAATTCGCTGGTAGGGGTGCCAGCCGACACCTCGCCCGGAGTGGCCCGCCATGATGACCGCGTTTTTTGTACTGCTGCCTTTTCTGCTGCTGATCGGATTGGCGGCGATTCTCTTTTTCGTCAGCCTTGGTTACTACAACGCCCTGGTGCGCCTGCGCAATGCGGCCCAGAACGCCTGGGCCCAGATCGACGTCCAGCTCAAGCGCCGCTACGACCTGATCCCCAACCTGGTGGAGACCGCCAAGGGCTACATGAAGCACGAGCGCGAGACCCTCGAGGCGGTCATCAAGG
>CAYQTO010000219.1:0-3929 GCA_964420455.1 uncultured Candidatus Sumerlaeota bacterium | reverse complement strand
GACACACCATCACGGCACTCGATGTTGGGGCGCCCCCGCGCCCGCTGGATGATGCTTACCGGGCCCGACCGAAACGACCGCGGCCGGTCTTGCCCGCAGGCGGCTCCGGCGCCTCGCCCGAGGCCAACGCCTCGGCCCGGCGCTCTGCCATCTCCGACAGCCGATCCTTCATCGGATCCGGGATGTCCGCCGCATCGATCAGCGCCAGCACATCCTCCAGCGTCCCCCCACCCTGCAGCGTGTCCCGAACGTCCGCACGAAGGTCCTGGAGTTCCCCGCGAAGCTCGCGTCCCTGCTTGCGCAGCGCGTCCGGCAACGCGTCCTCCTGCTCCTCCGTCAGCACCGTCTTCACCACCACCGCATGAGCGAGGATGATCTGGCCTTTCTCATTCGCGGCCGCCGTCATGTCATTCAGCAGGTCGCTCGCCAACGCCCCGTCCGGATTATCCTTCTCCATCTCCTCGCGGAGCGCCTGGCCCGCGTCGCGGACAGTTCCCTGCGTCTCCTCCAGCTGCAGCCGCGTGACTTCATGCGACTCCGCCAGAGCGGTGATCTGCTGCTCCGTCAGCCCGAGCTCCGCCACAACTTCCTCATTCTCCCAGAAGGGGATCAGAAGACGCCCGGCCCCCTCGAGCGCGCGGCCCACTCCTCCAAACACGCCCCCAGGTCCACCGGGTCCACCAGGTCCACCGGGTCCAAAGCCGGGGCCACCAGGCCCACGGAAGAAACCAGGCCCACCGGGGCCACCCGGGCCGCGGTCCCCCCGCGCCCGCCATCCATCCGCCGGCTTCTCGCCGCCCATCCAGGACGGACCCTGCGCCCGGGCCGAAGTCGTCTGCGTGAAAACAAGCCCACCTGCCAGAAGTGCACCGGCGAGGAGGGTCGTCAGGGCGATCGTGCTTTTCATAATCCTGTCTCCTTGAGAAGTTTGTCGTCGGGAATCTGCCAGGCTGAGCAACCGGGTCGCTGATCCCGCGATCTGGGCCAGTACAAAAGAATGATCAGTGCCACGAACCACGGCGACCCCTTAAAAACAGCAAAATCAGTACTTCAGAGTCAAATTGGCGACCTCCTTCCTCCGGGAATCCGTACGCCAGCGTACGGTCTCCCCGTACGCGGTTCGCCCGGGCGTACAGGCCCCGAGAGGGGGCCAGGGCACAATAATGAGAAATCATCCTCATTTTTCTTGCCCGACCGGATCATCGTGATTTAGCGATCTCACGAACTTCCGCTAAAGGACTCCCCAATGACCCTTCGCACTTCCGCAACCGCCGCCCTCGTGGCGCTCGCCTCGCCCCTCCTCGCGGCACCCGCCAGCCACCTCGTCGCCACCATCCAGGACGCCTCCGTCGGCAAGACCATCACCCTCCACGAGCCCGACGGCACCGTCGTCTTCACCCACGCCCCTGCGGGCGCGGCAAACGAAAGCACCCCCAACTTCCTCGAGTCCGTTCCCTCCCTCCAGCGCTTCCTTGTCACCTGCACTGACGGCAGCGCCTCCACCGGCGGCTCCGTCGAAATCTACGACTACAGCGCCTATGCCACCGGCGGGGCCATCACCCACGTCACCAGCCTCGATGTTGGCGACAAACCCTTCCACACCTCGCTTACCCCCGACGACCGCGTGTGCGTCGCCATCGACGGCGAGACCCCGGGCCGTATCCTTCTTTTCGACCTCTCCGACCCCGCCAACTACACCTCCATCGTCGCCGGGCAGAACCACGCCACCACCGCCTTCGTCCCCCTCCCCGGCGGCGGCTTTGACATCTACGCCTCCAACTTCTTTGGGCCCTCCACACCCGGCAGCCTCGACATCCTCGAATACACCGCCGGCACCTGGTCCGTCCGCGTCGACGACACCCCCCTCAACCATCAGCTCCCCCATACCGCCATCTACACGCCCTACAACGAACGCGTCTACTTCTCCACCGCGGGCGAACTCGCAGGCTTTGCCACCACCGGACCCCAGAAGGACCAACTCGTCCATTCCATCCCCACCGCCACCGACAAGATGACCCCCCTCCTCTCGGTCACCCCCGACGACCGCTACCTCGTCGGCGGCCTCCACTATGACGCCGCCCCCGGTTCCACCTTCTACAAAGTCGACTTGTCCGATAACTCGGTCCAGGATGTCGCCAGCGTTAGCTGCAAGTACTACGCCTTCAGCCCCGACGGCGCCTGGATTGCCGCCGGCGACCTGAACCGCGATCCCGCCCAGACCAACAACGAGGTCCACCTCGTCGACGTTGGCACCATGACCATCGCGGCCCAGTGGGAACTTACCGGCGCCGACGCCAGCAACATCGGATTCCAGGCCGCCGCCTTCTCCCCCGACAGCCGCTACGCCTACCTCGGCCTCCATACCGTCGACAAGGTCATGGTCATCGACACCCAAAGCCCCGCCACCTACTCCACCTTCCCCACCGCCCCCGCCCCCAAGTGGCTCCGCACCATCGACGTCACCGGCGCACCCACAAGCGTCGAAAACTGGAACCAATACCGATAACTCCGCATCACCGCGCGTGCCCGGAGGCACGCCCCCCAAACACCAAGGAGGTCCATCCCATGAAACGCCCCCACGCCTTCACCCTCATCGAACTCCTCATCGTTGTTGCCATCGTCGCCGTCCTCGCGGCGATCGCCGTCCCCAACTTCCTCGAGGCCCAGACCCGGTCCAAAGTCAGCCGCGCCCTCGCCGACATGCGCACCGTTGCCACCGGCCTCGAGTCCTACCGCGTTGACCAGCAGCGCCTCCCGGACCCCCTCCCCAACACCACGGCACCCACCAACTTCGAACGCCGCCTCCATCCCCTCACCACCCCCATCGCCTACCTCGCCGACGTCCCCCGCGACACCTTCCGCCACCAATTCAACAATGGCGCCACCAACATCGACCTCCACAATGCCCCCGGTGGCGACACCCTCGTCTATGGCCGCGGCGACAAGGCCGGCGACCGCGCAACCATCGACTTTGGCCCCCAATACCTCATGATTTCCAGCGCCGGACCCGACAACCGCCTCGACCACCTCCACTATTATCCCCCACTCGCCGGATTTGGCGGCTCCGACTGCCCCATCTGTGGCCCCGAACTCGCCGACCTCCTCGCCGTCACCGTCTACGATCCCACCAACGGCACCATCAGCGCCGGCGACCTCTACCGCTGGAGCAGCACCACCCACGCTCATGCCCAATGATTCGCTGTCCGATCAAAACACCCCGCCAAGAGCCTTGCCCCCGGCCTCCTCCCGCTCTATCTAACCACATTTCCCGTCCGTAAAGGAGACACCACCTTCATGAGAACCTCCCCCCATCTCCGAGCCTTCACCCTGATCGAGCTCCTCATCGTCGTCGCCATCATCGCCATTCTCGCCGCCATCGCCGTCCCCAACTTCCTTGAAGCGCAAACACGCTCCAAGATCGCCCGCACCCAGGCCGACATGCGCGCCATGGCCACCGCCATCGAAGCCTACCATGTCGATTTCGGCCGCTACCCGCTCCCCGTCGCCGTCATGGCCACCGACTTCTCCATCCAATATCCCATGCCCTCCCCCATGCACAACATGTACGCCCATAACTTTCTCCCCCAAACCGTCACCACACCCATCGCCTACGTCACCACCATCTTTACCGACGTCTTCGCCGACCCTGCCCTCGAACCCGCCCCCGAACAGCAATACATCTATTACCAAAGCTGGGAATACACCCGCGTGCTCGCTGATCGTGCGGGCGCCTCCTTTACTCCGGCCCAAACCGCCCGCGCCAATGCCTTTGGCCAATGGGTCATGCTCGCCTGTGGCGCCGACCGCGACCGCAAGGACCTCTCCCCCACCAACGTCGGACCCCTCAACATCGTCAACGGCGTTTATGACCCCAGCAATGGCACTCTCAGCAATGGCGACATCGTCCGAACACAACGCAACCCCGCCGG
>CAYQTO010000218.1:0-4000 GCA_964420455.1 uncultured Candidatus Sumerlaeota bacterium | reverse complement strand
CAGGCGTTGCGTTCCGGCACTGATGTCTCTCTGTTCCTTTCCGCCCGCGTGCGGGACTACATCCGCCAGAACAGCCTGTACCGGGCGGATGAGCCAGACCCATCCTGAAGCCGGAGCCCCCGCCGATGGACCACTCGCCCGGATTCCTCAAGATTGTCGACGACGCCAAGACCCGCGTGAAGGAAGCCACGGTCCGCGAGACGCTCGATGCGCTCAGGCGCGATCCCCGGGCAGTCCTCGTCGACGTCCGCGAGGAAAGCGAATACGCCGCCGGTCACGTCTCCGGAGCTGAACACCTCGGCAAGGGCATCATTGAACGCGACGCCGAGATCGCCTTCCCCCGTCTGGACACCCCGCTCTACCTCTATTGCGGCGGCGGCTACCGTTCCGCCCTCGCGGCCGACAACCTCCAGAAGATGGGCTATACAAACGTCTACTCGGTTGCCGGCGGCTGGCGCGCCTTCCAGGCCGAGGGCGTGGAAACCACCCGCGGCGACGAGCAGTAGGCCACCCGCTAGGACGTTGCGGACGGCGCCACCTCGACCGTCGCCACCTCGATCACCGGGTTGCTGAAGACCTCGCTGGCGAGCCGTTGGCCGAGGTCCGTCGCCGCTGCCTCGCTCTCCGCCTCCACCTCCACCTCGAAATACTTGCCCGCCTTGACGCGGGTCACCGGGTAGTCGTGACGGGCGAGGTTCTGCTGGATGGCGTTGCCCTGGACGTCGGCAACGTCGGGCTTCAGGAGGACATGGAAACGGAGGAGGAAGCGCATGGGGTGGGCGGGGAGTCTCCGGTGGCGGTGGACCCGGTGCGGACCCTCCGGGCCAGTTCGGCGTAGTCGGGGGGCGGGAGGCGATGCCGGGCCGCCTCAAGGTCCGCCCGGACGCGATCGGCGGGCAAGCCCAGTGCGAGGCTCCGCTCCAGCCGGTGAAAGCTCGGCGAGCGCCGCGGGTAGGCATCAAAGAATCCCACCCCGTTGAAGGTCATGCGGTGGAGGATCGTCGGGCCGTGGCGGCCGATCGCCTCGTAGTGGTCGCTCGTCGGGTAGCCCCGGTTCGTGTGCCAGTTATACTCGGGGAACTCCTCGGCGTAGGCTTCCATGAGGCGGTCGCGGGTGACCTTGGCGAGGATGGATGCGGCGGCTACGGATGCGGAGATGGCGTCGCCCTTGACCAGGGGGAGGACCGGGCGATGTTCGCCGGGGAGCGCAAGGGCGTCGGTGACCAGCGCGCCGGGAGCGGGATCGAGCGCCGCCAGCGCCCGCCGGGCGGCCAGCCGGGTTGCCTCGAGGATATTCAGCAGGTCGATCTCCTGCGCCGTGGCGACCCCCACACCCCACGCGAGCGCACACCGCTTGATGTGGATATACAGTCGCCCGCGCTCGAACGCCGTCAATTTCTTGGAATCGTTCAGCCCCGCCGGCCGCCGCCCGTCGAAGGGGAGCATCACCGCCGCGGCCACCACCGGCCCGGCGAGGGGCCCACGCCCCGCCTCGTCCACCCCCGCAACCAGTACCCCCCCATGCGCGTCCGCCAACTCGCGGTCGACACGGATCGTAGGACGCTTGGGAACCGGCCGTCGGACCAGCATGCCGATGGGGCACCTCCGGAGGGACGCTCCCACACCGTTCGCCGCCCCGGCAAGACCGTCAAGCTCCGATGCGCCCGTGGAAGGGAGTTTGTAACGAGCACCCATGCTCTTCATTTGGATTGACCCTTGGTCAAATCCCATCTTTTCTTGGGCTATCACACTAGGCATTGTGGATATGGCGAAATTTCTCAATACCTCCGCTACGACTTATCATCTGGAAGAATTAATCAAGCAGTCGCACGAGCGATTGATCCTTATTTCCCCGTTCCTTCGATTTAATGACCGGATACGCGAGCTTCTTGAGGATCGAAATCGCCTAAAGCTGGATATCCGCATTATATACGGTAAGAACGAGCTTCAGCCCGAGGAAATCACGTGGCTCAAGACCCTAGACTATGTCAGACTTAGCTTTTGTAAGAATCTTCACGCAAAGTGCTACCTCAGCGAAAACGTCGCAATCGTGACCTCTATGAATCTTTATGAGTTCTCTCAAGTCAACAATAATGAGATGGGCATTCTGATCGAACGTGACAACGATAGAGACCTATACGCTGAAGCCTTCCAAGAGGCTCAGCGACTCATCAGAATAAGTGAAGAAATTAAAATGACGGTCGAACGGGTTGCGCCAGAGGATGAATCACAAGTTGCCAACCCCGAGTCTCCAAGGGACCAAAAATTGGTCTCAACCACTCAGCTTGCAAAAGCCCGTTCAATCCCCCCAAGGGAGCTCTTCGACCTTCTTCAGACTGCTGGATGGATATCCAGAGACGACAAGTCCTGGGCACTAACGCAGGCTGGTGTTTCACGGGGAGGAGAATACAGGAACAGCAAGCAGTACGGCAAATACATCGTGTGGCCGGAAGATCTAAAGCTGCCCTAATCCGATAACTCAATACTTCATCAGCCGCTTGAACGCCTCTTTCTCGTCGCTGTCGAAGTTCACCCCCCGGGTGGACCCCACGTTGTCGTTCAGCATGTCGAAGAAGAAAATCGTCCCCACCCAGTCGATGACCTGCACGGGATGGATCTTGAGGTTGAGCGCGAGGATGCCAATTTCGGCCTCGACCCCCACCGCCCAGTAGTCGCGCACGGTCTGATACGGCGCGTCGCCCGGCTGCTTGAACCCGGTCCCGTCAAAGGTGAGCGACTTTCCGCCCCCCGTGTTGAACTGTGCCTCCGCCAACGTGCGGATCTCGAAGATCAGGAGGTCGACGTACTGCTCTACCGTCAGCCGCGTGCCCAGGTTGCGGTTGCGAAAGCCAAACACCGTCTGTCCGCCGGAGAACTGGACCCCTACCGCGAGGGCCTCCGTCGCCTGCGCCTTGACCCCCGCGCCAATGGTGCCGCCCACCTCCACCGTGATCACGTCCAACAGGTCCAGCACCACGTTCAGCGGCCAGGCAACGATCTTGGTGAGCACTCCCGCATTGCGGCTCTCGCGAACCTGCATGTTCGAGCCGAGGAAGCCCCGCCGCTCGAATCGGTCGAGGTCCCCATCCGCACGCAACGCCGCCGACTTCACCTCGAACGCCTCCCCATTCGAGGGATCCGCATTCAGCAACTGGTCGGCAATCACGTAGGCCTTCAGGGTGTTGCCCTGGGCGAGTTCCTGCTGCGCGGAGCCCAGCAACAGGCCGTAGGCGCGGTCGAACTCCTCCGGCGTCACGCGACCGGCGCAGGACGAGACGCCGACGACCAGGGCGATGAGAAGAAGCAGCGAGGACACCCGACCCATGGCACCGGACTCCGTGGCGGCGGCCCGCACGGCGCGGGCCCGTCAAATCTGAAGCAGGAAAACCTCTCTTGAGCGCCTCCTCACGAGGTCCAGCCTTTTCCCTGCCCCGCGGGTCTCCATCGCCATTGCGCCAGCGGGCCACGCCGCGACCATGCCCGCCATGGAGTCCTCCCGCGACATGACACCGCCGGTGACCGCGCGCGAGGTGGGTGCCTTCGCCCTGATCGTCCTCGCCGGCCTCATCCTGTGGTACGGCACCGCCGTGGCCGGCACCTCGGTCCTCTGCGGCGGCGATCTGGTGAACAACTTCTATCCGATGCGCATTGGCCAGCTGGAGCGGGGCTGGTTCGGTGGCTGGCAGCCCGAGACCTTCGGCGGCCGGCCGTTCCTCGGCGAGATCCAGTCGGGTGCCTTCTACCCGCCAAACTGGCTTCATCTCCTCGGCGGCGACGTGGCCCGCACGACCACCTGGCTGACGCTGCTCCACCTCGCCTTGGGCGCGGTCGGGTTCTTTGTCTATACGCGCGAGCGCTTCCGGTTCCTCCCCGCGGCGGTGGCGGCCTTCCTCTGGGCCTTTGGCAATTACAACGTGCTGCGGATGTTCAACGGGGTGGTGATCTTCATCGAGGCGTTCGCGTGGTTGCCGTGGATGCTGTGGGCGGCGGAGGGTCAGTC
>CAYQTO010000217.1:942-4034 GCA_964420455.1 uncultured Candidatus Sumerlaeota bacterium | reverse complement strand
AACGGCAATGGCAAGACCCTCGGTTCTGCCCCCCCCCCCCCGTCCTTGCCCTCGCCTATCTCCCCCCTCATTTACTCCTTTACTCATTGTAAAAACCCCGGAGAAACCCCAGAGATCCCCCTCCTGACCTCCTGAACTCATCGTTGGCCTTCACGAACGAGACGGGGGTGCCTCGCATCGTCGGGAAATCTATCCGCCGTGGGCGAGGTTGGTAAACCGCGTCTGGTCGGGCCAGAAGAGCAACTCGACCGTCCCGGTGGGTCCATTGCGATGCTTGCCGATGATGATCTCGGTTTCCTGGGGGCGCGTGGGCCCGCCGGGGGTGCCGTCCTCGTTGGGGTCCGCCTCCTTGCGTTCGCGGTGGATGAACATGACGACGTCGGCGTCCTGCTCGATGGCTCCGGACTCGCGGAGGTCCGACAGCATGGGGCGCGCGCCTTCCTTCTTGCCGCTGCGCTGCTCGATGCTGCGCGAGAGCTGGCTGAGGGCGATGACGGGCACGCGGAGCTCGCGGGCGAGGGACTTGAGCCCGCGGGAGATTTCGGCGACCTCCTGCTGGCGGTTCTGGTCGCGGTTCCCCCCACCACCGGACATGAGCTGGAGATAGTCGACGACGAGGACCTCGATCTTCTCTAGGGCGGCCATGCGCCGGGCCCGCGACCGCAGCTGCATGAGCGTCAGCCCCGGCGTGTCGTCGATCACCACGGGGAACTGCTGCATTTCCGTGGCCTTGTCGCGAAGGTGGAGGAACTCCTTCTCGTTGATGCGGCCGGATCGGACGCGGTGACTCGGCACCCCGGAGTAGGCGCAAAGAAGGCGCATGTTCAGCTGCTCGGCGCCCATCTCGAGGGAGAAGATGCCCACCGGACGGCGGTCGATGGCGGCCATGTTGAGGGCGATGTTCAGGGCAAAGGCGGTCTTGCCGACGGAGGGGCGCGCGGCGAGGATCAGAAGGTCGCTCGGCTGGAGGCCATTGAGCATCCGGTCGAGGTCGATGAAGTGGGTCGGCCTGCCGCTGATGTCCTCCTGCCGCGAACGGAGCCGGCCAATCTCCTCGATCGCCCGCTCCATCAGTTCGTCTATACGGACGTAGGTGCCCGACTGGGTTTCCTGGCTGATGTCGAAGATCGCCTTCTCGGCCACGTCGATCTGGCGGCCGACCTCGCGCTTTTCCTGGAGCGAGTCCTCCAGGATGTGCTGCGCGGCGCGGATCAGCCGTCTATACGTGAACTTCTCGCGGACGATGCGGGCGTTCACCTCGACGGAGCCGGTGGTCATGACGCCGGTCTCGAGGCTCGCAATGGCGACAACACCGCCCACCTCGTCGAGCTGCCCCTTCGCCTTCAGGTGGTCCACCAGCGTGGTGGTGTCCACCACCTGGTCGCGATCGAACAGGGCCATGATCGCGCCATAGATGATCCGGTGGGCGGCGCCGTGGAACTCCTCGCCGTTCAGGATCTCGGAGACGGCGGGGATGCAATCGTTGGCGAGGAGCATGGCGCCGATGACCGCGCGCTCCGCGTCGAGGTTCTGCGGCAGGGCGGTGCCCGGCGGCAGGATCGTCGTCCCTGCCGCCTGCGATTCCTTTTCTTTTCCGTTTCCTTCCGCCACGGGGGGACATCCTTGCGCTGCGTGATCAGAAGGGCTTTCTCCGCGTTCCCGGCGACGCCGTCAACAAGAGCCGCGTTCTCCACAATCTGTGGAAAACCGCTGGGGAAAAGGGGTGGAGGAAACTTCAGGAAGGAGACGGACGGGGGAGTTCCAACCCCGCCCGTCTCAGGGCGAAAACTAGGACTTCACCTGGCCGGTTTTCCGGCCGAAGTTTGGATCGATGTTGAGGAAAAAGATGAACGCGATGCCCGGAATCGTAAAGAGCATGACGAGGAGGAAGAAGGTCGTATAGCCGACGAGTTCCTGCAGGAAGCCGGCCCACATGGAAGGGATCATGAACCCGAGCGCCATCAGCCCGGTGCACAGGGCGTAGTGCGCCGTTTTGTAGGGCCCCTGGGCCGCCAGGATCATCACCATCAGGTAGGCCGTGAAGCCGATGCCGTAGCCGAAGCTCTCGAAGCCGACCACCGCGTTGACGAGCAGAAAGTTGTCCGGCTGGGCATAGGCCAGATAGATGTAGGGCACGTTGGGCAGGTGCATGAAGGCGACCATCGGCCAGATGACCTTCTTGAGACCGTAAACGGAGATCAGCCAGCCGCCGAGGAGACCACCGAGGGTGAGAAAGCCGAGATACACCACCGTGTTGGTGAAGGCGAGCTGACCGAGAGTCATGGCGACGCCGCCGCCGTCCGCCCCATCGAGGAGGAACACGTTCTTCATGACCGCAAGCTGGGCCTCGCCGAGGCGGAACGTGAGGAGGAACCCGATGGTCGCGGCCATCCCCGTCTTGGTGAAGAACGTCGCGAACACGTCGAAGAAGCCGATGCCGCTGAGGTCGGAGAGGGACTTGAAGCCGGTCCGGACAGGCTCCCGAACCCCCGGCACGGTGAACAGCACGATGGGTATGGCGGAAATCAGCGCGAGCCTCGAGATGGCGAAGCCGAACTCGAAGCCCTTGGTTTGCAGTTCCGTGGGATCGGCGGGGAGGAACTGCGCCCGCAGGGCATCCCCGAACCAGGAGTCGATCTCGTAATAGATGAAGTACCCCACGAGGAACGGGATAATGACGGTGCCAAGGATGACGCCCAGGGGGAGGATGAAGGGAGGACGCCCCTCCGTGTCCACAAAGTCGGTGACGGCGCGGGGGAGGACGCCCGTGTGCCAGAAGGCGAGGAGGAGGAAGCTCGCGCCGCAGACCAAACTGACGACGGCCCAGGCGAGGGCATAGTCGCCGGACCGAGCGCTGACGTATCCAGAGAGATCCGGTGGAGTGGCCTTGTCGCTCCAGATCGGGACGTCTATACCGGTGTTCCAGTTCTCGGCGTTGAAGACAAGCCGCTCGGACTGTTGGGGGATGCTGACGAAACGGCCGGGGCCGATGCCAAGGATGTCGAGGATGCCGCCGCCGGCAACACCGAGGGTAACGACGCGTTCCTCGTCGGGAGGTGGCTGGGTGAGGCGGACGGTCAGAGTCGTGGGCG
>CAYQTO010000217.1:0-932 GCA_964420455.1 uncultured Candidatus Sumerlaeota bacterium | reverse complement strand
CGTCACGGTCGAGCACGATGCGGGCGGGTTCGAGGACAATGCCGAGTTCGTCCGACGCCGGCGGCGTGCTGGCCTCCGCGGTGATGGCCGCGGGCGAATCCCCCCCGGTGAAATGGGCCTGTTGGGGCTCGAGCCCCGACCGCCCCAGCACCGCATCCGCCACCACCAACAGGATGCCGTTTCCAACGATCAGCGCCAGACGGAAGAAGGTGCTCCGCACGCCCACGTAGAAGGCCTGCTTTTTCTCCGACAGCGCCATCATGTAATAGCCGTCGCACGCGATGTCGTGCGTGCCCGCGGCCACCGCCATCAGGAAGAGCACGGCGCACGTGACCCAGAAGAAGAGCGGCGCCTGGAAGCCGGGGAATATGGGGTCGTTGCCCGGGAGCGTCAGGGTAAACGCGACGCCGAGGAACAGCACTCCGACGATCAGTTGCATGGTGATCGTCCAGGCACGCTTGGTCCAGTAGCGGTCGATGAGGGGCCCCCAGAGGGGCTTGAGTGTCCAGGGGAGCTGCAGCAGCCCAATCATCAGGAGCGTCTCGCCCGTCGGCACCCCCATCGTGAAAAACACAATGACGAAGAGCTGGGTGACGAGGGCGTACTGGAGCCCCTGAAGGTAATAGACGGAGGGCACCCAGGCCCAGGGCGTCATGCGCCGGCCGCGGGCGTCGGGATCGCCGACGTTGACGCTCTCGTCGCCGGGATCGTTCTCAAGGACGTCGTGTGCCATGATGGGTCCGTGTCGGAGAGGTGGTCGGTCCTCGGGGTGCATTGGACCGTTCGGGAGGGCATCACCGAAAAGTCACGGTCGCAAGTAAAGAAGGCCCCCACGGGGCGGACCAACCCGGCGGGGCGGCAGGCCGGCAGGCCGGCAGGCCGAGCAGGAACACAAAGGCCAACAAGGAGATCAGGAGGTCAGGGGGGGTCTC
>CAYQTO010000216.1:0-4080 GCA_964420455.1 uncultured Candidatus Sumerlaeota bacterium | reverse complement strand
GTGTCGCAGTCCATGACGAGGCCGATGGTGCCGGTGGGGGCGATGACGGTGGCCTGGGCGTTGCGGTAGCCGTACTTTTCGCCGAGGGCGAGGGCGCGGTCCCAGGTGCGGCGGGCGGCCTCGAGGAGGTCGTCGGGCGTATAGTCGGGGTCGATGCCACGGGGGGTGACGGTGAGCTGCTCGTAGTCGCCGGGGTCGGCATCGTAGGCGGCGCGGCGGTGGTTGCGCATCACCCGGAGCATGTCGTCGCGGTTTTCGTGGAAGCCTGGGAAGGGCCCGAGCTCGCCGGCCATCTCCGCCGAGGTGGCGTAGGCCACGCCGGTCATGATGGCGGACAGGGCGCCGCAGACCGCACGGGCCTTCTCCGAGTCGTAGGGGATGCCCTCCACCATGAGGAGGGTGCCAAGGTTGGCGTAGCCGAGCCCGAGGGTGCGGAACTTGTACGACAGGTCGGCGATGCGCTCGGAGGGGAACTGGGCCATGAGGACGGAGACCTCGAGGACGATCGTCCACAGGCGCAGGGCGTGTTCGTAGCTGGCGACGTCGAAGCGCTGGGCGTCCCAGTCGAAGAAGCGCATCAGGTTGAGCGAGGCCAGATTGCAGGCGGTATCATCGAGGAACATATACTCGCTGCAGGGGTTGCTGGCGTTGATGCGGCCGCTCTGGGGGCAGGTGTGCCATTCGTTGATGGTGGTGTCGAGCTGTAGGCCGGGATCGGCGCAGCTCCAGGCGGCGTAGGCGATCTTGTCCCAGAGGTCGCGGGCGCGGAGGGTCTTGGCGGGGACGCCGTCGGTCCGCCGGCGGAGCGTCCACTCGCCGTTTTGCTCCACGGCCTTGAGGAAGTCGTTCGTCAGCCGCACCGAGTTGTTCGAGTTCTGGCCCGACACGGTGACGTAGGCCTCCGAGTTCCAGTCGGTGTCGTACTCGTTGAACTCGAGGCGGGTGGCACCCTCCCGGGCGAGTTGGATGGCATGCTGGATGTAGTTCTCGGGGATGTGGGCCTTGCGGGCGGCCTTGATTTCCGTGCGGAGGCGTTCGTTCTCCTTCGGGTCAAACCGCTGGCCGTTGAGCTGGTCCTTGGAGTCGACGATCGCCTTGAGGATGGCGTTGAGGTGCCGATTGCACGCCTTGGACCCGCTCACCAGGGCGGCCACCTTCTGTTCCTCGACCACCTTCCAATCGACAAAGGTCTCGATGTCGGGGTGGTCGACATCAAGGACGACCATTTTGGCGGCGCGGCGGGTGGTGCCGCCGGACTTGATGGCGCCGGCGGCGCGGTCGCCGATCTTGAGGAAGCTCATGAGACCGCTCGAGCGGCCGCCGCCGGAGAGCGGCTCGCCCTCCCCCCGGATCGCCGAGAAGTTCGACCCCGTTCCCGAGCCATACTTGAAGATGCGCGCCTCCCGCGTCCAAAGGTCCATGATTCCGCCCTCGTTCACCAGGTCGTCGGCGACCGATTGGATGAAGCAGGCGTGGGGCTGGGGGTGCTCGTAGGCGTTGGTGGAACGGCGCATCTCGCCGCTGATGGGATCCACGTAGTGGTGGCCCTGGGCGGGGCCGTCGATGCCGTAGGCCCAATGGAGTCCGGTGTTGAACCACTGGGGCGAGTTCGGTGCCGCCATCTGGTTCGCCAGCATGTAGCAAAGCTCGTCGTAGAAGGCTTGGGCGTCCTCCTCGGAATCGAAGTAGCGGTGTTTCCAGCCCCAGTAGGTCCAGGTGCCGGCGAGGCGATTGAAGACCTGGCGGGCGTCCTGCTCGCCGATGGTGCGCTCGCGGGCAGGGCGGTCCTTCAGGGCCTCGGTGTCGGGCTCGCTGCGCTGGAGCCATTCGGGCACCCCTTCCTCCTGGACGCGCCGCAGTGCCGCCGGAACCCCGGCCTTGCGAAAATACTTCTGGGCCAGGATGTCCACCGCCACCTGGCTCCAGGCCTTGGGAACCATGATGTCCTTCGCCTCGAAGACCACCGAACCGTCGGGGTTGACGATTCGCGAGGTGCGTTCGGCGAAGGGGAGGGCGGCGTAGGGGGATTTGCCGGCGGTGGTGTAGCGACGGGTGATTTTCATCGGGTGCGGCGCTCCTTCTCGGGATGGATGGGTGTCCGGTGCTTGCGGACTTTCTTCCCTTTTTGCCAGAAGCCGGAGGGGGAGTGGAGGCGAAGATTGGGCGAAAGTCAAGCCCTTCCGGGGGCGGCCTCGAGTCAACTGTCCGACATCCCGAACTACCGGGAAGACACTACCTGTAGTGGTTTTTTGAGATTAAGCTACAAGATGTAGGACTGCAAGGAAAAAGCGGAACCGAAAAACCGGGGAAAAACCTCGCCTGTGAAAAGCGGGCAATTGAGGCTGCTGATTTTACGCTCCATGTGCAGAACCTGTGGAAATCCCCGTCTTTTTTGGCGTTTCGACGGCAGGCGCCTTCCGCCCCCCCCCCGATCACTGAAATGGCTTTATCCCGCGCCTCCCCTCCCCTTCGTGGGGTCGTTCTTGCCTTGGACAGGCGCTGTCGGCATGGTCCTGACCAACCATTCAGGAGATTCAGGCGTCTATATGACTATACACCCTCGCCGTGGTGGCTTCACCCTCATCGAGCTGCTGATCGTCGTGGCCATCATCGCGATTCTGGCGGCGATTGCGGTTCCCAACTTCCTCGAGGCGCAGACCCGCTCGAAGGCCTCGCGGGCGTGGGCGGACCTGCGGACGGTGGCGACCGCGCTCGAGCTGTATCGCCTCGACGAAAACCGGTACCCAACGATGCTCGAGGCCGGTTTCTCCGGCGGCGTCGCTCCTCTCGCCGGATCCGACCTCAAGTGGTGGTATGTTCCCAACGCCCTCAGCACTCCGGTCGCCTACCTCACCGATGCCGCGCTGCTTTGCCCCTTCGGCGGCGACCTGCCCCAGAAGGACAATTTCCCCGAGGACCTTTGGCGTCGGTACAGCTACGAGAACATCGACGATCTGGAGCAGGCCCAGGACACCTTCCCGATCCTGAATGCGAAGTATGGTCCACAGGCGGAGGCCGCTCAGCGCATCGGCGCCTGGCGCGTGCTCTGCATTGGGCCCGACAACGCCTGGAACCCGATGATCCAGTACGACCCGACCAACGGAACCGTCAGCGACGGAAACATGATGAGGACGCAGCGGGACCCGGAGGGTGGGCCGTTCTACTGAAGCGGGACTGGGCAGGGCGCACCGGCTAGTGGGCGCCCGTGGCCCCCTTGCTTTGCAGCTCGTTCCTCAGCCGCACCAGGGCCGTGTCGTTGCCCCGGATGTGCAGCGCCTGCTTGACGAAGATTAGCGCGTTCTGGGTGTCGCCGGCGGCCACATAAGCGGTGATGATGTCTTTATAGATATCTAGACACAGATCGATGATGATGTCCTTGGTGGGGGAGGCGATGATACGCAGGACATCGCCCTCGAAGCGGGCACGCTTGTCCTCATGGGCGATGACCTTCCGTCCGATGGCGACGGTGATGCGGATTTCCGAATAGATCTCGCGGAGGAGGTCGAGGGGCAGGCGCGTGCGGACGCCCATGCGCATGGCCTCCACGAGGAAGCCAAAATCCCGGGGGTCGATCCAGTTGCGGCGCATATACGTGGTGCGGTTGAGGCGATAGCGGTATTCGAGCAGGGAGCGGCAATGGACCATCCAGGTCTTGTAGACGGTACGGACGATGTGATAAAGGCGGGCAGTGCGCTCGTCGCCGAACTCCTTGAGGAAGGCGATGTCGGGGATGCGGCGGGCGAGCACCGCGGCCATCTCCTCGCACTCATACAGCATGTTTTCGGGCTTCCTGCCCTCATCGCGGTCGTGGCGGCTGGCGAGGTGGACGACCTCGGTGGCGGCGTCGATGAGTCGTTCCTCAAGGACCGGGTGGTGGATGAGGAAATCGACGAGGAGATAATAGGCGTCGTGATACAGTTCCCTGGCGGCGAGCTCGTTGGCGCGTTCGAGAGCCTCGTGGATCGATTGGGCGTGGCCGAGGTCGCGATAGTGGGCGCGTTGCTCCTCGGTGGGTTCAAGGATGCGGATCGTGTTGGCGGAGGAAGCGCGGAGGGTTTGGTTGCGGGTGGCGGAGGGGGG
>CAYQTO010000215.1:0-4143 GCA_964420455.1 uncultured Candidatus Sumerlaeota bacterium | reverse complement strand
CGGCCGGCGTTCATGCTGGCGGTGACGAGGGCGGCAACGCCCCCGGCGAGCAACAGTCGTGGCCCCCAGGCGCTTTCCGGTGGATCGTCGCTTCGCGAGCGTACCTTGCGACAGAGGCCCACCAGCAGTCCCGCACCGGCCCAGAAGGAGATCTCGACGATGCGTATATACGCGATGTACTGGGCCAGGCTGATTACGGCGAGGCCGAGCAGCGCCATGGCGAGGACGAGGGTGACCGAGCGGGTGGGGGGATCGAGCGCGGGCCAGGAGCGCCGGAGCTCCATCACCAGACCTCCCATGCCCGCAAGAACGACGAGGGGGACGAAAGGACCATTCTCGATCAGCGTATGGAGCCAGAGCGAATGGGCGGTCACGTGGTCCGACTGGGCCCAGCGATCGAAGGGCGTGATCCACCAGTCGTACCACTGGTAGTGGGATCCGAGGCCTAGACCGAAGGGGTGTTCGCGGAGAAAGTAGAGGCCGGTTGCGTAGTAGTTGGCGCGGTCGGCGGCGCGGAGCAGGTTGGCGAGGCGGTGCTGGAGGGCCTCACCCCCGAGGAAAGATCCCGCAAGGGCCACGAGCAGAACGGCGGGAATGGCGGCGAGCACGATGCGGCGGGCGTTGGTATCGCGACGAAAGACGACGACGGCGCCGAAGACCGCCGCCACCCCAACCCCCACCCACGCGGCCCGTGCCGCCGTCAGCAGCAGCGCGAGTCCCACCACTGCCAACAGCCCGGCGAGCGCGGCCTGGCGCTTGCGCCGTCCGCCATCCCACCATAGCAACAGCCCCGCCCAGCCAAAGACGATCCACTGGGCGAACCACCCCCCATGGCCCGCCGTCCCCTGGAGTCGGCCCGCGTGAAGGGGATCCAGGTTCGGGCGCCGCAGGTGTGTCAGCCTCAGGATGCCCAGATGGTCCAGCAGACCAAGGAGACAGGCGAAGGCGAGCGAAAGGCCGGCGATCTTGAGCCAGCGGGCGATGACCAGCGGCGTCACCCGACGTGCAAGGACGACGGCCAGCAGCATCCCCGATCCCCAGTTCCAGAGCGAGCGGAGCGCCCACTCGGGCTCCGTCGCGGAGAAGTACCACATGCCGAAGAACGCCTCGATCCAGCGATGGTCCGTCAGGCGCTCCGCAGGCAGTGGACTGTAGGCAATCAGCTGAAGGGAGACCAGTGACGAGGCGAGGAGCAGCACGCCGAGGGTGATCAGCCAGTAGGGCCAAAGGCCCCAGTAGACGCGCGGCTCGCCAGGGCCGAGGGACATCCGGCGGTCGACTCCGCCCAACGCATCCATGCCGACGATGGGCCGCGCCAGCAGCCGCAGTTCCCCCGCAAAGATTCCGAGGAGGAACACCTCGAGGCCCGCCAGCAGGTGCGACTTCGAGGCGTCCAGAAGGAACATCGGCGCCATCAGCCCCAACCCGTACAATCCCCAGACCGGATGGGCGAGACCGAGAATAAAGGCCAGCAGATACAAAACCCGGCTTTCCACCGTTCCGAAGAGAAGGAAGTAGGAAAGCAACGCCGCGATGGCGAGGAAGGCGACCACCCGCAGGATCTGGAGCGGCAGCGGGAGATTTGGCATTCCGCCGGTGGGAATGACTTCGGGCGAGGTAATCAACCGGTGGTGTGGATTGGACGCGAGCGCCAGCGGCGGACTCCTCCGCGGGAGATGATCAGCTAGGTTGGCGACCGCTCGCGTTGACGGTCAAGCTGGCGATGGACGCAATGGGGGCAGTCATCCCCTGCGGAGCGCCTCATGAAACTTCTCGTGTACGCCATGGTGCTGGTTGCGACGCTGGCCGCGGCAACGGCCGGTGCGAATGGGTCCGCGAACCGGCTGCTGCGGGTGGGGTATCTCGCGGCCGAGGACCTTGGGCATCCGCCGCTGGAAGGTCTCGAGGCGATGCGCGATGCCCTGCTCGGCGTTCCTGCACTTGCGGAGGCCATGGCGGCAGAAGGCTACGACGGGATCGGGCTCTTTTCTTGTGATGGCGCGACCGACATGGTCCGGCGGATCGAGGCGCGCGAGTTTCAGGTGGTGTTTGCTCCCGCGGTCGTCTATGCGCAGCAGCAAGGAGGCTACATCCCCGTATTATCGTCGCGGCGTTCCGGAGATCTGTTTGCCCCGGGCCGGGTCTGGCGTCATGGGGTCGTGATCGTCAGTTCGCGCAGCCCGCTGTTTGGAGTGAAGGATCCAGGTGCCGGCGACCTCGCGGCGGAGCTCGCCCGGCGCCCCATCGCCCTGGTCCGCACCCAGAGCGTCACCGGATTTCACGCCCCGCTGCTCCGGCTGGCAAATGAGTACCGCATCGATCCCACCGCGTCTGGATATACATGGTTTGCCTCGTCGGAGGACGTCGTGCGAGCGGTTGTTTCGGGCCTTGCGGATGTGGGGGCGTGCGAGGAACCGGCGATCGCCTCAGCCCTGGAAGGCACGCCGCTGGCGGCCAACCCGGAGACGGCGCTTCGCATCCTCGTGCGGACCGACCCGGTGGCCACGGATCCGGTCCTTCTTCATCCGGACCTGGCACCCCGCCGCTCCCCCTTCGGTCGGCTCCTGCGTGAGGAAATTCGCCGACACTTCCTCGCCACCGACCAGTCCGGAATCCAGTATATCCAGGCGAGCGACCGCGACTACCGGACATTGCGGTCGTTGCTGCAGGAGTTTGACGAGCGCGTGGGGGATCCCTCCCGTTGAGGCGCGCACCGTCGCCCTGGCCGGTGCTCCTCGCGCTCGTGGTGCTGGGCGCTGCGGTCGCCACGCTGGGGTGGCTCCGCATGCGCATCGTTCAGACGGAAACGGAATCCATCCGCGAGACCGTGGAGCGGCTTGGGGCGACGGGCCTTCTCGGCCGTCCGGAGGACGCCTCCGTCGATTTCCGCCGCGTCGCCCTGCTCGTGGGCCTTTCCGAGAACGACCTGATTCGGCGGATCCATATTGTGAAGAGACTCGCGGACGGGCGCGAGGTGACGATCCATCCATTTCACGCGGATCTTTCGACCCCTGAATGGCGCCGAGAACGCTCCTGGCGCGTGGAGCCAATCGGCGATCCGATCGCGGGAGAAGTCTATCTCGCGATCGACACGGGCCCGCGTCGGTTGGTGGACGCGGTCATCGGGCTCCTTGGGCTGCTCATCGCCGGGGGGCTCGGAATCCTCCTCGTGCGCCAGCGCGGCAAGGAGCGGCAGGTCAGCCGCCTCCAGGAGGAGCTCGAGCAGCGGCGACAGCAAATCATCGAACTCGAGCGTCTCGCCCTCGCCGGCCAGCTTTCCGCCAACATCTTCCACGACATCCGCAAGCCGGTCCTGAACCTCAAGCACGAGCTGACCGACGCGATCGACGAGCCCAACTTGCGATCCGGCGAGTGGCTCCGGTCACTCCGCGACCAGACCGACCTGTTCTTCCAGATGCTCCGCGACCTCGGCGTGGAAACCTTCGTTAACGCGCGCGATCGCGAGCCGGAGTTTTGCGACCTCTACGACCTGGTGGAACGCTCGCTGCGGCTTGTTCGCTACGAGCAGGGCGACGTCGTCGTCGAGGTGCGCAAACCGAACGATGCCCTGCTCGTCCACGCCATCGGACACCGGTTGGTCCAGGTGTTCTCCAACCTGGCGCTCAACGCCTTTCAGGTGATGGAGGGAAAGGGGCGCCTTCTCGTCTCTTTTTCGATGCGGGACGAAGGCTTTGACGTGCGGTTCGAGGACTCCGGGCCGGGCATTCCGGAGGAGATCCGCGACGAGATCTTTTCCCCCTTCTTCACGACACGGTCCTCGTCGGGAGGGAGCGGCCTCGGGTTGTATATCTGTCGCATGATCGCGGAGGAGGCGGGCGGGACGATTTCGCTGGGTCCGCGAAGGGAGCTCAACGGCGCGGTGTTCGTCGTCTCGATCCCCGCCGCGCGCGAGACCAGTTCTCAGGACTGATCGACCTCGCGCTTCAGCTCGTTGAGCAGCATCAGTGCCTCCATCGGCGTGAGGCGGTTCGGATCGATCTGTCGCAACCGCTCGAGGACGGGGCTTTCCGCCACATCGTCGAAGAGCGAGAGCTGGCGATCTTCCCAAGGCTCGGCGACGGGGAGCAGGCGGGCGGAAGCGCGGGAGGCGGAGACCGCGGGGATCTCGCGGGCGTCGTCGTC
>CAYQTO010000214.1:0-4175 GCA_964420455.1 uncultured Candidatus Sumerlaeota bacterium | reverse complement strand
CCATGACTCCCGCCCCATCCCCTGAATCCGAAGCCGTCCCGATCCTCATGCCCCAGGCGGGCAACTCGATGGAGGAAGGGACGCTGCTGAAGTGGCACGTGAAGGAGGGCGACCGCGTTACCGTCGGCGATATCATCGCCGAGATCGAGACCGACAAGTCGACCATGGAACTGGAGGCGGAGCAGGACGGCCGCATCGCCCGTCTCGTGGCAAAGGAAGGCGACATCGTGGCGGTGAAGGAGCCGATCGCGTACCTTGGCGAGGGCGATGTCGAAGCCCCCCAGGCAGCTTCAGCCCCAGCCGCCGCCCCTTCCAGTCTGGAGCCTTTGAGCTCCGGCGACGTAACACCGATCCTCATGCCCCAGGCGGGCAACTCGATGGAGGAAGGCACGCTGTTGAAGTGGCACGTGAAGGAGGGCGACCGCGTTGCGACCGGGGATATCCTCGCCGAGATCGAGACCGACAAGTCGTCCATGGAACTGGAGGCGGAGCAGGAGGGACGCATCGCCCGTCTCGTTGCGAAGGAAGGCGACATCGTGGCGGTGAAGGAGCCGATCGCGCTGCTTGCGGAAAGCGATGCCGCGGCGGAGGCTTACCTCGTCGGCGGGTCTTCCTCCGCGCCGGAGACGACGCAGCCCGCCGCCGTCGCCACTCGCACAACCCCGCCGGCCCCGGCCACCGCCCCCGCGCCCCAAACGGCAACGGGCCGCATCAAGGCCTCGCCGGCCGCACGCAAGCTCGCCAAGGATCGCGGCGTTGACCTTTCCACCCTCGGCACGGGGAGCGGCCCTGGAGGCCGCATTATGACGGGGGATGTGGCCGGCGCGTCACCGTCTGCCCGGTTGCCAATGCCCCCCGTCGCCGGGGGGGCAACCTCGCGCCCCCTCAGCCGCATGCGCCGGGCCATCGCCCGCAACCTCGTCGCCAGCAAGCAGACCGTCCCCCACTTCTACATGAAGCTGACCATCGACGCCGATCCGATGTTCCAGTTCTATCGCGTTGAGAAGGCGAAGTACCCCCTCAGCCTCAACGACGTGCTGGTGGCGGGATGCGCGCGGGCGCTCCGCGAGTTTCCCGGGTTTCGTACCCGGCTCGAGGGCGACAACCTGGTTGAATACCCGGGGGCCAACATCGGTATTGCCGTCGGAATGGACGAGGGGCTCGTGGTGCCGGTGGTGGTGGGGGCGGACGCGCTGTCGCTGCCCCGGCTGGCCGAACGCACCCGCGCTGCCGTCGAGTCCGCCCGTAACGGCAAGGTCGAGGCCCAAGGCGAAGGCGTCTTCACCATCTCGAACCTGGGGATGTTTGGCGTCGAGGAGTTCACCGCCATCATCAATCCACCGGAATCGGCAATCCTCGCGGTTGGTGGAATGCGCGAGGAGGTGATCGTTCGCGACGGGATGATGCGGCCTGGCCACACGATGGCGATGACGCTCAGCGCGGACCACCGGGTGGTCGACGGCCTGCTCGCGGCAAAGTTCCTCGCACGGCTCCGCGAACTCCTCGAGAATCCGTTCAGTCTCCTCAACTGATCCGGAAAGGACTCCAATCATGCCCCTCCATCGTTCGAGTCATAATGCCGTCTTGGGCGGCGTCTGCGGCGGGATCGCCGAGTTCATCGGCTGGGACCCCACGCTCGTCCGCATTCTGTATGTCGTCATCTCGTTCTTCAGCGCCGCGTTTCCCGGCATCCTCGTGTATATCATCCTTTGGATCCTGATGCCTCGATCCTGACGATGAAAAGGAGTTTGGTCTCTTGAGCACGCATTACCAGATCGCGGTGATCGGGTCGGGTCCCGGGGGGTATATCGCCGCCCTCGAGGCCGCCCATCATGGTGCCCGCACTGCCATCGTCGAGGCGCATCCCTTCTTCGGCGGAACCTGCCTCAACTGGGGATGCATTCCCTCGAAGGCGCTTCTGGCGACGGCCGAACTGGCCCACCGGATTTCCCACGCGGCGGAGATGGGCCTCCAGGCGGGCCCTGCCCGCGTCGACTGGCCCGCCATCCAAAAGCGCAAGGATGGCATCCTGCGACGTCTTCGCGGGGGCATCGGCTCGCTCTTCCAGGGTCGCGGTGTCGACACCTACAATGGGCGGGGCGCGCTCGATGGCCGGGGCCGTGTCCTTGTCCACGGCCAAGGGACCACCGACACCATCACCGCCGACTCCGTCCTTCTCGCCACCGGAAGTTCCCCCATCCGTCTCCCCGGATGGCCCGACGATCCCGAGCGCATCGCCACCAGCGACGAGGCGCTCCACTGGAAGGATCTCCCCCGGCGCCTTCTCATTGTTGGCGGCGGCGTCATCGCCTGCGAGTTTGCCTGCATGCTCCAGCCCCTCGGCGTCGATGTTGTCATCGTCGAGATGCAGCCCAGCCTCCTCCCCCTGATGGACGAGGATCTCGGCACCGCCCTGGAGGACGTCTTCCGCAAACGGGGGATCGCCGTCCATACAGGGACCTCGGTGGCGGACGTCCAGGTCCGCGACGAGCGGGTTTCCGTGCGGCTCGACGACGGGACCGCCCTCGAGGTGGATCGCGTGCTGGTGGCGGTGGGGCGGCGGCCCAACACGGATTCACTCGGGCTGGAGACGGCCGGGGTCCGGACCGGTGAACGGGGCTTCCTCGATGTGGGCGACGACCTGCGCACGAGCGCGGCGGGCGTGTTCGCCGTTGGCGATGCGAACGGCCGGTGCCAGCTTGCCCATGCCGCCTCCCACCAGGGTGTCGTTGCCGTCGCCAATGCCCTCGGTGGCAACCAGCGGGACAACCAGCCCATCCCCTGGTGTGTCTATACATTTCCCGAGGTCGCCGGCGTCGGCCTCACCGAGGCGGAATGCCGCACGCGACGCCTCCCGGTTGCGGTCGGCCGCTTCCCCTTTGCCCACCTTGGCAAGGCCATGGGCGCGGGGGAGACCTTTGGCTTCGTCAAGGTCCTCCGCCATCGCGAGACCGACGCCATCCTCGGCGTCCACATGATCGGCCACCACGCCACCGAACTGATCCACTCCGCCACCGCCATGATGGCCTCGCGGGCGACCGCCCGCGACCTTGGCGACCTCGTCTTTGCCCATCCCACCATGGGCGAGGCGATCAAGGAGGCCGCTGGCGACTCCTACTACGCCGCCCTCCACCTCCCACCGCGCGAAGTCCACCGCGTCACCGCCGAATTCTCCCACTAAGGCCTCCCAGCCATGACCGCCACCCTTCCCACCCAGCAACACGCCGTCCAGCTCGTCGCCCCCGGCGAACTGCGCCTCAACAACCGCAAGGAAGTCCCCGCCCCCGGACCCCACCAGATCCTCTGCGAGGTCGAGGCCGTCGGCCTTTGCTTTTCCGACCTCAAGGTCCTCAAGCAGTTCCACGAGCATCCCCGCAAGCAGCCCATCGTTGGCGGCATCCAGCAGGAGATTCTCGAGGCCCTCTCGAGCTACGTGCCCGCAGACAAGCCCACTGTTCCCGGACACGAGGTCGTGGTAAGGATCGTCGCCATCGGCGAGGGCGTCGACCCCTCGCAACTTGGCAGACGCTACCTCGTCCAACCGGACTTTCGCGCCTTTCGGACGCCAGGATCCAACAGCGCCTTCGGCTATAACTTCGAGGGCGCCCTTCAGCAGTACGTCCTGCTGGACCTGCGCGTCGTCACCCCTTCGCCGGACGAGTCCTACCTCCTCCTCGTCGACGACACCCTTGGCTCCTCCCAGGCGGCCCTCACCGAGCCCTGGGCCTGCGTCGAGGACTCCTACGTCACGCACGAGCGCAACCGCATCCGCCCGGGGGGCACGCTCCTCGTCACCGTCTGCAGCGATCACCGTATAGACGGACTCCGGGAAAGCCTCGGCCCCCAGGCCCCCGGTCGGGTCCTGTATATCGGCCCTCCCGCCGAGAAGGCCGAACTCGAAGCCCTCCTCCCCGGAGTCCGGCACCTCCAGGCACCGGCAGAATTGGAAGACGAGTCGCTTGACGACATTGTCGTCTTCGGCACGGACAAGGACTTGATCGATGCGCTGAGCCCCAAGCTTGCGGCCGGCGGAATCATCAACATTGTCACGGCCGGACGCCGCATCGGGGCACCGGTGCACGCGGGAATCGGCCGTGTGCATTATGGTCCGACGCGATGGGTGGGCACCCCGACGAGTCGCGCCATCGACGGCTACGACGTGATTCCGGCCAACG
>CAYQTO010000213.1:0-4200 GCA_964420455.1 uncultured Candidatus Sumerlaeota bacterium | reverse complement strand
TGCTTTTCTCCGCCTCCCTTACGAGCGTCACGGCCTCCTTCGCCAAGGACATGGGGCTTATCCAGAAGGTCTACTACCCGCGGATCGTCAGCCCCCTCAGTTCACTGACCGTATCCCTTGTGGACTTCCTTATCGGGCTCGGGATGTTCCTCGCCGCGATGCTGGCCATGGGCTTCCTGCCGTCCTGGCGCCTCGTGCTGTTCCCCGTGTTCATTCTCATTGCATGGATGATCGCGCTCGGGCTGGGGCTGATTCTGGGATCGCTGAATGTGCGCTTTCGCGATGTGTCCCAGGTGATCCCCTTCATTCTCCAGGTGGGCCTGTTCCTGACGCCGGTGATGTACCCGGCGAACCAGATCGAGGAGCGGTTCGGCCCCAGCGCCGCGATGGTTTATTCTCTGAATCCCCTTGTGGGGGTGATCGAGGGGTTCCGCTGGGCGATGCTGGGGGGCGAAGGCTTGGACATTGGTCTGCTGGCCGTGTCGGCCGCCTTTGGAGTGGCGATCCTGTGGAGTGGCCACGCCTTCTTTCGGGCGACGGAAAGGAAGTTCGCCGATGTGGTGTGAGCCGGGCGGAGGGGCCGCCGAATGACCCCGATCATCGAGGTCGAGAGCCTCGGAAAGTCTTACGTGATCCACCACAAGGAGACGGGGGGGCGCTCGTCGGTGGAGCGGGCGCGTAAAATGGCGCGGAACATGGCCGGCCGCATCCGGGGAATCCTCTGGGAGGGGGACACGCGGGCGGTGGGCCGGCGCGAGGTGTTCTGGGCGCTGAGGGACTTGTCCTTTCGTGTCGAGCCAGGCGAAGTCGTCGGCATCATCGGACACAATGGCGCGGGCAAGAGCACGCTGCTGAAGCTCCTGAGCCGCATCACCGAGCCGGCGGAGGGCAGCATCACCCTGCGGGGGCGGGTGGCGAGCCTGCTGGAAATCGGCACCGGCATGAACCCCCAGATGACCGGCCGCGAGAACATCTATCTCAACGGCGCGATCCTCGGCATGACCCAGCGCGAGGTGCGCCGACAGTTCGACCAGATTGTCGACTTTGCCGGGGTCGAGAAGTTCCTCGACACGCCGATCAAGCGCTACTCCTCGGGAATGCGGGTGCGGCTGGGCTTCGCCGTGGCGGCGCACCTCCAGCCGGAAATCCTCATCGTGGACGAGGTGCTGGCGGTGGGCGACGCCCAGTTCCAGAAGAAGTGCATCGGGAAGATGCAGGACGTGGCCACCGGCGAGGGACGCACGGTCCTCTTCGTCAGCCACCAGATGGGCGCGATCCGGAGCCTTTGCCAGCGGGTGATCGTTCTCCGCGAGGGGCGCATCGAATACGACGGCGGCGTGGAACAAGGGGTTGAGCAATACCTCGCCTCGATGGTCGAGATGGCTCAGGAGCGGCAACGGATCGTTTCCGCCGGCGAAGGGGACCTGCGCCTGACCGGCATGGAACTGCTCAACTCTCATGGCGAGTCCTGCGACTCGATCCCGACCGGTACGGACGCGCGGCTCCGGCTCCGCCTCGTCTTCCAACGGGAAATCCGCCACCTCTTCGTCGCCGTCACGCTGCGTTACAATGGCGAACCGGTGTTGACCTCCCTCGACACCGACGACCACGAGGAGTGGCGCGAGGAGCGCCCCGCCGGCGAGCACGTCTATAAGGTCACGCTGCCGACGCGGCTCCTCAAGCAGGGGGTCTGCTCCATCGACATGTTTGCCGGATCGCGCCAGATGGGACGCCTCATCGACGAGAAGAGCCTTCTGACCTTCACCCTCGTGGAGACCGACGAAAACACCTACGACAAGGGTTACTCGACGGACCGGCTGGGGATTCTCCGTCAGGCGCTGACTTGGGAAAGAGAGGTGGCCTCGAATGGCAGTGTCCCTGCCGGCAGGCCCTGAAGAGAGGGACGGTGAAAGGGCGCCGCGGCGCCGGCGCAGGGACTTCCTGAGGAAGGCCGCCACCATCGCCGACCTGGCGGTCAGCCCGCTGGTGGACGCGCGCCGGAGCCTCATCCTCAGCGGCTTCTGGCGCAGTGGCACCACGTGGATTCAGGAGGTGTCCTCGCGCGCCCTGGACGCCAAGCTCGTCTTCGAATCCTTGAGCGTTTACTCCGGCGGCGCATCCCGGCTGAAGAAACCCAACTGGCCGGCGGACCTCGAAGATCCGCAAAGCCTTGCCCTGCTCATGCCCTTCGCCGACGCGGGCCAGCCCTTCCCGGCCGACCTCGCCCGCATCTTCGACGCTGCGTTTCGCGGCCGCATCCGCTCGTGGTTTTCGCGCCATGGACGCCAACTCGACGTCCGGGAGGCGCTCAAGACCCGCGTCGTCTCCAAGGATACCCGCCTGCCGCTGTGTGTCGCGGCGACGGCGGCCCATTACCCCAACCCGATCCTTCACCTCCGCCGCGACCCGCGAGCCATTGTCGGCAGCGCCCTCCGCACCAAGGGATGGGCCATCGACATGTTCAACGCCCTTCGGCTTCGGACCCACTTGCTCGAGATTCCCGACGGACGTGCGACGGTGTTTCAGGAAAAGGCCGCCGTCATCGATCACCTCGACACACTCGCCCTGCCAGGTCGGGTTGCCGGCTACTGGGCCCTCACCGAGCAATACGCCGACGCCTCCCTCTCGGAGCTACACGGTCGCGTCCAGGTCCTCCAGTACGAGGAATTGCTCGGGTGGGAGCCGGCCCGGTTCCTCGAGGTGCTGGAGGAGGCCGGTTGCGAGGTGCGCCGCAAGCCGGACGACGTCGGATGGGAGCGCCCTTCGAGCACCTCCGCCAAGGCCCGGAGGAAGATGGACATGAAGGACCGGCGGAACGCGTGGAAGGAAGGCCTGGAGAAGAAGGACATCGCCGCAATCGAGGAGGCCCTCGAGGTCTGCGAGGCTGCTCCCCTCCTCGAGCGGTCCCAGCTGGCCTGACATTCGGGAGGAGCCTCCCCGTGAGAAAGCCCCTCCACTCCGCACCAATGGGCTGGATCCGCCGGCAGGCCAAACGCTGGTTCGGCGCGGGCCCCTGGCGCCTTCTGCCGTTCGAGACAATCGAACGGTGCCACACCTCGGAGGAAAAGACCGGCGTCCACCGGCCCGAGCGATTGACCGGCATCCTGAAGGAGGAACCCGGCGAGGCGCTCCTCCTCACCGGGAGCGGCACGATCGATTGCGGGGTGACCCGCGAGTCGATTCATGGCGAGCCGCGCTTCCTCCACCGCGGTCTCTTTCCGCTCCCCCGCCGGCGTCTGCACTCGCTCCACAGAGGATGCGTGCTCGGCAACAGTGGGCTCGTGCACGACCCGCGCACCCGCGCCGCCGTCGCCGAGACCGTCCGCAACTGGCGCGTCCCCCCCAATCGCCATCACCAGCTCGAGGCGTGGCGCCACTCCCCCCCGAGCGATCGCAAAGGCATCGGTCTCAGCCTGGTCGCCCTCGACGGCGAGGGATTCTGGCACTTCCTCATGGAGTCGCTGCCGGTACTGGGCTTCGCCCTCGAATCGGCGGCGCGCCCCGACTGGGTGGTGGTGAACGGCAAGCCCGGTGGGTTTCAGGAGAAGTGGCTCGGGTGGGCCGGAGTTCCGCCGGAGCAGACGCTCTTCGCCGGACCGCATACCCACTACCGGTTCGATCAGCTACTCTTCACCAACCAACTCTCGCCGAATCAGCTGCCCCACGCATGGGCTGTGGAAACGATCCGGCGGCTTGTCTCCGCACCCGCCCATGAGGACCGGGTGATCGATCCCGCCGAGGGGGATTGGCTGTGGCTATCGCGCGAGGGATGGGCCCGGGCACCGAAGTGGGAGTCCGAGTTCCTCGAGCAACATCCACGGTTTCAGCCGGTGGACCTGGGGTCGCTCGAGCGCGAGGAGCTGTTCGCCCGGTGTGCCCGCGCGTCGCTCCTTGCCGGGCCCCACGGCGCGGCACTCTGTAACTTGATGTTCTGCCGGCCTGGAACCGTCTCCGTCGAGTTTCACCCCCAGGAACGCGGACCCTTCTTTCCCTGCTTCGTCCGCCTTGCCGAGGTCTGTGGCCAGCGGCACTTCGCGTTCGAAAGCCGATGGGGCGAGGATACCGCGGCGGAGCATGCCGTGGCCCATTTCGCCACCGTTCTTGCCCATCTCGGCATCGCCCCGGAAACGCGTTGCGGTGGTTCGCCACCCGGTGGTCGGTGACACGCATTCGCCGTGGTATTCACCGATTGGAATGATG
>CAYQTO010000212.1:0-4291 GCA_964420455.1 uncultured Candidatus Sumerlaeota bacterium | reverse complement strand
TTGGCGTGCGCGAGCCGGGCTCGGAATACTTTCCGCTCCACCATCCGCAGTTCCTTCCGGACAGCCGCGTGTTCTGGAAGGGAGCCGCGTTGCTGGCCGCCATGCCCTTTGTTGCGATGGAGCATCTCGCACCGTAATCGCCATCGGTCGCACCCCGTCAGGGTGCCCCTCATCGCCCCTTTGTTCATCCTTGGGGCGGTTCTGTTAAAGGCGAAGTATCTGGACGTCGCCGGATGTATGGACAAGCTCCCCGGCGATGCGGGCGATTGCGTCCGCCCCGTGGTTGACGAGGAGCGGTGCGAGAGGCCCGAGCGCGCGCTCCTGGGGGTGGCCACCGGGGAGCAGCGCCCCCTCGAGCTTTCCACGCGCGTTCACCATCGCCGTGTCGCGATTGGCGAGGTACTGTTCAAATCGGTCGCGGGTGCGCTCGATTCCGGTGCGGGCGGAATCGGCGGCCTTTTCCGCGGCCTTGCGCGCGCCCGTGTCCGGCGTGAGGTCGTGAACGGCGGCTTGAAAGCGATCGAGCGCCTCGCGGAGTTGGCCGGCCGCCTCGTCGAATCGCGACTGGTCGTCGGCGGAGGTGCCCGCACGGGCGAGGGCCTCCTTGAGGTTCGTCGAATCGGCGAGGGGCAGATCGTCCAGCGCGATGCCAAGCTTCTCCGCCGCGCGGAGATGGCTTGTCTCGACGAGCACCGCGTGGGGCCGGGGCCAAACGCCCGGGCGGGGCACGCGGAAGGCCTCGTAGAGCGGGCCGATCTGCGCGTGATACACAAGCTCCGTAGGCCCGAGGACGGAGACCACCGTGGGCAGGGCGTGGTCCTGGACAAGGGGGCGGAGCACCGCGTTGGGCGAGAACCGGCCGGGGTCACTCTCGAGGAGCGCGGCGAGTTCCATTTGGGAGAAGCGGGCGAGTTCGTCGTGGGCTGAGGGCGGGGTGGCGACGATGGCATCTGCGTCACGGCGCAGCTTGGCGCGCGTCCCGTCGATCTCGAGGAAGAAGTTCACCTCGTCGCCGGCGCGGTGGAGGGGCGGCTGGACCCCGAGGGCGCGGAGGCGTTCCGAGGCCCCGGCGATCAGGGCGTTGGAATCGATCGAGCCGTTAATCTCCTTGCCGAGCACCGCCGCGGCCCGGCGCCGGAGAAAGCCCAGTCGCGGCACGACCGGAACGATCCCAAGCGGCAGCAGCCAGCGCACCGCGAGGCGAACGAACTGCGCTTCGAAGGTTGCTCCCTTGGCGAAGGCCTCCTCGAGAGCCTCGAGGACACCGGGGCGGAACTCGGTGTCGTGGGTGGTGGAGGAGAGATCGTCGAGAAGGGTGGCGACGTCTTGCGGGTCGGGCGCGACTGTATAGACGGAGCTGCGGTTTCCGCGGGCGTCCCCGGCGAGTGTCACGTGGTGGGGGACGTGGTCCCTGCCCAGCCAGGCGGCGGTGGCGATCTCCGCGAGGTCGTGATCGTCGGACGCGACCCAGAAGACGGGGACGACGGGGCGGCCGGAGGCCCGGGCGATTTCCGCGGCCCAGTGGCGGGCGGCGAGGGCCTTGTAGAGCCCGAGCAGGGGCCCCATGGCGGCGCCGGCCTGCTGGCCCGTGACGACGATGCGTGCGTCGGGGCTGGCCAGCGCGTCCAGGGGTGCCAGGTCCCCATCTGCCGCGCCGTGATCCCGTAGGAATCCACGCCATTCCTCCAGTTCCACCACCGCGAGGGGCTCGTGGGGGCGTTCGCTGGCCAGGCGGGCAGCTCCGGCCACGTCAAAGCATCCCCCCGCATGCAGCGCGCCCACCCGGGCGTCGCCTTGTCTATACGCGTTGCAGTACTCGATGGGGGTGGGCATGGCGGCGTCCGTCCGGGGATGGCCACAAGGGAAGGGGGGTTATTGCCCGGTGGTCGAGGAGGAATGCGCCCGGCTCCGGGTTTTGCTTTGCGGCGGGGTGGGCGCCCTGCCCACCATCAAAGGGATACCAAACCTCGGGGACGCACGCGCATGGAAGCCACGGCACAATTCGGACTCATCGGGCTGGGGGTAATGGGGGAGAACCTGGTTCTGAATATCGAGAGCCGCGGCTTTCACGTGGCCGTGTACAATCGGACGACGGAGAAGGTGGACGCGTTCCTTGCGGGGCGGGGGGCCGGGAAAAACTTCACCGGCTGCCATTCCCTCGAGGATCTGGTGAAGGCCCTCGAACGGCCGCGCAAGGTCATGATCCTGGTCAAGGCCGGCAACCCCGTCGACATGGTGATCGAGCAACTGGCACCGCTCCTCGAGGAGGGTGACATCATTATCGATGGCGGCAATTCCTACTGGCCGGACTCGACGCGGCGCTTTCGCGCGCTGAAGGAGCGCGGGCTGCTCTTCGTGGGTACGGGGGTCTCCGGTGGCGAGGAGGGCGCGCTCAAGGGGCCGTCCCTCATGCCCGGCGGCCACAAGGACGCCTGGCCCCACATCCAGCCCATCTTTCAGGCCATCGCCGCCCGCGTGAACGAGACCGAGGTCGCCTGCGACTGGGTTGGCGACGAGGGCTCCGGCCACTTCGTCAAGATGGTCCATAACGGCATCGAGTACGGCGACATCCAGGTCATCTGCGAGGCGTACCAATGCATGAAGGATTTGCTCGGCATGCCGCCTTCGGAGATTGCCGAAACCTTCGCCGAGTGGAACAGGACCGAACTTGAGAGCTACCTGATCGAGATCGCTGCGGACATCTTTCGCAAGATCGACGACGAGACGGGCGAGCCAATCGTCGACCATATCCTCGACGTCGCGGGCCAGAAGGGCACCGGGCGCTGGACCGTGGTCGATGGCCTCGAACTCGGCCAGCCCATCACTCTCATAGCCGAGGCGGTTTTCTCGCGAAACCTTTCCGCGATGAAGGAACTCCGCCTCACCGCCAGCGACCATTTCCCGGACACGCAGAAGACCCACCGGCCCAAGAAGGGCGAGTTCCTCGAGGCCCTCCGCAAGGCGCTCCTCGCCAGCAAGATGGTTTCCTACGCCCAGGGGTTCCAGATGATCGACGCCGCCGGGAAGGAAAACGGCTGGGAACTGAACCGCGGCGCGATCGCCCTCATGTGGCGGGCTGGATGCATCATCCGTTCGGCCTTCCTTGGCAACATCCGCGACGCCTACGATCGCGACCCGACCCTCCAGAACCTTCTCCTCGATCCCTGGTTCCAGGAGCGTATCCAGGAGTGCGAGGAAGGCTGGCGCAGGGCCATCGCCGTCGCCGTCCTGAACGGCATTCCCGTCCCGGCCTTCAGCAGCGCCCTGGCCTACTTCGACGGCCTGCGCTGCGAGCGCCTCCCGGCGAACCTCCTCCAGGCCATGCGTGACTATTTCGGCGCCCACACCTACGAGCGGCTCGACAAGCCCCGCGGCGAATTCTTTCACACCAACTGGACCGGCGAGGGGGGCTCCACCACCGCCAGCAGCTACAACGCCTAGGAACCGGGCTTGCCTCTAGAGGAGATTCCGGCCGGTTCGAACCCGTCGAGACCACCGCGTCGTCGCAAGGAAGCCCAACATGACCCGCTTTTCCCTTGGCCTCGGCCTCAGTATCCTCCTTTCCACGTCCGCATTCGCCGGCGAGGAACCATCGGCGTCGATTGAGCACACGCCGGTCATGCGGTTTCAGGAGACCGCCGTGCTCGACGACTGGTGGATCGTCAATGATGGGGTGATGGGCGGCAAGTCGCTCGGGTTTCTCGATATCAAGCAGGAAGGCCACGGGCGTTTTCACGGGTTCGTCTCGCTCGAGAACAACGGCGGCTTCACGTCGATCCGGAGCGCCACCCGCCGTGGTCGTGTCCATGATGGATCGGGCCAGCACGGCGTGGCCCTGCGCGTGCGCGGTGACGGCAAGATTTACGCGGTGAACCTCCGGACCCAGGGTGTCTGGCAGGGCATCACCTACCGCGCCCGCGTTACCCCGCCCCCGGGTGAGTGGGCCACCATGACGATTCCGTTTGGGGAGTTCGAGCCCACTTGGAGGGGCGACCGGGTGCCGGGCGCGCCACCCCTCGATCCGGCCCGCATTCGCAGCTTCGGACTCCAGATCTCCGACAAGCAGACCGGTGATTTTCAGTTGGACGTCGATTGGATGGGCTTTTACCGCGAGGTTGAACCCGCGCCGCCCACCCCCGAACAGGGCGTCTAGCGATCCTTCGGCTACTCCCTGCTTCAAAAAGTCAAAGGCGGCGCGTGGGCGCCGCCTTTCCCAAAAAAAACCTGCCGACTTGAACCCTAGTCGTCGCCCCTGCGGATGTTCGACTCCAGACCCTGGATCGAATCCACG
>CAYQTO010000211.1:0-4329 GCA_964420455.1 uncultured Candidatus Sumerlaeota bacterium | reverse complement strand
GGAGGGGCGGCGGCGTTTGCTCAAGGGCGGGGGAGGACGGGGCGGGGGATGCGGCCAGCGGGCAGGCCACTAACGAGCAAGAGCCGTGCTTCCATCGCGACCGGGCAAAAGGCAATGAAGAACCCCCCGGCCGGAGCCGGGGGGCGCAGGAGCAAGGGCGCGGAAAATCCGCCTAGTCCGTATACTCGCGGATTTCGATCGATTCCAGAATCAGCGTGATCGTCGGGTCGTTGTAGAGATTGCTTTCCGGCAGCGCCCCGTCCGGGTTCGTCAGGATGTAGTCGAAGGAGAGGAGCATGTTCGCGCTGCTGATGCCCATCGGGGCCTCGTACCAAAGGTCGTAGAGGACCGGTTGGCTGAAGGTGGGCAGGCGGGCGTCGTCGCTCGTCGACTCGATGTTTACCAGCGCGGCCGAGGCGAAGGTGCTGTCGTTCACCCGGAGACGGAACGTCGGGATTTGGCCCTTGCGGACCGGCAGGCCGTCGATCGACTGCGCGGAGACCTGGAACTGGACCTGGTAGAGGGCTCCGGGCATCAGGACGACGTCGCTCATGCCGGACCAGAAGCCCACCGTGGTGGGCGGGACGCCCGGCCCACGGAAGGGGCTGATGACCGTCAGGCCGCGGGCGTTGCTGCCAAAATTCGGCGAGGCAAACATCGGCAGCGTCGCCGGCGAGAACATCGCCCGGTCCCCCGCCTGAGTGAAGTCCAGCCGCTTGACCAGCGTGCCTTCCGTCGGCGGCTCCGCCGGCTCGAAAAGCACCCGCTCGAGCGACAGCGTCTGGTTCGCCACATCCATCGGGTCGACGTTCAGGAGGTCGAAGTCCATGCGGAAGTCCTGAAGGTTGTCGCGAAGGAACGGGGCGGCGGGCATGGTGAAGTAGTGGATGTACTCGCGGGATCCGGCGGCATCGGGCGAGAACGCCCCGCCGGAGGGGCCCATGCCCGTCGAGGTGGCAACAAGGATGTTGGCCTGCTGGAAGTCGAAGGTCGACGCGCGGAAGCGGAAGATCGACGCGTCGGCGGACTCGGGCACATCGCCCGACACCCGATAGACAACCCGGAAAAGGTCCTCGCTGTCGATGTCGTCATCGGCGGGATCGCCGCCCCCGATACCCCGCAGGGGGAGCTGGGGCGAGCGCCAGAAGCCGAAGGAGTTCGTATTGTCCGCAGAGGTGATGCTCAGGCGGCCAAAGCCGTCCGGATTCATGAACGTGTCGTCATGGACACCGGTCGGTTCAACGAAGCCGGGCACCGTTTCGTAGACCCAACCCTGCGGGCTCACGTCGAACTCGTAGATGAAGTTGTTGCCGGCGGGCAGCTGGGTCACTGTGAAGGTGGCCCCGCCAAGGTCGCCGCCAAAGCTGATGGTGGCGGTGCGCGCGGCGCCGGTGTCGTTGGCGGCCGCGACGAACGTAAAGTCGCGCGTGCCCACGCCAGAGGTCGGGGTTCCATCCTCCGGCGTTACCCAATCGGCCGAGGGATCATTCAACTCCCACTCGCAGTCCTCCGCCTCGGGAATCAGGCGGAACTTGAACTGGGTGTTCGCGCGGGCATCGATGACCGTGCTGGCGGGAATGATCTCCGACGCACAGATGATCTCCGTCGCCGGGTCCTGGACGATGCGGTATTCGAGGGGCGGGTTGAGATTCGGGAAGATGATCGAGCCGGTCCGCTCGACGCCGATGTTCTCGTTCCGGAGGACCGTAAAGCCGATCGTCGTGTCCCCCGCGCCGTTGGTCGTGTCGAGGACGATGAAGTCCTCGCCGGTGCTCGTGGTGGTGATGGCATTCCAGGAGCAGAAGGACTCGTCCACGCTGTCGGTCTGGATCGTGACGCTGCCGGTGCCGCCGCTGGCGGGGAAGCGTTCCGCCTCGCCCTCGGCCTGCACGGGTTCGAGCGCGTAGGTGCACTGGCCCTGGTTGATCGTCAGGGTCGCGCCCACGACACCGTCCGCTGCAATCAGCCGGATCGTCCCGGACCGCGGCTCGCCCGCCGTGTTCTCGTCCACGCTGATGCGGATCGTCGCCGAACCCACCCCGACGTTGTTGCTGACGAAGTTGATCCAGGTGTTGCTGGCAGAGAGCTGCCACGAGCACACGCTGCTGGTGGTCAGTTCGAACTCGCGCTCCGCGCCGAACTGGCTGAAGTTCAGCACGTCCGGCGTGAACTCGAACTCGCAGCCCTCCTGCACCACCTGATAGGAATCGCAGGCGATCTCGAGGAACGCCGTGCGGTCCGCCGTGCTGTTGTTCGCCGAAACCGCATAGCCAACCGGGCCGGTGGCAAACCCGCCGCTACCCTCGGTAATGCGCAGCCACCCCTGGGTGCTCGTGGCGGACCAGGGACAGGTGTCCTGCGTAATCACGGTGAGGCTGCCCTCGCCCCCCTCGGGAGTGAAGACGCCATCCGCGGGGATGAAGTCCGCCAGCGAATAGGTGCATCCCGGCGCGGGCACGGTAATGCGGCCGGTGGGGAAGTCCGCCACGACGCGCAGACCCTCGGGGCTGACGACCTCGCCGCGGGTGGCCGACCGGATCAGGTCGCCCTCCGAAAGGCCCTCCTCCTCGAGCAGGTCCAGGTTCTCGAACAGCTCGTTGAAGGTCAGTTCGGTCTCGTTGCTCGGGGTGTTGCCCGCGATCACGTAGAGGTTCACGACCACCCGGGTATCCAGGGGGGACTGGCTTTCCTCAAAGGATTCCCCTGGCTGGAGCGAGGTGAGGATCGAGATCTCGCCGTTGTTTTCGAAGAACGCCTGGTTCTGGAGAAAGAAGGGGTTCGTGATAACGTCGGCGCGGTCCGTATTGGGCGAGATGGTGCGCGCAATTCCGTCGGTCGCCGCGTTGGGATCGTCGGTCACGTCGAACAGGGCGTTCTCGTTGGGAAGGGTGTAGAAGAACCCGCCCGGAGGAATGTCGCTGCCCGGCGCCACCCCGAGGAGGATCACCTCGTCGCTTGGGAAGTTGAGCTTGAAGCCGATGGCGTTCTCCACGCCGACGGAGTCGAGCACCACTTGGACGGTCTGGACCTTGTCCGGGCAGAGGACCTTGTTGGCGACGCGGACGGTGGGCCGGCTGTCCGCATTGTCGATGACGGTGACGCCGGCGTTGGCAAAGGAGGCGTAGATGGGGGTGCCCGCGGGGTTGCGGACCGTCGGGACCTGGAAGAAGAGCGGGTCGAGGACGAAGTTGAACTGGCTCGTGCGGCCGCCGCCGGCCGGATCCTCCCGCGCCCGGAAGAACACCGACGCGATCTGCGTCTCCTCGCTGATCGGCGGCGTCGCATTCAGGAAGATCGACGGGGGGATCGTCGGTCTGCCCACAACGTCGAACTTCAGCGTCAGCAGCTGGTCGTTGGTAAACGTCGCCCCGGCGTTCGATCCGGTAATGCGGTAGGTATCGAAGTTGGCGCGCTGGAATTCCGGTTCCGCGGTGACCGTCGTCCCGTACCCGCCGACAGTGTCGACGACATCCGCCAGCACGAGTTCCACCCCGTCGAAGGACAGGAGGAAGTTGTAGTTTGTGACAGGATCGATGTTGCCGCTGACATATACGCCGATGGTGAGGCGGGGGACCAGTCCGGTCGCATCGATGTCGATGATTCGCGTGCTGACGTCCGTCGTCGGATCGAGGTTGGGGGGAACGCCAAGGGCCTCATTGTCCGAGCCTTCGGAGGGCACTGGCTCGGCGACCTCGAGCTTGGGTGCTTCGTCGCCGGCCTTTGTACCTGCAAAATTGAAGGAGGAGGCGCTGAACGCGAGGCCACGGGCACCGCTGAGGACAAACGGATTGCCGTCGCCGATAGCAGCCGCACGCACGCGGGAAGTCTCGAGGTCGATCGCCGCGCCGCTGGTGTTTCTCAGTTGGAGACGGATCAGCGGCCCGTTCAGGAAAGTGAAGGGGGTCGTGGTCGAAATGAAGAGCGGCGAGGCAGGCTCGATGTTACCGAGACCGAGAGTGGCAAAAATTTCATCGGCGATCGGGTCGTCGCCGGGATTAAGCTCCGCATTGTCGATCACACGGCCGACATCAACAAACCTCAACTGATTGTCGAAGGAGAGGCGCAGGCTTGTTTCCGTAATCGGGGCGATATTGTTGGAAATAAGGAGGTCGATGTACTGTTCTGCACCGTCGGCAATGTTGGTCCCCGGGATTGCAGGTTCGGGATCCCGCGAGAAGGAATCAACAAGGCTCAACTGGGCTTGGGTGCGAATCGGGTCGGTAGCGTCGAAGTTGAAGCCGGTGCGGCTGAAGGGAAGTTTTCCAAAGGCATTACCGTTGGTGACGATGGATTCGGGAGTCCGGGCCAGTTCGATAACGGGTTCAGTTG
>CAYQTO010000210.1:0-4416 GCA_964420455.1 uncultured Candidatus Sumerlaeota bacterium | reverse complement strand
GGGGGAATGAACCCCTTTGGCGGAGGGATGAACCCCTTCGGTGGCGGCGGAGGAATGCCCCAGCTGCCGATGGGAGGAACGGCGCCGCAGCCGGGCATGAGCAAGAAGATGCTGCGGATGCAGAAGGAGGCGCTGCGCCAGCAGCAGCGGGAGCTGGCGGCAACACAACCGCGCAAGAAGAAGGACCGGAAGAAGAAGAAAAAGAAACGCTAGTACAAGTTTTCCCGGCGCGGGCTCCACCCCCGCCGGCCAACACGGGGACACCACTCCCCACCACCACCCAGCCCTCGAAAGGAAAAGAGGACACACAGATGGTCAAGATTCGCCTTACCCGTATCGGACGGACGCACGACGCGTTTTTCCGGATTGTCGTGGCCGACAGCCGCCGCGCCCGCGACGGCAAGTTCATCGAGATCATCGGCCGGTACCAGCCGACGATGAAGGAGAACCAGGTCCACGTGGAGAAGGAGCGGGCGCTCCATTGGCTGCACAACGGCGCGCAGCCAACGGACACGGTGCGATCAATCCTCCGCAAGGAAGGCGTGATGCAGCAGTACCACGAGGAGAAGGTCGCCGCGAAGAAGGTGTTGAAGGAAGCGAAGGCGGGAGCGGGCAGCGCGGAGGGCTGAAGCCCGGCGAGCAGCCTGCACCGTTTTTTCTTGCAGCTATCCACCCCCCCGAGGGGGACTACTCCATGCGACCCGTTGACCGCAGACGCTGACCTAGGTTCCGCGTTGCCGCTGATGCTAAGGAGAGATGTCCCAGATGAGTGTCGAGCCGAGCGATCACGGCTTGCGCGACTTGGTGCAGTACATCGCCGAGGCGCTTGTCGATGAACCCGAGAAGGTAGAGACGGACATCCTGGAAAGCGAGACCTCGGTAATCCTCGAGCTTCGCGTATCCAAGGAAGACGTGGGGAAGGTGATCGGGAAGGGGGGCCAGACAGCCAAAGCCCTTCGCAAGATCCTGAGTGCCGCCGCCACCAAGCACCACAAGAAATCGCTTCTCCAGATCATGGAATGAGCGATCTTGCCGGATGGGTGGCCGTGGGGGTGGTCCTCCGCCCCCACGGACTCCGCGGCGCCGTCCTGGTGAAACCCCTCACCCGGACGACGGAGGAATTTCTTGAAGCCCCCCTCGATCGCGTCCACCTGCGCCGCGCCGGCACCGACATGGGTGCCTTCCGCATCGCGGGACGATCGCTCCACAAGGGGCTGCCCATGGTGACCTTCGCCGGGGTGGCCAACCGCACCGCGTCCGAGCAGCTGAAGGGCGCGGAAATCGTCATCCCCGAGGAGGAACGATGGGATCCCGGCGAGGGGTCCTTCTACTTTGATGAGCTCGAGGGTCTGGCCCTCGTGGAGGAGGGTCGCGAGATCGGCCGTGTGCTCCGCGTTGAGGAGGGCACCGCCCACGACTTTCTGGTCTTCCGCCACCCCCGCCACCCCCGAAGGGAGGTGTTGCTCCCCTTCCGCCCGGAGTTTGTCCTCTCAGTAGCCCGCGACGAGGGCCGCATCGATATCCGTCTCCCCGAGGGTCTCCTGGACTTATGAACCCCCTCGCCTTCCTCCTCTCGCTCCGTCCCAAGCAGTGGACCAAGAACCTGCTGCTGTTTGCCGGGCTGGTGTTCGCCCAGCGGATGGACGACCCGGGGCTCGTCCTCAATGCGCTGGCGGCCTTTGCTGTCTTCTGCGCGCTGAGCGGCGTCGTCTATATCACCAACGACATCGTGGACATCGAGAAAGACCGGGAGCACCCGAAGAAGCGGCACCGGCCGATCGCGAGCGGCGCCATCAGCCCCGGCCAGGCCGCCACCGGCGCGGTGGTCCTGTTGCTCGTGGCGCTCGCCGCCGCCTGGCTGATCACCACCAGTTTCTTCATCATGTCGCTGGTGTATGTGGCGCTGGTGTCCGCGTACTCGTTCAAGTTCAAGAACGTGGTGATCCTGGACATCATGCTGCTGGCGATGGGGTTCGTGGTGCGGGCGCTGGCGGGGATCGAGGCCATCAACGTGGATCCGGTGGGCGACCCGATCGACATTACGCCGTACTTCATCCTGACGACGCTGTTTCTGGCGCTGTTCCTGGCGATTGGCAAGCGACGGAGCGAGATCATCCTGCTGAAGGGGGGCGCCGGGACCCACCGCAAGGTCTTGCGGGAGTACAGCCGGGAGTATCTGGACGTGTTGATGACGGTGGCGACGACCGGGGTCCTCGCCAGCTATGGAGCGTGGTCGACGTTGGGCTTCGCCCAGGATGACGGCAAGTACGGCATGGTGTTCACGATGCCGTTCGTGCTCTATGGGATTTTCCGATACCTGCTGCTGGTGTTCCGGAAGGACGAGGGGGGCGCCCCGGAAGAGGTGCTTGTCACCGACAAACCGCTTTTGTTAACGGTGTTTTTGTGGGCTGGAACCGTCCTGCTGCTACTGACGTGAGGCGGAGGACAATGATCGCTGAACGGAAGGCGCCGCGCCAATGACCGAGAAACTGAAAGTCGCCGTGATCGGGGTCGGGCACCTCGGCCAGCATCATGCCCGGAACTACCACGACAACCCAAAGTGCGACCTGCTGTACGTGTGCGATTCCCACGGCCATCAGGGGCGCAAGATCGCCCGGCTGTACGGCGCGAAGGCGGTGAAGGACTACCGGGAACTCCTCGGCCAGGTCGACGCCGTCAGCATCGCCACGCCCACCGTGACCCACTTCGAGATTGCCCGCGATTTCCTCAGCAACGGAACCCACTGCCTGGTGGAGAAGCCGATCTGCAACACGGTGAAGGACGCGGCGGTGCTGACCGGCCTGGCGCGCAACAATGGCCTGGTGCTCCAGATCGGCCACATCGAGCACTTCAACATGGCCGTTCGAAAGCTGAAGGAAATCCTGACAACGCCCCGCTTCATCGAGTGTCACCGCCAGGGACCCTTCGACCCGCGGGTCAAGGATGTGGGCGTGGTGCTCGACCTGATGATCCACGACATCGACATCATCATGAGGATCGTGAAGTCGCCGATCACGAGCGTCGAGGCCGTGGGGGTGGCGATCCTGACGGACAAGGAGGACATCGCCAACGTCCGCCTGCACTTCGAGAATGGATGCATTGCGAACATCACGGTGTCGCGGGTGACACCCAAGCCGTTGCGCAAGCTGCGGGTGTTCCAGGACGATGCGTATATCTCGCTGGATTACCGCAAGCAGACGATGGAGGTGTTTCGCCGCAAACCGAACCCCTCCACGCGGCCGAGCGACGCGAAATACCTGATCGATTCGCGCAAGATCCGGGTGAAGCGCCAGGAGCCGCTCAAGCTCGAGCTCGACCATTTCCTCGACTGCGTCTACAAGCAGAACCTCAACCCGGCGACCACCGGCGAGCAGGCGACGGAGGCGCTCGAAGTGGTGATCCGCATCACCGAAATTATCCGCAACACCACGGTGCCGTTCCCCGTGCTTTCGCCGCCGATCATCGACGCGCAGCAATGAGCGAGGAAGCGGCGCCGCGAGAACTCCAACTCTTCCTGGTCGCGGGCGAGGAAAGCGGCGACCTCCATGGCGCCCACCTCCTGAATGCACTGAGGGAAAAGCATCCCCACATCCGCGCCGTGGGCCTGGGGGGCGACCACATGGAACGCGCCGGCATGAAGCTCCGCGTGGACATGAAGTCGGACCTCGCGATCATCGGCCTGGCCGGTGTCGTCCGCAACTTCCGCCGCATCGCCCGCGTCTTCATGGACACGGAGGCCTACCTGAAACGCCACCGCCCCGACGCCCTCATCCTCATCGACTATCCCGGCTTCAATATCCGCATGGCCGACCGCGCGAAGAACCTCGGCATTCCGGTCATCTGGTACATCAGTCCCCAGATCTGGGCGTGGAAGAAGAACCGCATCCACACGCTCGCCCGCGTGGTCGACCTCATGATCGTCATCTTTCCCTTCGAGGTGCCGCTCTATCGCACCAAAAAGGTCAACGTGGTGCACGTGGGGCACCCGCTCTTTGACGAGATCGAGATCACCCGGACCAAGGAGGAGGTCTATACGCAGTTCGGCTTCGACCCGGCGAAGCCGCTGATCACCATGGTCCCCGGCAGCCGCAAGCGCGAGGTCCAGGACTTCCTCCGAATCATGCTCGAGGGGGCCCGCCGCTATCACGAGAAGCACCCGGACACCCAGTTCGCCATCATCCAGGCCAGCACGATCCCCCGCGAGATGATCGAGCGAATCCTCCGCCGCGAGGAACTTCCCTTCACCGTCCGCCTCGTCGACAAGTACCGCTACGACCTGCGCCAGCACGCCGAGTTCTCCTGGGTGAAGAGTGGCACCAGCACGCTCGAGGCGGCGATCCTCGGGGCCCCTCATCTCATCGTCTACAAGGTCAACTGGCTCACCTGGATGATCGGCAAGCAGCTGCTGACCAACAG
>CAYQTO010000209.1:0-4476 GCA_964420455.1 uncultured Candidatus Sumerlaeota bacterium | reverse complement strand
GTCCCCTTTCCCGGGCCCTGGCGACGGTCCGGTCGGGCGTGGGGGCGCTGAGGGATCTGGTGTTGCCGCCACCCGCTCTCGACCCGGCGGACGCCGAGGCAAGGGAACGGCAGGATCGTGCGGGGCGGCTGCTGCAGAAGGTCACGGTTGCCCAACGCAACGAAACCAAGCTGATCGAGATCAACGTCCACCATCCGGACAAGATCACCGCCCAGAGGATCGCGGACGAGTTCTGTCATCAGTTTATCCAGTCAATCAACGAGGAGAACCGTCAGCGGTTCTCTTACGCGCGGGACTATCTGGCGGCCCAATTGGAGGCGACGCACGCGCGGCTGGAGGGAGCGGAGAAGGCGCTGTTCGACTTTAGCGGCCAGTCGGACATCCGGGTGATGAGTGAGTCGCGGGAGATTTCGCTGAAGGCGATCGGTCGTCTGAGCGAGCGGATCGAGGAGCAGCGGGCCTTGGTGGCGCGGCTGGAGGCGGAGAAGAAGGCGCTCGAGGAAGGGGGCGATCCGCTGCTCCTGTTTGACGAGCGCGAGGCCTACCGCTCGTTGCTCGACCGCAAGAGCGAGCTGCTGGTCCAGCGGGCGCAGCAGCAGGCGGAGAACCGGCCGGAGTTCCTCGAGCTGTCGCGCCTGAACCAGGCGATCGCCGGCATTGACGAACAGATGCAGGAGGTGGTGGCGGGCTTCCGCGACTCCAAGGCACGGGAGCTGGAGATCGCCAGGGCGTTGCTGGCGAACCTCGAGGAGCAATTGGGCGAGCAGCGGACCAAGGTGAACACGCTCGAGGAGCAAATGATCGAGTTCCGCGTGCTCGATCGCGAGGTGGCGGCAACGCGGCAGATTCTCGAGACCTTGCTCGACCAGTACAAACGGCTGGAAGTGGCGGACGACGCGAAGCCGTCGAATGTGTTGATTTCGCAACCGGCGACGTACCCGACGGGGCCGACCTCGCCAAGGCCGATGCGGACGCTGCTGCTTTTCGGTTTTGCCGGGCTCGTGCTGGGGGGGGCTTTGTCGGTGGCGTTGTATGCGATGGACCGGACCGTGAAGAGCGCGGCGCAGGTGGAGGGAGCGCTTGGGCTGCCGACGCTGGGGGCGATTCCGCGGCTCCGGGGGGCGCGGCGGGGAACCCTGCTTGGGGGTCGCTCGGGCCGGGTTCCGTGCCTCGCACCGGCGGGCGACGGCGTCGAGAACGAGGCGATCCGGTACGTGCGGACCTCGGTCCAGTATTCGGCCGCCCACAAGGCTCCCCAGGTGCTTCTCGTGACAAGCTGCGTGCCGCAGGAAGGAAAGTCGACGGTCTCGGCGAACCTGGCGGGCTCCTTCGCCGAGCGAGGACAGCGTGTGCTGTTGATCGATGCGGACCTCAAGCGGCCGTCGCTGCACACGGCTTTCGACATGTCGCGAATGCCCGGCTTGAGTGACGTGCTCACGGGCCAGGCCGAGTTGTCGCTGGCGCTCCGGGATTCGGGACGCCAGGGGCTCGACTTCCTCCCCGCCGGGACACCAAGCCCGTCCCCGACGACCCTCCTGGAAAGCGAGGCGATGGCGGAACTGGTGGGGCGGCTTCGAGGCGACTATGGCACAATCGTCATCGATTCGGCGCCCACCCATGGCATGTCCGACGCCCTCCTCCTGGCGCGAAACACGGATGGAGTGGTCCTCGTGGTGAAGCATGCAACAACGCGTATTGACCACCTCGGGAGGGCGGCGGAGAAGCTTCGTTCCGTCGGGGCGGCGGTGCTCGGCGTCGTCTATAATGATATGCGGGCGAGCGGGTCCGAAATGGAGGCCTACGGCACCGGATCGGCAGGGTACTACAGCTCCGTTTCCGGATCCCCCGCGAGCCACGAATCTCTCAGCCTCGTCAAGGAGCAGACCCCCTCTTGAGCCCCACGACCCCATTTCTTCCCCTCGTGGTCTTTTCTCTGGCCGTCGTTCTTTCCGGGTGCGGCACACGCGGCCCCAACAGCGACATCGTCCCAACGCCGTACGATCCCACCAAGTTTGTGTGGGAACGCGAGTTCGACCAGCGGCGCGAGGAACTCATGCGTCCCCAGCCGGCGTCCGCCTATCACATTGGCCCGGGCGACGTGCTCACGCTCGCCCTCATCGGCCGCGAGGACATCTTCGGTCCCGACGACGACGACGAACCGGGGTTCAATGTCACCGTCACCGAGGACCCTTTCATCCTCCTGCCGTATATCGGCAAGATCCGCGTCCACGGCAAGACGGCGGAGCAGTTGCAGGGCGAGATCGGCGAAGCCTACACGGCCGTCGGCATCCGCGAGCCGATCCCCGTGGTCACCGTGGAGAAGTATTTCTACAATCAGGTGGCGGTGATCGGTTCCGTCCAGTCGCCGGGGAAGTATCCGCTCGAGCCCGGAGACACGGTGGTTGAACTGGTGTTCCGCGCGGGGGGGCTGACCCTCGGCGGGCGCGGTGGCGGCCTTCCCCCGGCGCGCATCCTCAAGGTCTATCGCGCCAAGACCGACCAGAAGGACCGGGCCGACCTGACGATTGACGAACTGATCGACATGTTGCGGGACCGCGAGGGCCGCATCCAGCCGCGCGATGAAATCATCCTGCCCCTCGACGAGTTCCTCATCGGTGGCCGCCTCGACTACAACATTCCCCTGCGCCCCAACGACATCATCTACATTCCGCCCGCGGGGACCGTCACCATGCACGGCGATTTCACGAATCCGCGCGTGGTGTTCCTTGGTCCCGGTCTGCGGAGCCTCGCCCAGGTGAACACGGAGGTGGGAGGCCTGCGCTGGCGGTCCGCCTCGCGGGTCGAGATCGTCCGTCAAAACCCCGACGGATCACAGGAAAGCTTTTTCATCAACCTCCGTGACATCATGGATCGCACGGAGGCGGACTTCATCCTCCAGGACGGTGACCAGGTGTTTGCGTATACACACCCGGTACGCGGGTTCTTCGACACGCTGGGAAGCATCTTCAAGACGACCTTCGCGACTGGCGTGAACGCGACCTACACGCCGATCTAACCGGTGACCACGGCGTCCTCGTCTGCCCTTCCCCCGAATCCGGGAGTCCGGACGAGGACGCCATGAGCTGGCTGGCAGGTTGGCACCGAATCTCGGCGGCGATGGCGCCCGGAGAACGGGTCGTGTTCGCGGTGGGGTCGAGCTGGCTTAACCGTTTCGTTGCCGTCGCTACCAATCTTGTTCTTCTCCCCATCTACTTCCGTTACCTCGATCGCGAGTTGCTGGGCCTTTGGTTCCTCCTCGGCAGCACCCAGGGGCTCGTTGCGCTGATCGGATTCGCGGTGCCGGCAACGCTCCAGCGGCATATCGCGCTCGCTGTGGGACGGGATCGGGAGGGGGCTGTGGCCGACCTTGTGGCAACGGGATCGCGGGTGTTGGCGGCGCTCGCCCTTGGCGGAACGGCACTGGCATGGATCGCCGGCGCGGTCTTCTTCCTGCTGCTGGACGTGGATTCGGTGGACGTTGGCGAGGTGCTCGCCGGGTGGACGGCGATGTGTGCCGGCTTCGCCCTCAGCGTGGCGATGGGATGGCTGGCGGCGCTGCTCCAGGGGCTTGGTTACGTCGGCCAGGAGATGATGCTCCAGACGGGCGCGGCGGTGGTTGTCTTCGGGGCCAACGTGGCGGTGGCCGTGCTCGGGGGCGGGCTGCTGGAACTGGCGTTGGTCTTCTTCGGCGGCATCCTGCTCCAGCGGGTGCTGCTGGCGGTTGTTGTCCGCAGATTTGTCCCGGGCCGGATGCGCGGGCGGGGGCGGTTCGACTGGGGGGTGGCCATCGATCTTGCCCGGCCCGCGTTCCTCGCCTGGCTCACGCTGCTCGGAACCTTCCTGCTTTACCGCACGAGCGCGGTCTTCATCGCGACCGTACGCGAGGCGACGGACATTCCCGCCTACCATGCGCTGTTCACGCTCAACTGGAACCTCGGGCTGCTGGCGGGGTCCTTCGCGGTGAACATGGCCGTGTTCATCAGCCAGGCGTGGGGGGCTGGTGACGGGGTCCGAGCGCGGAGATATACGTACCGCGCGGCCCGCCTGGGCCTGCTGGTGATGGTGGCCGGGATCGCGGTGATTCTCGGGACCGGGCCCGCGCTGTTCGACACGTGGCTGGGGCCGGGCAACTACCTCGGGCCGGCGATGGTGATGGGCGTGGGCCTGATGGTGTTGCTCGAACTGCAGGGAGGGATTCTTTCCACCTGCGCCCGTGCGACGGAGGACGAGCGCTACGCGGGGTGGTCGCTCGCGGCGGGTGTTCTGGCGGTGATCCTGATTCCCGTGCTGATGGGGGCCTTTGGGCTGGGCGGCCTCGTTGTGGCGATCCTCCTTGCGCAGGGGATGACCATGAACTGGTACGCGGTGTTGCGACCGGTCCGGCGCCTGGGTCTCTCGCCAGTTGTCTATACACGGACGGTGGCGCTGCCGGTGCTGCTGGCGGGAGGGATTGTCTATACGGGCGCCCGGTTGGGG
>CAYQTO010000208.1:0-4682 GCA_964420455.1 uncultured Candidatus Sumerlaeota bacterium | reverse complement strand
GGGAGGCGCCGGAGGTGGCGGGGGGATGGCGGCTGCGGGCGGTGGGGATGCTGATGGTGGGGCGGGAGGAGGAGGCGCGCGTCTATACGGCGGAGGCGCTGGCACGGGCGCCGGAGGATCCGCTGGTGGCGGCGCTCGCGGGCCGGTTCGACCCCCCTGTAAAGCCTGCCATTCGCTGAAGGAAACTTTCTCTTGTCAAGAGCGCAGAGACCGCCCACTTGGAGGTGGGTTGGGGACCTTTGGATCGCCACATGGAGATCCATTCAAGGTGTTCGAAAGTCCTTGCGGGGGAAGTTTGGCCTGCCTATGCAGGCGGCGAAAATCCCCCAAGAGTAGAAGCGACCGGCATGGCACTTCGAATGACTATTTACAGCACGCTCGACGTTTACCCGTCGATCGACGAGCTCCTGGAGGCGCTCGAGGAGTACGAGTTCGACGCGACGATCGAGTGCGAGGAAGACGAAGAGGAAGAGTGGGAGGACCTGTACGTGTTCGAGTCTTCGATCGAAGGCGCGATCGAGATTTCCCGCTCGGATCAACGAAGCGAGATCGTGTCGGCACTGAACGGCACGCGGACGTCGGTGGAACGGTTCTGCAGGAATGGTTCACGGGAGCAGATCCTGCAGGTGTTCGACAACTGTGTGATGATCTTCGAGATCGAGATCCCGGAGGAACTGGTGAACGACGACAATGCGCTGTTGCTGGGGAGCCTGCTGGCGCAGACGTTGGCGGCGCGGACGGACGGGATTTACTGCGTGGATTCGGAGGGGTACTTCGACGAGTTGGGGGAACTCCTGTTCGAGCGTGCGGCGGAGTGAGGCGCGGGGGGCGCCTGGGTTTTCTTTCCAGCGAGCCGCGTGTCCGGCTGACGAAGGCTTTCACGACGCCGTTTCGCAATGTGGTGGCGACGGCGCGAACGTGCTACAGCAGCCGGGGAATCATCGGGGATGATGAGGTGGGCGGGCCGGAGAAGTTCACGCCGCTGGCGCGGTCGATCTACGAGGCGGGACACCACACGACGTTCCAGCACGCTCATTTCCAGTTTGCGATCGAGAACGTCTCGCGCCAGTTCATCTGGTCGTTCCTGCACGCGCACCCGTTCTACAACAGCGAGCAGGTGAGCCAGCGGTATGTGGCGGTGAAGCCGGACACGGTGACGGTGCCGGAATTGCCGGCGGATCAGCTGGCGGTGTACCGCTCCTGCGTGGAACAGATGTTCGAGGGTTACCGGCGGCTTTGCGAGTTGCTGGATGGGCCGGTGCGTTCGGAGTTCTACAAGCGCTTCAACCGTTCGGAGCGGATGGCGAAGGCGCACGACCGGCAGATCGGAAAGAAGGCGCAGGAGGCCGCGCGCTACGTGCTGCCGGTGGGGACGCAGGCGTACCTGTATCACACGGTGAGCGGGGTGGTGCTGCTGCGGTATTGGCGGATGTGCGCCCAGCGTGACGTGCCGTCGGAGCAGCGGCTGGTGGTGGAGAAGATGGTGGAGGCGCTGTTGGCGTTCGACCGTGAGTACGAGACGACGCTGGAGGGGCCGCTGGGGGAGGATTTTCCTGAGGAGGAGGTGCTGGGGGGGGGCACGGAGGAGACGGCGGAGGCTTTCTGCGGGGAGTTCGACGGGGAGCAGGGCGTCTATACGAGTCGGCTGGTCGGGGCGACGCCGGAGGCGGGGAAGGTGGTGGCGCAGGCGGTTCGGGAGATTCTGGGGGTGCCGCGGGCGACGCTGGGGGACGAGGAGGCGATCGCGCTGGCGTTGGATCCTGGGCGGAACCGGCTGCTGGGGGAATCGCTGAACGTGACGACGATGCACAAGCTTTCGCGGGCGCTGCACCACGCGCAGTTCACGTTTCGCAAGCGGTTGTCGCACGCGGCGGATTCGCAGGACCAGCGGCACCGGATGACGCCGGGGAGCCGGCCGTACCTGGGGGCGCACCTGAGGGGGGCGCCGGACTATGTGACGCCGGCGCCGGTGGGGATCGACGAGGGGGCGTCGGCGGTCTATACGGAGGTGATGGAACGGACCTGGGAGGCCATCGGGCGGCTTCGGCGGATGGGCGCGCCGGAGGAGGCGTTGTTGTACCTGTTGCCGAACGCGGCGGTGGTGCGCTTTACGGAGAGCGCGGACCTGCTGAATCTGCGGCACAAGCACGAGATGCGGTTGTGCTACAATGCGCAGGAGGAGATCTGGCAGGCGTCCGTGGAGGAGGCGCGGCAGGTGCGTGAGGTGGCGCCGGAGCTGGGGCGATGGTTGTTGCCGCCCTGCGGGGTGCGGTTGCACGCGCGGCAGAAGCCGATTTGCCCGGAGGGGAACCGCTATTGCGGGGTGCGGGTGTGGAAGCTGGGCCTGGACGAGTACGAGCGGGTGATTTAGGCGCGAGGAGCAGGGGGGGAAGAGGGGGGTCAGCGGGAGGTGGTACCGGGGTTCTGGGCGAGGGGAGTGCCGGCGTCGGGGCGGGTGTCGGCGGCGTATTGCTGCTCGTAGGAGGCGACGGTGGTGAGGAGATCGCGGGCGCTTTGGATGCGGTCGGCGGGGTCCTTGGCGAGGAGGCGGGCGATGGTGGCCCAGACCTCGGAGGGGACATGATCGATGGGGGTGGGATCGGTGAAGCGGTGGTGGTAGGAGATGGAGCCGCGGGTGAAGGGGGGCGTGCCGGAGAGGATTTCGTAGAAGAGGACGCCGAGTGAGTAGAGGTCCGAGGCGGTGGTGAGGTTCTCGCCCTCGAAGGCTTCAGGACTCATGTAGAGGGGTGTGCCGACGACGCCGGTGAAGGAGTCGGTGGGGTCGAGGCTGTGGGCGGCCTCGGCGAGGGCGGCGATGCCAAAGTCGCTGAGTTTCACGCGGCCGCGGGTTGTGAGGAGGATATTGGCGGATTTGATGTCGCGGTGGAGGACGCCCTCGGCATGAGCGTGGGCGAGGGCTTTGGCGGTTTCGCGAACGATGCGGAGGGCCTCGCTGAGGGGGAGGCGGCCGCCGCGGTCGCGAAGGAGGCGGCGGAGGTCGCCCCCGCCAACGAATTCCATGCTGATGTGTTTGCGGCCGTGTTCCTGGCCAATGTCGTGGATGCGACAGATGTTGGGATGGGCGAGTTTGCGGGCGGCCTTGGCCTCGTTGCGAAAGCGGGCAAGGGCCTCGGCGTCCTCGGCGAAATGCTCGGGGAGGATCTTGAGGACAACGATTTCCTCGAGTTCGTTGTCGTAGGCCTTGTAGACGACGCCCATGGCGCCGCTGCCGATCTGTTCCTGGAGGTCGTAGCGGTTCTGCGCGGAGGGCCCGAGGCTGCCGAGGAGTTTGCGGCGGAGGATGGCGCCTTGGGAGGTGACCGCCTGCTGCTGGTAGAGGCCGCGGATCTGCTCGAGGAGTTCCTTCTGGTTGCCGCCGATTTCGATGGCCTCGGTGAGGACCTCGACGGCCATGGCGGGCTCGTCCTGTTCGCTGAAGGCGCGGGCGAGTTGCTGCATCATGTCCACGAGGTCGGTGGTGAGGCCGATGCGGCGGAGGGTCTTCCAGCAGGTGTGGAGGGAGCCGGCGTTGAGCTGGAGGCGGGCCATGAGGCGGAGGGCGTCGGCGTTGTCTGATTCGTTGTCGAGGAGGAGTTCGAGGACCTCGAAGGCGGAGGGGTCGTCGGCGAGGTCCATGTAGAGTTGGGCGCATTCGAGGGCGATCTGGGGGTTGGCGGCGGCTTCGGCGACGACGCGTTGCTGGAGCATGTCGGCGAATTCGCCGGTGATGTCGTGGTTGTCGGGGGCGAGGCGGTGGGCGTTGCGCATGTCGTCGAGGGCGTCGGTGACCTGGCCGCTGACGCGGCGGAGGATGGCGCGCTCGATAAAGGGGCGGGGATTGTCGGGGAGGAGTTGGATAACCTCGTCGTAGAGTTCGAGGAGGTCGCCGAGGCAGGACTGGTAGTCGGGGTGGAGGCGGCCAAGGAGGGTGAGAGCCTGCTCGCCGTGGCCGGCAAGGATGTGGACGCGGGCGAAGAGGAGGCAGAGGTCGGGTTTCTTGGTGGAGAGGTTCTTGTAGCGTTCTAGGAGAGCGAGGATGCGGGGGTGTGTTTCGGGGGCGAGGCGGAGGAGGCGCTCGAGGCGTTGGGAGCCGGCCTTGAAGTCGCCGTCCTCGAGTTCGATGGCGGCGAGGTGGAGGATGAGCTCGGGATCGTCGGGCTGGAGGTCGACGGCGCGCTCGGCGTAGCGGCGGTTCTTGGGGAGGTGGCGGCCGAGGCGGGCGTTGGTGCGGGCCATTTCGAGGAGGAGGTCATCGTCGTCGCCCTGGGTTTGCTCGAGGAGGGATTCGAGGACTTCGGAGGCCTCGCGGTGGTCGCCCTTTTGGTTGAGGGTGTTGGCGAGGCGGCGACGGGCGCGGGCGTTCTTTGGGAAGTGTTGGAGGAGGAGTTCGAGCATGGGGACGTCGTCTTCGTTGAGGAGCCCGGCGTTGCCGAGGAGTTCGCTGAAGGCGAGGAGGAGGGCGGGTTCGGCCTCGTCGATGTCGAGGTGCTTGCGGATGGAGGCGACGACTTCGCGGGAGATTTTTTCCGGTGGGGAGGTGGTGATGACGGCGCGAAGGAGGGCGGTGATTTCGTCGTCGTGTCCGCGGATCTTGAGGAGGCGTGCGGCGAGCTGGAGGGCGGGGCGGGGGTTGCCGCGTGCTGCGGAGGACTCGGCGAGGGCGCGTTCGATTCGGAGGTCGC
>CAYQTO010000207.1:0-4962 GCA_964420455.1 uncultured Candidatus Sumerlaeota bacterium | reverse complement strand
ATCTCCGCCGCCAGGGTCGTCTGGAGCCCCCCGGCGCCGCGATTCATCCCCACCACGCCGGATCGCGCCACCTCGGCGATTTCGTACGGCTCCAGGAAGGTGAGGAAATTGTCAATCTTGGCCGACGGGCCGACGAGCTGGAACGTGAGCGAACCCGGCGTATAGTCAACCGCCTCGGCCTTGAACAGGTCCCCAATCTGCATCAGTTCCACCCGGTTTCCCGGGTTGCAGTGCACTTTGACAAAGACCAGCTCGCGGGCGATGTGACCCGTTTCCGTCTCCGTCAGGTCCTGAATCGCGATGATTTCGATCAGTTTCTCGAGCTGCTTGCGCACCTGGTCGATGACGGAGCTGTTGCCGCGGACGACGGCGGTGATGCGCGACATGGAATGATCGTGGGTGGGGCCGACGGTGAGTGATTCGATGTTGAAGCTCCGGGCGGCGAACATGCCGGCGATGCGAGCAAGCACGCCGAACTCGTTTTCCACGAGCACACTCATCACATGGGTTTGTTCTTCGTTGTGGGCCATCTTGGGGAGATCTCCTTTCGGATCATGAAAAACGCCGCCGGAATTCCGGCGGCGGATGAAAGACGGTGCACGTGCACGCAGGGGTCATCACGCCGCCGGGCTAACTGCCGACGACTACTTCGAAACCCTTGCGTACGACGTTCAACATGGAGGCTTTGCGCTTCCTTTCGCGACCAGACCGAGGGACCGCCGCTTCCCTGCCGCGGTCAACTGGAAAATCCCCCTTGCGCGATTTCATCTGGACCACAACCTCGGGCGCCCGCAGACGATGGCCACACGCCGCGAGCCCCACACGGACCCCCCACCCACGCATGAGCAGCGAATCCCCCGAAAACGCCCCCCGCCGATCCCTCGACTTCGTTCGCCAGATCGTCGAGGAGGACACCCGGGCGGGAAAGCACGAAGGCCGCGTCATCACCCGCTTCCCACCCGAGCCCAATGGCTTCCTCCATATCGGTCACGCCAAGTCGATCACCCTCAATTTCGGCCTCGCCTCCGAGTACGGCGGTCGCTGCCACCTGCGCTTTGACGATACCAACCCGGTCAAGGAGGAGGACGCCTACGTCCGCTCCATCATCGAGGACGTCCGCTGGCTCGGGTGGGACTGGGGCGACCACCTGTATTTCGCCTCCGACTACTTCGAGCAGCTCTATGCCTGGGCCGTGCAGCTGGTGGAGGCCGGCAAGGCCTACGTCTGCGACCTGACGCCGGAGGAAATCCGCCGCACCCGCGGCACCCTCACCGAACCCGGCACCCCAAGCCCCCACCGCGACCGATCCGTCGAGGAGAATCTCGACCTCCTACGCCGCATGCGCGACGGCGAGTTCCCCGACGGCAGCAAGACTCTCCGCGCCAGGATCGACATGGCCTCGCCGAACCTCAATCTTCGCGACCCGGTCATGTACCGCATCCTCCATCGCCACCACCACAGGACCGGCGACGCATGGTGCATCTATCCGATGTATGACTGGGCCCACGGCCAGTCCGACTCCATCGAGGGAGTCACCCACTCGATCTGCACCCTCGAGTTCGAGGACCACCGGCCGCTCTACGACTGGTTCTGCGAGACGCTCGGGATTTACCACCCCCGCCAGGTCGAGTTCGCCCGCCTCAACCTCACCTACACGGTTCTCAGCAAGCGCAAGCTGCTCGAACTCGTCCAGGCTGGCCACGTGACCGGCTGGGACGACCCCCGCATGCCCACCATCTCCGGCATGCGCCGCCGCGGCTATACGCCCGAGGCCATCCGTGCCTTCTGCGACCGCATCGGCGTCGCCAAGCGCGACCACATCATCGAGCTCGCCCTCCTCGAGTTTCATGTCCGCGAGCACCTCAACAAGGTCGCGCCCCGCTACATGGTCGTCCTCCGGCCCCTCAAGCTCATCATTGACAATTTTCCGGGGGACCTCGTGGAGGAGATGGAGGCCGTCAACAATCCCGAGGATCCCAACGCCGGCACCCGACGCGTGCCCTTCACCCGCGAGCTGTATATCGAACGCGACGACTTCATGGAGGACCCCCCCAAGAAGTTCTTCCGCCTGGCCCCCGGCCGCGAGGTCCGCCTCCGCTATGGCTACTTCGTGACCTGCACCGGCGTGGAGAAGGACGAAAACGGCGAGATCCAGGCCCTCCGGTGCACCTATGATCCGGCGAGTCGGGGCGGCGATTCCCCCGACGGACGAAAGGTCAAGGCTACCCTCCACTGGGTCTCCGCCTCCCTCGCCGTGCCGGTCGAAGCGCGGCTCTACGACAATCTCTTCATGCGGGAAAACCCAAACGCCGTTGCCGAGGGCGAGAGCTACCTCGACAACCTGAACCCGGGCTCGCTCGAGGTCCTGCCCGCCGCCATGGCCGAGCCCGCCCTGGCCGCTGCTGCCCAGCCCGGCTTCCGTTGCCAGTTCGAACGCCTTGGCTATTTCTGTGTGGACACGGACTCCACGCCGGACAAACCGGTCTTCAACCGGACGGTCACCCTGCGTGACACATGGGCCAAGGAGCAGAACAAGTCCTGACTCGGCCTGCTGGCACCCCCCTTGCCCCATCGTGAACGGAGGATAAACGTTCCCCCCATGACCCAGATCGGTGCTCCCAAAAACTCCTGGATTCCCATCGTCGCGGCGTTCGTCCTGCCCTTCGTCCTGTTCGTGGGCGGCATCAGCTTTCTGCTCATGAATCCGCGGACGGAGGGCACCGCGGTCTCGCCCGACGAGGTGGTCGCCCCCACCCGCGTTCCCGACGAGCAGGTCTATATCACCGTCCGAGTAACGCGCGAGGACGGGAGCCCGGCCCCCGGCAACCGGGTGACCTTCGAGCCGGTCGGCGCCGACCGCCCCCCCGTCGTCCGCGAATCCGACAGCGCCGGCATCGCCACCATGTCCCTCGCCAAACGCGGGACCATCGTCGTCCGCGTTGACGGCGTGGACGAGAAGATCCGCCTCGACAATCTCGAGCAGTCCGACCGCGACACCTTCCAACTCGTGGTGCAGGTCGACTGATGCAGGCCATCCGGTCCCCCAAGGCCGGCGGCCTGTGGCTCTCGGACGAGGGGACCCCGACGCGGCTCCTGCTGTTTCGCCACGGCGAGGTGGACGTCGGCGGGCGCAAACTCCTTTACGGCCAGGACGATGTCCCGCTCTCGCGGCGCGGCATCGAGCAGTCCGCCCGTACCGGCCTCGCGACGAAGCGCCTGCGCATTGATGCTGTCTATACGAGCGACCTCGTCCGCGCCCACACCCTCGCCCGCGAGATTTCCCGGCATCAGGGCCTTCAGCCCCACGTGGACATCCGCCTCCGGGAACGGCACTTCGGCAACTGGCAGGGCCGCCTCTGGCAGGAAATCGAGCGCGAAGATCCCGATGCCTACGCCGCCTACCAGCGTGACCGCTTCTATACCCGCGTCCCCGGGAATTCCGAAAACTTTGCGGACCTCGCCGCCCGCGTCCTTCCCGCCGTTCGGGAAATCCTCGCCCGACACCCCGGCCAGACCGTCGCCATCACCGCCCACAGCGGCCCCAACCGCGTCCTCCTCGCCCACGCCTTCTCCATGCCGCTTTCCTCTTTGTTTACCTTCGACCAAGACTACTGCTGCCGCAACGAGGTCCACGCCTACCCCTCGGGCCGCCTCCGGTTGAACGCCCTCAACGACTGCACCCACCTCGAGGCCTGACCCCTGCCGACTCCTCAGGCCGTCGCGGCGCTCCGGGCGCGGCCGTTCGCCCAGTCGCGGATGCGCGCGATCTCCTCGTGCATCGTCTTCGACAGGGGGAAGGTCTCTCCGATGGCGGCCACCACGTCACCGGTCTCGAGATCGCGGTCCTCGCTCAGGGCGCGGAACAACCCGGCGGTCACTGCGGCCTCGATCTCCGCGCCGGAAAACCCCTGCGACAAGTCCGCCAGCACCCGCAGGTCGAAGTTCTCCGGGTCCCGGGCATGCTGGCGCAGGTGGATCGAGAAGATGTGCGACCGCGACGCCGCGTCCGGCAGGTCGACGAAGAAGATCTCGTCGAAGCGGCCCTTGCGCAGCACTTCCGGCGGCAGCACCCAGATGTTGTTCGCCGTCGCCACGACAAACACCGGCCGCAGGTTCTCCTGCATCCAGGTGACGAGTGTGCCAAACACGCGCTGCGTCGTGCCGGAATCGCCGGAGCCGGACCCCTTGAGCCCGCCCAGGCCCTTGTCGATCTCGTCGATCCATAGAACACACGGTGAAATACTCTGGGCGAGCGCCAGCGCCTGCCGTATATGCGACTCCGACTCGCCGACGTAGCTGCTGAAGATCGCGCCCATGTCCAGCCTGAGCAGGGGCATCTGATACAACGCGGCGATGGCCTTCGCGCTCAGCGACTTGCCGCACCCCTGCACTCCCGTCAGCAGGACACCCTTCGGCGTCGGCAGGCCGAACTCCCGCGCCCGCTCGGTAAATGCGATCCGTCGCTCCTGCAGCCACTTCTTAAGGTTGTCCAGCCCTCCTACATGCTCGAGCGACTCGCTCGTCTCGATATACTCGAGCATGCCGCTCTTGCGGATGATCTGCTTCTTCTCGGCGAAGATGGAAGGGATCTCCCCGTCGCCGAGGCGGCCGGTTTTCGTCAGCACTTTGGCAAAGACGTTCTCGGCCTCGGAAAGCGTGAGGCCGCGCGCGGCCTGGAGCACCGCGCGCCGTTCCTCCGCATCGCGCGTGATGCTGAAGTCCTCCGACCCCGCCACCTCCTCCTCGATCCGCGCGGCCGTCTCGCGGCCCTTCGCGAGGGCTTCCCGGGCCCGGGCGATGCGCTCCTCGTGCGCGGCGAGATGCTGGAGCTGACCGGCGTACTGCTGCAGGCCCGTGAAGCGGACGCCGGCGGTGCGGACGACGTGGCGGACGAGTTCGAGTGCGGGCTCGCCGCGGGCGACGCCGGTCCGGCCCATGTCCGGATCGAGGTCCACGAGCACC
>CAYQTO010000206.1:0-4967 GCA_964420455.1 uncultured Candidatus Sumerlaeota bacterium | reverse complement strand
GGAGGGGTCTCTGGGGTTTCTACAATGAGTAAAGGAGTAAATGAGGGGGGGGATATGCGAGGGCAAGGACGGGGGGGGGCAGAACAGAGGGTCTTTCCATTGCCGTTCTCTCTTTATCTCTTTGCCTCATTGTAAAAATAGAAAAACAATGAGATCAGGAGGTCAGAAGGCCGGGAGGGGGGGATATACAATGAGGTCAGGAGGTCAGGAGGGGGTTGTCTATACGGCCACCCGGCCCCGAGGGACGCCCATGCGGAGACAAAGGCGCGCTGAAAGTGCGCCCGCAGAAAAGCCCAGGGTCAGCGGCGTTAGCCGCGCCACCCTGGGTTGGGATGGCAACCAGCGCCCGCACCCTGTAAGGGTGCCGCAACACAACAGCCAACGATGAGGTCAGGAGGCCGGCAGGGGGGGATCTACAATGAGTAAAAGAGGAAAGGAGAAGATTGTCTATACGGCCGCCCGGCCCGCTGAAAGTGCGCCCGGAGAACAGCCCGGGATCGGCGGCAACCGCCGCGCCACCCTGGGGTCGCTTCACCCCGGCCGAAGGGTGCGGGTCTTCTTCACCTTTCCGGTCCGGTTCAATTCCGCCACCTCGTCGTCCGTGAAATGGGTCCACGGCAACAGGACGCTTTCCTGGAAGGTGTTCGAATTCGCGACGTAGATGCTCGTGGCGTCGGTCCCCGCGGATAGGCGCCGAAAGCGCACGTCCGCCGGTTTTTGCACCTCGTCGATGACCACCAGCTTGTCGTCGTGCACGTGCAAGCGGCGGCGAAACCGGATCTTGAGCGGCGCCTTGTGCGTGATGAGAATCTTCTGGAGGGTGCTCCGGACCAGGTTGGCGTTGAAGCGCCCCACGGTGAGCATCAGCACGCGAAAGAGGATCTGCTTGAGGGGCGACGGCAGGGGATACTTGCGCTGCTGAAAGACGCCACGGACGTCCAGGCGCCGGTGGTCGCCGGAAACATCGGTGGGGTTTTCGGCCACGATGTGGGTGACGACGACGCGGCCGTCGTCGAGCTCGCCGATGAGTCCCGTGTCGCCGGCAAAGGCGCCGTCCGGGGCGATGGCCTTGAAGGTGCCACCCTTCGATGGCGCGGCGACCACCTGGAAGGCGGGCGTACGCACGCTGAGGAGCCGCGCGTCGGAAAACCACGCGGGTTCCGTCTCCTCCGGCAGGCGCACCGGTCCCGGCCGTTCGCCCCAGTGATAATCGCGCCACGCGTGAATCCAGTCGTACACGTAGTGGGCCGCCATGCGGTCGTCGTCGTTATAATACCGGCGGCGCTGGGGCGCGGCCAGGTGGAGCCAGGAGTCCGCCACCTCCGCCGCCTTGCGGGAGAACGGCGCCATCACCTCGAACCCATGGGGGTAGAAGTGGAAGGTGTTCCGGCTGCCGTACTCGCCGGCGTAGGAGCCGTCCGGGTGCATGAAGTGCCAGGCGAAGTCGACGGCCTTGAGGAGCGCCTGCTTCACCTTCTCGTCGCCGGACTTCTGCCAGAGCTTGGCGAAGAATCCGATGGTGCAGGAGTGATAGCCCGGGTCCGCGCCCTCGTACTCCTGGAACCACCCCTCGGAATGGCCCCAGCTTAGGGTGAGGTCGCGAAAGCGGTCGGACCCCTCGCGATAGGAGGCGTCGCCGGTGAGCGTATAGACGTTGTGGAGGGCGAGGGCGGCGAAGGCCTGGTGGTTGGCGAGCTGGCCGGTCTCGTTGTGGCGGAGGAGCCAGTCGCCCCGTCGGGCGAAGAAGGCGAGGAAGCGGTCCGGCTTTTCATCGAGTTCGAGGCACGCCTCGGTCATCGCGTAGAGGGAGAAGACGAGGGCGCCCATGGCCCGCTCGAAGGGGAAGTAGTCGTCGGTGGTGCCGTCCTTGTGGGAGGAGGCGATGGCGTAGTCGACGGCGGCGAGGGCGATCTCGCGAAGGCGCTCGTTCCCGTGATAGCGGTTGTGGGGGAGTTGGTACTTGTAGACGAGGGCGAGGGGGAGGAGGAACTCCTGGTTCATGCCGCAGGGGAAGTCCATGGTGCGGTAGTGCCAGAAGCTGCGGTCGAAGCAGCCGTAGGTGCGGCTGTAGGGGTTGCGGTCCACCATGAGGAGGAGGCGTGGGAGGGCCCGGAGGGCCTCGTAGACGTACCAGTCGCGGTGTCCGGCGGGGGGCTGTGGGGCGAAGGCGTCCTGGGTTTCGGTCATGGCTCGGGGTTGTAGAAGATGGGGTCCTCGGCGAGGGTGACGGTCACGTCCTCGAGATAGAGGTTCCCCTGGGGGATGCGGTCGTCGATGGCAAAACCCCACAGGTCGAAAAAGAGGTAGATGTTGGTGCGGCCGTCTTGCGCGTGTTCGGCGTCGGAGAACTCGTTCGGGAGGAGCCCGTAGGTTGTATAGACACGGGGTTCCTGGCTGACGGCGGCGGTGCTGCCGGCGAAGCTGAGGACGATGTGTTCCTGGGTGAATTCAAAGAGCTCGCTGTTGGCGCGGAGACGGAAGGAGGGCGCGGTGGCGGTCGGCTGCGCGCTCGAGACCGTCCAATCGACCTTGTAGGCGGATCCGATCGGCAGGTTGATGGCGGGGGAGACCCAGAACCCGAAGGAGAAGTCCTGGAGTTGCTGGATCTCGAGGGCCTCGCGGGAGGGGCTGTAGCGAAGGCGCGGATGGGCGAGGTCGCCGCCCGGCTGCGATTGCTCCCAGACGAACTCCTCGTCCGGAGAGAAGGTCCAGGACACCACCTCGGTGTCGAACTGGGCGAGGAACTGGTCGCGCGGATAGCGCTCGAGCCGCAGTTGCGTCAGGTCCTGGTGCGAGTGGGTCGGGAGGATTGGCAGCAGGTTGACGATGTCCCAACTGAGGAGCGGGCGGTAGGTGGTGTAGGGCGGATCGGCGAGGCCGCGATAGCCCCCCTGGTGGAAGTCGAGAATCAGGTGGTACGCATAGCCGCCGGGAGTGGCGCCGATGACCGAGTCGCCAAAGGCGGCGTACTCGATCGACATGTCGAGGACGCGAAGTTCGTTGGCGCGCAGGCGGGTGCGTGGCTTTCCGCGCTCGAAGGCGCCGGCCATGGTTGCCTTATAGACGAGGACCTCGTCGATAGCCTGCTCCTCGTCGGTCACTTCGCGGGTGGCGGGGGAGAAGGTGAAGTTGGTGCTGCCGAGGACGCGGATGCGGCCGGGGAGGAAGTCCACCTGGGGCGCGTCGAAGGTGGCGAAGTCGCCATACTCCCATTCAGGGGTGGACTTGCGGGTCTGGAAGCCGCCTTCGAAGGCGTCGTCGGCCACCAGGCCGTCGTCGGAATTCATGCCGCCAAAGTTGCGGATGAAGGCGTTCTGGAGTTCGTAGGCGCCGACGTCGGCGAGGTTGGCGCCACCGTCGTTCCCGATTGCGGGAACGTCCTCGGTGCGGGGTGACCGGTCGAGGTCGAGCAAGAGGTCGTCCGGCGGGGCCACGCGGTCGAGCAGCGTCGACGCCCGGTCGAGCCGGTAGTTCCGCCGGTCCCGGTCGACGAAGCGCGGATCCTCCACCGTGTTGCCGGTTGTGGGGCCTGCGCTGACGAGGCTGCCGTTCAGGTCCGTCGCCGCCGTATAGACGTCCTCGGTCTCGTCGAAGTAGGCGCCGCGGGCGTTCTGCCAGAAGACGTTGTTTCTCAGGGCGCCGCCGATCTGCATGCCAGATTCGATTTCCTCGGCCACCCCAAACCGCCCGTTGTGGGCGATGATGCTCGAGTCGATGTCGGGCCGCGCCCCGCGGAGGTACAACCCGTCCGCCCGATTGTCGACAATCGTCGCGTGGCGGATGATCGCGTCGCCGTCCGTCTCGAGGGAAAGACCCGATTCGTTGCGCTCCACGAGAAGGTTCGACAGTACCGGTACGGAACGCGTGACCGTAATGCCGTCACCGCCATTTCGCCGCACCACCACGCCGTCGAGCGTCACGTTCTCCGCATCGGCGATCAAAATGCCACCGCCGGCCGATTCCCGCACGACGGTGTTCGTCACGAGCTTGTCGCCGATCCCGCCAAGGATCATCCCCCGGCCGAGGACCCCGCGGATCAGCGTCTCGCGCACCTCGATGTTCGCGGGGCCTTCCACCCGGATGCCCGCGGACCCCCCCGTGATGCGGCACCGCTCCACGAGTGCCGCGCGGCCCACCACGCCTTCACTCGCGAAAAGGGCCGCCGCCTCGCCCCCCCGCAGGTTCACCTCCCGCACGCGCCCCCCCGGGTTCAGTTCCACGCTGTGAAAGCCGCCAACCACTGTCACCCAGCTCAGTTCGGCCTCGTTCTGGACCGTGATTGCCCCCTCGCCCGGTGTCGACAAAGCCAACAGCAGCGTCTCCTCCGGCGAGGCGTCGAAGAAATCCTCGTTCATCGACCCGATGAAGGACTGGAAGCCCCCAACGACTGTTTTTCCCGTGGGGATGGTGACCGGTTCGGACAGGATGTATTCGCCGGCCTCGAGCCAGATAAGGGAGCCCGGGGCCTGCAGCGCCCGCGCCAGCGTCTGGTAGGGCGCCGCGGGGGTCCCATTTCCCGTTGTGTCGTTGCCTGTGGGCGAAACGTGGATTTGGGCGTGAGAAGCCGCCACCGAGAAGAGGACGGCCAGCACGGCCGCCACCAGGGCCCAGCGTGTCATTGTTGTCATTCCCTCCGGGTTGACCGCACCCCGGTGCGGTACCCCACGAGGCAAGTCAACAGGCGGAGTCGCGTCAACTCCGGAAGCGCCAAGGGGAAACGCGGTTTGGCCGCGGGCGGTGGGTATCTCACGAGACAAGGGCCGGGGGCCGGCGGTTCCCCCGGAGGCCCGCCAGCGGAGACGAAAAAGCGGGAATTTGAGGGTTGACTTCCGCCTCGTGCCGCTTATTGTCGCTGGTCCTTGCGGAGGTGGCTTTGCTCCGCAGCGTCGGAACCGGTCGCGGGGTGGAGCAGCTGGCAGCTCGTCGGGCTCATAACCCGAAGGTCGCAGGTTCGAATCCTGCCCCCG
>CAYQTO010000205.1:0-5098 GCA_964420455.1 uncultured Candidatus Sumerlaeota bacterium | reverse complement strand
GCTGGGGGCCGAAGTCGGCGGTCGGCTCGTCGAGGCGGTTCTCGTACCACGCGATGCGGTCGTCGTTCAGGGAGGCGGAGAGGACGTCCCGGTCGCCGTCGCCGTCGAGGTCCGCGGCAAACACGGAGGTCGCTCGGTCAATGGACGGGCCGACGATGTTCTGAATGGCGCCGAAGGTGGTCTGCGCAGGCGCGGTGGAGAAGGGGAGAATGCACAGGGCGGCGAGGCAAAGACTCAACCGGCTCAAGAATGCGCGAGGAAAGAATGCCATGCTGAAGGCCACTATTTAAGGTTGGTACAACTCATGCATCGCAATATCGTGAGATAGAAATATGTCAAGTAGTTTCTTAGTCTCCCATAGCAAAGTTGGGAGGGGCGCCCACGGGTGGGTGGCGCCGGTGGAAAAGCGAAGGCCCCTTCCTTGCGGGAGGGGCCCTCATGACTTGGTTGCCGGTTCTTCTTATTCGTCCAACAGGGTCCAGTCCGCCACATCCGTTGTATCGTTAAAGACGACGCTGGCTTCGGCGGCCGGGGCCTTGGTTTCCGTGTTGCCGGCGATGTCGCTGGCGACCGTGTAGAAGTCGTAGCTGCCGTCGCCGCCGGTCAGGCCCGTGTCGAAGATGATCGGCGAGCTGGTGAACGGTCCGCCGAGGTATTGTGTATAGCCGCCGCCGTTGCGCTGGTAGAAGAGCTCGACGGTGGCGAGGCCACTGCCGCCGGCGTTGTCGGCCGCGGTGTAGGTCACGTCGAATGTCGGCGAGGGCTGTGTGAGGGAGCCGGTGGGTCCCGTAACGGTGCTGGTGGGCTCCTGAGTGTCCACGCCGGTGCCGCTGAGGGCGATGGTGACCGTCGGGCTGGTGAGGTCGTTTGTGGCAAGGGTCACCTCGCCGGTGACGGGACCGAGGGTGATCGGGGCGAAGGTCACCTCGAGGGAATCGGACGTGCCTTGCGGCAGCGGCGAGACCGGAACGGAGGTGAGGCTGAACGCCCCCCCACCGTCGTTCGTCAGCGTCGGCGTGGAGATCAGGTCCTCATCCCCGGTGACGTCGATCACGACGGAAAGGGCAACGGGCGCGGAACCCAGCTCGACGTTTCCAAAGTCCAACGCATCCGGCGCCAGAACGGGATCCGGTTCTGTGATGCCAAGGTTCAGCAGCACCGATAAGTTGCCGGAAACTCGGTTTGCGGTGACGAGGTCGGTGAAGCCGTCGCCGTTGAAATCGCCGGTCGTAACGCTACTGGGAAAGTTTCCAACTGCGTAGTTGATCGGGGAGGCGAAGGTGCCGTCGCCCACGCCCACGCTGCCGTTGCCCAAGAGCACCGAGACGTTGTTGGAGCCAGGGTTCGCGGTGGCGAGGTCGGTGATGCCATCCCCGTTGAAGTCGCCAGTCGTCACACTGGAAGGGAAGCTCCCGGCAGCGTAGTTGACCGCAACGGCGAAGGTGCCGTCGCCCAGCAGCACCGAGACGTTGTTGGTGCCAACGTTCGCGGTGGCGAGGTCCGTGATGCCATCCCCGTTGAAGTCGCCGGTCGTCACACTTCGAGGGTCCCCGGCAGGGTAATTGACCGCAGCGGCGAAGGTGCCGTCGCCAAAGCCCGGGTTCGATCCATCTTCGTCGCCCAGCAGCACCGAGACGTTGTTTCCACCGCCGTTCGCTGTTGCCAGGTCCGTAATGCCGTCCCCATTGAAATCGCCGGTGGTGACGCTCTCGGGCGCGCCCCCGGTGTTGTAATCTACCTCAGCGGCGAAGGTACCGTCGCCAAAGCCCGGGTTCGATCCATCTTCGTCGCCCAGCAGCACCGAGACATCGTTGCTGTTAAAGTTCGCGGTGGCCAAGTCCGTGATGCCGTCGCCATTGAAGTCGCCGGTCGTCACGCTCGTGGGGGAATTCCCGACATTGTAGAGAGCCGGGGCACCGAAGGTCCCGTCGCCAAAGCCCGGGTTCGATCCATCTTCGTCGCCCAGCAGAACAGAGACAACGCCTTGGGAATTGTCTTCACCCGCGGTGGCGAGGTCCGTGATGCCATCGCCGTTGAAATCGCCGGTCGTCACGCTCGCGGGGGAGAGATTTCCTCCCGCGGAATAACTGACCCTGTTGGCGAAGGTCCCGTCGCCCGTACCTGGATTCAGACTGTCTTCGTTCCCCAGCAGCACCGAGACGCTGCCGAGAGTGTCGTTCGCGGTGACGAGGTCGGTGATGCCGTCGCCATTGAAATCGCCGGTCGCCACGGCTTGGAGGGAGCCAATGCTGTAATTGGCCGGGGAGGGAAATCCGCGCCAAGTCTGCGCATGGCTCCCGCCTGCGACCGCAAGGCTGGCCATCACGGTCAACATGCACAGCACGGCATCGTGCGGCTTTCTCTTAAGTAATGATCGGTGGCTTCGTCGATTCCCACGAGGGCTCCATGGGAGAGATGCTTGTTACAGGGATTTAACGACAATTTTGGCCTCTTGCCTGATCGGTCAACGGGAACCGTATGCGCATGATAAGGAATAGGGGAATTGACCGACGGATGCGGAGTGGGCCACAGCAGCCAGAATCCCGCCCGGATCAATGGTCGCCCTGGTTATTCGCGGCCGGGGATCGACGGGGGGCCGGATCAAGCCGGAAAGATCGAATCAAGGAGCTGCGGACGGCTGCCCCGGATCTACTCCAGATAGCTGGTCTTGCGGGGAAAGAGGGTCTTGCGGACGATGTCGCCGGTATAGACGGCGCTGGGGAGCACCTCGCACTCGGCCCAGCAGCCCGGGCATTTCCGCACCCAGTCGCGCTGGCCTTCGATCTCCTCGCCGAACCAAACCTCGCGAAAGGTCTGCTCGCGCAGGTTCCCCACCGTCTTGCTGTTGAACTGGCAAGTGGGCACGTCGCCGTTGGGGTAGAGGCGCATGTGGGTCGTGAGGGCGATGCACTTGGGGTTGGGGGTCCCCTCGTTGCGCAGGAGCCGGTTGGCGATCCCCCGCAGGTAGTACTGCTTGGAGACCCGGTTCTGGAGGGGGAGGTCCGCCAGGTCCTTCTCCACCTCGCGGATCAACTCGCGGATTGTCTCCTCGCCGAATTCGCCAAAGGTGGTGAATTCGCCGATCTGGTCGGGGGCGACTTCCTTGCCACGCTCCAGGTTGTAGGTCGCGCTCGTGTCGTAGGCCATCACCATGTGATGGGCGACGCCGAGGGGCTTGAGAACCTCGCGGAGCTTCTTGTAGTGCTCGACCCCTTCCTTGTCGACGATGGTCTGGTTCACGGCGATGGAACAGCGGAACTCCTCGCGCCGGCGCGAGAGGGTTTCGAGCGTCTTGAAGGCGGTCTTCCAGGCGGTGTCGCGCCCGCGAACGTGGTTGTGCTTTTCCTCCACGCCATCGAGCGACACCAGAATGCTGAGGGGGATCGACTTGTCGCGCTGTTCGCAGAAGCGGATGATGCGATCGGTGAGGAATCCGTTTGTCGTAATGTGGAGGAAGTAGGGCCGGAGGTGGTTCTGGACGAGATGGGCGATTTCGAGCATGTCCTTGCGGACAAAGGGCTCGCCGCCGGTAAGGCGGACCGCGTCCATCCGTGGCAGCTGGCGATAGATGTTTTCGATCTCGTGGAGTTCGAGGTCGCCCTTGGAGTCCATTTTCCACGAATCGCACATGATGCAACGCGCGTTGCAGGTAAAGGTGACGATATGGGTAAGGACGCGCGGGAGATCGTTCTGGCGCCGGTTGGTGCGCTTGAGCGTGCGGAGGTAACCGGGGAGGCGGCGAACGACTTTCATGGTGACTCCTTGGCGGGGGTCGCTCCGGCGGGGGCGAAAGTCCGCGAGACAAACGTCCGGATGGCATCGAGCGCAAGGGGATTGCCGTTGAACTTTTCGGGGCGAATGCGTGAACGATAGATGTCGAGCTTTGACAGGAACGACGCCATCCGCGGCGCGTCCAACTCCTCCAGCTCCACCCATTCCCCGGTCCCCTCCTTCTCGAGGAAATAGGCGTTGATGTATTGCTCGTGGTTGTTGGGCTCGGGCATGGCCAGCACCGGCTTGCCAAGGTACAGCGCCTCGCCCACGAGCTGGTTCCCCGCCGTGGACACCAGCGCCTCGCAGGTCCCCAGGTCGCGAAGGAAGTCCTCCTCGCTGATTGCCTTGAACGTGAGGTTGTCCTGGGGCGGGCGCTCGCCCAGACCGTAGATGTAAACCGGCATACCCGAGGATCGGAGCGCCTCGAGCACGTTGCGCCGGGCGAACTTGCGCAAGTACGCGACAAGGTGCCCCTCGCGGCCGCGGGGCGCCCCGATCACCGACGGCCGCAGGATCACCCCCACCTGGACCACGTCGCGGTACCTCGCCTTGAGCGGCGGAAAGTAGAACGACGAGACGATGGTCCGCGCCTGGCCCCAGTAGAACATCCTCACAACGAGCCCCATGAAGGCCACGTGGAGCCGCAGGCGCAGCGGGAGTTCCCGCAGGTCGTTGACAATGAGGAAATGCTGGTGGTTGAAGCTGATGAAGGGGACCCGGGCGCGCTTGGCCGCGCGGGGCAGGGCCGGCTCGAAATCGGTGATGACCACGTCGGGCTTGCGGCGACGCAGCACCTTCTCGAGCCGGCGCAACAACGCGGGCATCCGCCACAGGTAACGAAAGCTGCCGAGGAACGTCTGCACCTTGTCCAGCCGCCCGGAATCGTTATAGACAAACCGGAGGCAGGGAATGCGGCGGACGGGGATGTCCGTGCCCCGGTACGCGGGGGCGAGGAGCTCGTAGGCATCGCCCGGTGCGAAGATCTCGATCTCGTGATCCTGGCGGAGCATGTCCACCATCGCGCGCACCCGCGTCGCGTGGCCCCGGCCCTCCCCGGACATGCTGAAGAAGATCCGCGCCATGGCCGCTAGATCGCGCGCCCCACTGGATTCGTCGCCTCAGCCATCGCCCGACTCTCCACCGCCGCGATTCTTGCGCGGTACGGCGGCCTCCTCCGGATCCATGGGCATGCCGAAACTCACCGGTGGCGGGGGGAACGGGGCGCCCTCCGGCCTGTGCAGACTCCGGACAAGATCGCCCACCTCGCCCCGCACGTGGGAACGACCATCCATCACGTCCTCGCTGGTGGCGAAGGGGGAGGGAT
>CAYQTO010000204.1:0-5184 GCA_964420455.1 uncultured Candidatus Sumerlaeota bacterium | reverse complement strand
CCCATCGCCCCCGACGCCACCGCCGACGAAATCCTCGAGGCCTACTCCGCCGAGATCGACCGCCTCAAGAACGAGGGCGGCTACGTCGTCGCCGACGTCATCGACGTCAAGCCCGACACCCCCAACCTCGAGGCCCTCCTTAACAAGTTCAACAAGGAGCACTGGCACGACGAGGACGAAGTCCGCTTCGTCATCGAGGGTCGCGGCCTCTTTCACCTTCACCCCGAGGGACATCCCGTCATGGCCGTCACCGTCGAGGCCGGCGACCTCCTCCGCGTTCCTCGCGGCATGCACCACTGGTTCGACCTCTGCACCGAGAAGCGCATCCGCGCCATCCGCCTCTTCCAGGACCCCTCCGGCTGGACTCCCCACTACACGGAAAGCGGTGTCGATGGCGGTTACCAACCCGTCTGCTTCAACCCGTCCCAGGTGGGCGGCGAACGCATCCGCATCGACGGCCTGCCGGAGATTCCGAATGCCTGAGCGCCCCGGCGCCCTGCTCCTCGACATCGAGGGCACCACCACCCCCATCGACTTCGTCTATACGGTCCTCTTCCCCTACGCGGCAAAGGCCACCGGCGGGTTCCTGCACCGCCACGCGGCGGATCCGGAGGCCCTCGCCGCCCTCGACGCCCTCCACGCCGAGCACCGCGCGGAAGCCCCGGACGCCCGGGACCTCCCCCCGTGGAACCCCGGCGATCCCGCCCAAAGCGCCCTCGCCTACGTCCGCCACCTCATGGACGCGGACCGCAAGTCCACCGCCCTCAAGCAGCTCCAGGGCCTTGTCTGGAAGGAGGGCTACGCCAACGGCGAACTCCACGGCGAGGTCTACCCCGACGTCCCTCCGGCCCTCGACCGTTGTCGCGAGGCCCGCATCCCCGTCTATATTTACAGCTCCGGAAGCGTCCTCGCCCAGAAGCTCCTCTTCTCGACCACCCGCGCGGGCGACCTCACGCCCCACTTCGCCGGCTACTTCGACACGACCACCGGGCCCAAGCTCGACCCCGCGTCGTATACACGCATCGCCGCACAAGTCGGCCGACCCGCGGAAGCGATCCTCTTCGTTTCCGACAACGAGAAGGAACTCGTCGCCGCGCGCGAGGCCGGCATGGCGGTCCTCCTCAGCGTCCGCCCCGGCAACCCGCCCGCCTCCGGCGATTGGCCCTCCGTCACGTCCTTCGACGAACTCCCCGTGTGACCCTCGCCCGCCCGGCCTCCATACGCCTCCACGGTCGCCCTTGCCTCCCGGGTCCGTCATCCCCTCTGCTTTTGGGATGAAATGGTTCCTCCCTCTCCTCCTGTTGGCAACCCTTGCGGCCGGTTGGGCGTGGGGGGCGTCTCCCCGCATCCCGGCCTCCGGAACTCCCGTGTATACACCACTCCCCTCCGAACGTCTCCAACCGCGCGACGAATCACCCTTCCTGTGGGCCGATGCGACGGACCTCACCCTCGAGGGCCGCGGCTTCGCCGACACGGCCACGCCCTACCGCCGTCTGCCCACCCGCGCCGAGGCCCTCGTGCCCCCCACCGTCTACCGCCTCTCGGGCCACACCGCCGGCCTCGCCGTCCTCTTCCTCACCGACTCGCCGACGGTGGCCGCGCAATGGAGCGGCGGCGGCGCCATGGTCCACATGCCCGCCACCGGTGTCAGCGGGCTCGACCTCTACCGCCGCACGGCCGATGGCTGGGCCTTTGCCGCCGTCGGTCGCCCCAACGACGGCCCCACCACCGCCACCCTCGTCAGTGGCCAGCCCCCCGAGCCGACCGAATACCTCCTCTTTCTTCCCCTCTATCAGGATGTCGACTTCCTCTCGATCGGTATAGACAACGGCGCCTTCCTCGCCCCCGCGCCCGTGGACACCCGCAAGCCCCTCGTGTTCTACGGCACGTCGATCGTCCAGGGCGGATGCGCCTCGCGCGCTGGCATGGCCCACCCGGCGATCCTTCGCCGCTGGCTCGACCGGCCGGTGATCAACCTCGGCTTTTCCGGCTCCGGCAGGATGGAGCCCGAGCTCGCCCACCTCGTCGCCGAGATCGACGCCGCCCTGTATATCCTCGACTGCCTGCCCAACCTCACGCCGGACGAGGCCCGCGAGCGCATCGTCCCCTTCGTCCGCATTGTCCGTGCGGCCCGCCCCCACACGCCGATCCTCCTCGTCGAGGACCCCCAGCGCGGCGGCACCCTCCCCGACAACGACATCCTCCGCCAAGCCTACCAGCAGCTCCTCGACGAGGGCGTGGAGCACCTTCACCTCCTGCCGCACGACGACCTCCTCGCCGGGCCCGAGGAGGCCACCGTCGACGGTGTCCACCCGACGGATCTCGGCTTTCTCCGCATGGCGAGCGCCCACGAGCCGGTTCTCCGGAGGCTTCTCGGGGATGTGGATAAACAATGAGATCAGGAGCTAAGCAGGGATCCGCGCCGCTCATTTCCTCCTTTCCTCATGGTCCCCCCTTCCTGAACTCCTGACCGCATCGTTTTCCTTTCTCCTGCGGGTCCGCCGCCTTTCGTTTTGACCCCCACCGCCACGCTCCACACCCTCGCGCCGTCATGAGTGCTCCCGCCCCCTCCACCCGTTTTCGCGCCGTCGCCCTTCTCGATCGCGACGGCACCATCAACGAGGAAGTCGAGTTCCTCGCCGATCCCGGCGACTTTCGCCTCCTCCCCGATGCCGCCCGGGCCATTCGCATCCTCAACGGCGAAAACATCGCTGCGGTCGTCACCACCAACCAGTCGGGTATTCCCCGCGGGCTCCTGACCGAGGAAACCCTCGCCGCCATTCACGAGCGCATGACCGCCGAGCTCGCCGCCCACGGAGCCCGCCTCGACGGCGTCTATCACGCCCCCTCGCTCCCCGACAGCAACGACCCCCGCCGCAAGCCCGCCATCGGCATGTATCACGACGCCGTCCGCGATCTTGGCCTCGAGGGGCTCCCCGTTTACGCCATCGGCGACCGATCCCTTGATGTCGAGTTCGGCCTCGCCTGTGGCGGCAAGGCGATCCGCGTCCTCACCGGCCACAAGCTCAAGGCCGACATGGAGATGCATCTCGAGCACCTCCACGCCGCCCGCAAGGCCCACCGCCTTTTTACCGAGGAATCACTCTTCCACGCCGTTCACCGCCTCCTGGCGGACCTCGTGCTGGACGAGGCGCCGGAGGACCGCTACCTCCGCGGCAAGTTCGGCCACCTCCACAAGGTGGCCGACGAAATCGCCGTTGAGCGCCGCCGCGGCAACCGCGTCGTCCTCACCAATGGCTGCTTCGATCTCCTCCATGGCGGCCACGTCAGCTATCTCGAGACCGCCAAATCCATGGGCGACCGGCTCGTCCTCGCCGTGAACTCCAACGCCTCCATCCGCCGCCTCAAGGGCGAGGGCCGCCCCATCCTCTCCGAGACCGATCGCCTCCGGCTCCTCGCCGCCCTCAAGCCTGTCGACTACCTCACCCTCTTTCACGAGGACGCCGCCGACTACGTCCTCGAAACCCTCCGGCCGGATATACACGCCAAGGGCACCGACTATACCTCGGACAACGTCCCCGAGCTCCAGACCGCCCGCCGTCTCGGCATCGAGACCCGCATCGCCGGCCAGCCCAAGGAGAACAGCAGCCGCGACATCATCGAGGTCGTCCTCGAACGCACCCGCGCCGGCCTCCTTTAGTCCTCTCTTTCCCGACCCCTCCCCAAAGCGAGCCCATGGATTCCCTCCGGCAACTCGAACCTGCCGTCTCCCACGTCGACCATCCCGCTGCGGCCCCCCGCGTCCACACCGGCGTCCGCAACGTCCTCCTCGATGCCGACGACACCCTGTGGGAGAACAACATCTTCTTCCTCGATTCGATCGCCTGGCTCTGTCGCGAGGGGCGCCGCCTTGGCCACACGGACACCGCCACCGTCGCCATCCTCAATCACTGGGAAACCTTCAATATTGCGAAGAAGGGCTACGGCTACGACAGCTACGAGGCCTCGCTGCTAAGCACCGTGCGGGCGCTCGTCTGGCGCTCCCGCCGGTGGGACCTCCACGGCGGCCTCCACGCCCGGGCCCTGCGCTGGACCGCCTTCCTCAAGCGTCATCCCATCGTCTGGCTCCCCGGCGTGCGCGAAACGCTCCCCACCCTGGTCGAACGCTTTCGCACCATCGTCGTGACGAAGGGGCACCAGGGCGACCAGTCCGGCAAGGTCGACCGCTGTGGCCTGCGCCATCTCTTCCATGGCGTCGAGGTCGTGCCCCACAAGTATCCGGAGAACTATCGCCGCGTGCTGGCGAAGTACGGCCTCGCGGCGGAGGAAACGGTGATGGTGGGCAACTCGCCCCGGAGCGACATCAACATGCCGCGGCGGGCGGGCCTGCGCACCGTGTATATCCCGCACGCCCGTTCGTGGTATCGCGAGATGGAGCCGATCGCGGTGGAGTCTCCGCCAACCATCGAGATCCGGCGCTTCGATCGGTTGCTCGAGGTTCTGGCTCCGTAATCAAGGGCAGCAACCCGCAGGAAAAAAAACCGGGCCCTCGCAAGCGAGGACCCGGGGGCTGGATCGAGGGAAAACTGGGCGAAGATTACGGAATTTCGAGGTTGTCCGGTACGTTCGTATAGATGCCCGTGATACGGTTGATGGCAGGAAGCTGGCCGTAAAGCTGTCCGGGAGCGCTCCCAATGCGAACGACATCGCCCGGCGAGATGGTTCCATTGGTCGGGTCGTAGTCGACACCCTGAGCCCGGGTCAGTGCGCTGGTGGTGTTGGCACCTTGCCCGACTCCACCGCCGAAACAGTTGCGGCGGTCGGGACCAACCCCAACTACATGCCAGGCCGCTCCGGAAGTTGCCGCCGCCCCGCGGGTGCCGCCGAGGACGCCGTCGGGGCTCAGTGACCGGGCGTCCACGTAGTCATAAGTATCGTACACATCCAGAGGGGTACTCCCATCAGCGCTGATGGCCACGCCCACGTTGGCGGGGATGAACGGATCGCGGAAAACGCTCGTCATGTAGGCAATCGGGGTGGTGACCCAGATGAAGCGCGAACTGACGCCGCCTTCGCTGGGGTTGGGGTTAAAGACACTCGGCCCGTTGATGCCGCTCCCTGCTGCGCCGGGGCGACCAAGGAAGGGGCTATTCGGAGCAACGATCAAGGGATAAACGGCATTGTCGACCGCGTAGGCCTCCATCGCGGTCGCGATGGTGCGCA
>CAYQTO010000203.1:0-5261 GCA_964420455.1 uncultured Candidatus Sumerlaeota bacterium | reverse complement strand
GCCCTCCCCCCCCGCGCCATGCAGCTCACCCTCTTCAACCCCCTGCCCACCGAGCGCGAAGAGCACGTCGAGATGACCATCGACATTCCCCACGGGATGCTCGACACGCCCGATGGCCCCGAGGGCGCCCTTCCCTTCCGCCTCGAGACAGCCGCAGGCGAGCCCGTCCCCGCGCAACTCCTCCAGCGCACCCACTACGACCCCACCATCGAGGATCCCCTCGAGCTCACCATGACCTTCGACGTCGTTCGCTCGCGCGTCCTCGTTGCCACCCAAAACCTCCCCGCCATGGGCCACGACGTTCTCGTCGCCCATGCCGGCTGGCGGACACCCGCTGCCGCCTCCCCGAATCCCCTTAACCTCCTGGAAAACGAGCACCTCGCCGTCGAGATCCTCCCCAACGGCGCCGCCCGCATCACCCACAAGGCCACCGGCCGCGTCATGGAGAATCTCGGCCATCTCGAGGACACCGCGGAGTTCGGCGATCCCTGGAACCGCGTAACCCCCGAAGGCGAGGTGCCCCTCACCTCCCTCGGTGCGGCGGCCACCCTCAAGGTCCTCCACGACGGGCCGCTGCTGAAGGCTGTCGAGGCTGTCTATACGCTTCAACTGCCCGCGGGCAGGGACACCGCCGCCGCCGTCCGCAGTGCCGCCACCGTCGCCGTCCCCGTCCGGATTGTCTATGCGCTCCGGGCCGGTTCCCCCACCCTCGACATCGACCTCACCATCGAGAACACCGCCCGCGACCACCGCATGCGCCTGATGATCCCCACCCATGCCTCCGCCGCCAGCGAGTCCTTCGCCGACGGCCAGTTCGACATCCTCTCCCGCCCCATCGAGGTCCCCCCGCCCGACGGCTATGTCGAGCCCCCCTACCCCACACAGCCCATGTGGAACTTTGCCGGAGTCCAGGACGGCACCGCCGGCGTGGCCGTCATCAACAACGGCCTGATCGAGTACGAGGCCGTCGACGACACCCCGCGTACCCTCGCCATCACCCTCTTTCGCGGCTTTGGCAAGTTCGTCTTTGGCCGACCGGTACCCGGCGCCCAATGCCTCGGCACGCGCCGCTACCGTCTGTCCGTCTATCCCTTCGCCGGTGACTGGCGCGGCTCGGAACTCCTCGCCCTCAAGGACCGCCACGTCGCCCCCGTGCAGGTCCTCCAGTCCGCCCCAACCCGTGGCGACCTCCCCCTGCGCCGCTCCCTCCTCGCCCTTTCGCCCGCCAGCCTCTGTTTCTCCGCCGTCAAGCAGGGGCGCGATCCCGGCGAGCTTGTCGTCCGCTTCTGGAACACGGAGGACACCCCCGTCGAGGCGGCCATCACCTGTGGCTTCGATCTCTCCGCCGCACGCCGCCTCACCCTCGAGGAAAAGGAACACGGCGACCTCGCTCTCGACGGCCACACGATCCGCCTCGCTCTCGGACCCAAGGAAATCGCCACCGTCGGGATCAGGCCCGTGTCCACCGGCAAGGGGGCGCGTCCATGAATCCGCTCCCCGGTCTGGCCCGCACCCCGGAACAACTCGACGGCCACTTCCTCCCCCTCGACGAGGGCGGCGACGGCCTCTTTCGTACCGGCCGGGATGGCGTCAAAGCCATCTATACGCCCCTCGACCGCAAGGTCGACTTCATTGTCTATGCGGACAAGGCCCTCTGCCACGTGAAGTCCGCCATGGGCTACCCGGCCATCTATCCCCTCCGCGAGGCCGCCTTCGAGCCGCCCGCCACCGCCGTCCTCATGGACCTCGACGGCACCAGCGTCCACAGCGAGGAATTCTGGATCTGGGTCATCGAGCAATCGACCGCGCGGCTCCTCGGCAACCCGCGCTTCCAGCTCGAGGAGGCGGACCTCCCCCACGTCTCCGGCCATTCCGTCTCCGAGCACCTCCAGTACTGTATAGACAAGTACGCCCCCGGTGGCTCCCTGGAGGACGCCCGCGCCCACTACTTCGCGATCACCCACCACGAGCTCGCCGAGATCGCCGCCGGCCGCGGCCGCGCCGACGCCTTCAAGCCCACCCCCGGCCTCAAGGAGTTCCTCCTCGAGCTCAAGGCCCGTCGCATCCCCATCGGCCTCGTCACCTCCGGCCTCTACGAGAAGGCCTGGCCCGAGATCGTCTCCGCCTTTCGCACCATGGACATGGGCGACCCGCTCGAGTTCTACGATGCGATCATCAGCGCGGGCCACGCCCTGCGAAAGGGCCAGGTCGGCACCCTCGGCGAACTGGCGCCCAAGCCCCACCCCTGGCTCTACGCCGAAACCGCCCGGGTGGGCCTTGGCATCGATCCGGCCAACCGCGCACGGGTCATCGGGTTCGAGGACTCCTCCGCCGGAGTTGTGTCTATACGCCTTGCGGGCTTCGCGGCCGTGGGCGTCGCCGGCGGCAACATCGGGCGGGCCGGCGTCACCCCCCTCCTGTCGCACTCCATCACGGACCTGACAGAGGCGCTCCCGCTCGTCCTCGGCGCTTGAGGGGCCCGGCCCCCTTTCTCCTTGTCGTGGTGGTCCGGGTTCGCCTTTCCTTCGATTCATGACCGACGATGCCCGTCTCCAGTCCCGCTTTCGTCAGATCGCCAGCCGCAAGGCCCGTCGCGAAAAGCTCGACGCCGCCATCCGCGAGGGAAACTACGACCACCTGATCCACAAGGCATCCGACTACTTCGCCAGCCCGTCCGCCCGACCCCGCCTCGAGGCGGCCGCGTTCCTGCCCGAAGTGACGCCGGAGGAAGGCCCCGACGGCCGCGTGCTGGTCCGCCGCCTCGTCCTCGAACCGGATGCATCCGCCCCCGCCTGCCTCGGCCTCCATGGCCCCCCGCCCTTCGATGTCTCCTCCGCGGGTGCCATCGCGGGTGCCCCCCTTCACCCTTCCGACGTCCTCTTCCTGGATACGGAGACCACCGGACTCGCCGGCGGTGCCGGCACCGTCGCCTTTCTCGTCGGCATCGGCTGGTGGCAACAACACGGAACGGACTGGCGTTTTCACCTCGAGCAACTCCTCATCGAGGACTTCTGCCACGAGCCGGAACTCCTTCGCCGCGTTGCCGACCACGCCTCGCGTCGCCCCGTCCTCTGCACCTACAACGGCCGTCTCTACGACGTGCCGCTTCTGGCCGCGCGGGCTGTCCTCGCCCGGATTCCGCCCCGCGTGTTCCGCGGCCCCCAGCTCGACCTCCTTCATCCCTCCCGCCGCCTCTGGAAGCACCGCCTCAACCGCGTCACCCTCAAGAACGTCGAGGCCACGATCCTTGGCATCAACCGTGGCCCGGATATCGACGGGGCCGCGATCCCCGCGACCTTCTTTCACATGTCGCGCACCGGCGATGCCCGCCGCATGGGGCCCGTCCTCCAACATAACGCCCAGGACATCGCCACCCTCGCCGGCCTGCTCGCCCGCCATGCGGCGATCCACGCGGACCCCCTCGGCTGTGGCCTGCTCCACCATTGGGGCGAATTCGCGGCCATTGCCCGCGAGCGGGAAAAGCATCGCGATCACGACGGGGCTGTCGCCGCCTGGACCCGGGCCCTCGAGGCCTGCGATGGCCGTGACCCAGACATCGAGGCCGCCCTCCTCCACCGCCTTGCCCGCGCCCACAAGCGACTCCGCCAGTGGGATGACGCCTGCGCCTTGTGGCACTCCCTCACCGCCCGGCCCCCGGCGGTTTCCATATCCGCATGGGTCGAGATCGCCAAGTACCACGAGCATGTCGCCCGCAACCCGGCAAGCGCCCTGGACGCCATTCGCCAGTGCCGGCGCCGGTTTGATCTGTATAGACAACTGTCTTTCTATACGGAGACTTCCGTTGTGGCCCCATCGCTCCTCGGGGACCTCGACCGGCGCGAGGCGCGCCTCCTCCGTCGCCTCGCAGCATCCTCCCCCATGGTGCCCACCCCATGAGGACCGCCAGCGAGGACGCCTGGTACAAGCTCGCCTTCGACGAGGACTACCTCACCCGCTACGCCCATCGCGATGCCGGGGAAGCGCGTGCCGGCGTCGCCCTGTTGCGGGCCGTCGCCGGCTCCCTCGATTGCCAGCCCGTGCTCGACCTTGCCTGTGGCGCCGGCCGCCACATGGGTCCCCTTCGCGATGCCGGCACGGTCGCCATCGGCGGAGACCTCTCCATGCCGCTCCTCCGGCGCGCCCGGGCCGAGTACCCCGGCGCCCTCCTCGCCCGCCTCGACATGCGTCACCTCCCTTTCGCCGACGCCTCCTTCGCCGTCGTCGTCAACTTCTTCACCGCCTTTGGCTACTTCGAGGAGGACGAGGAGAACTTCTCCGTCCTTCACGAGATCGCCCGCGTCCTCCGCCCCGGCGGGTGGTTCCTGTTTGATTTTCTGAATGCGGTTGCCGTGGCGCGAAACCTTGGAATCGGCGCGCTCGAGTCGGAGGAACGTCTTGCCAATGGGGATCTCTGGCGCGTGCGTCGCGGCCTCAGCGCCGACGGCCGCCGGGCCGAAAAAACCCAGACCCGCCTCCACGACGGTCGGGTCCTGCGGGAGATCCGCGAATCGGTCCGGCTGTTTCACCGGCAAACGCTCGAAGCGGCCCTCGCCACCGCGGGCCTTCCCGTCCAGCGTCTATACGGCGACTATGGCGGCGGGGACTTCGAGGAAACCTCGAGCCCCCGCCTCATCATGCTCGCGCAGCGTGGCGCGGTCTGACGCCTTCCGCCCGCACTACTTGTTCAGCCGATCCTTGAGGGCGTTCGCGGGCTTGAACCCGATCGATCGCGAGGCGGGGATGTCGATCTCCTGCCCGGTGGCCGGATTGCGGCCCTTGCGCGCGTCGCGCTGCTTCAACTCGAAGGTACCGAAGCCCGCCACCAGAAAGCGATGCTTCTCGTCCTCTTCCACCGCGCGCACGATCGTCTCGAACACCTGGTCGTACACCGCGCTCACCTGCGCCTTGCTCACTCCGTCAACCTTCTCGGCAACAATCTCGATCAGTTCGGCTTTGGTCATTGGCAGACTCTTTTGGAAAATTGGAATCGCCGCGCTTGCATGCGGGTCCGGGACCAGCCATTCTTGCGGCGACGCGGCTTGTCAGTTAGGGAAGCGGATTCCAGCCGGTAAAGGAAAAAGCCAATGGCGAAGGAAGAATTCACGATCCGCGTCACGCGCGATGGGGAGCTCATCGTGGAGACGGAAAACCTTCCCGCCCGCCGCGTGAAGGACCTCATCCGCTACCTTGAGGAGACCCTGGGCCCCGTCCGCCTCGTCGACGGGCCGCCCGCGCTCTTCGCCGCAGAGCGGATCGGACGC
>CAYQTO010000202.1:0-5361 GCA_964420455.1 uncultured Candidatus Sumerlaeota bacterium | reverse complement strand
GGGCGGTCGAGGAAGCCGAGGAGCTCGTTGGCCGAGCGAAAGAATCCGGCCATGTTTTGTTTAACGGTGGGATCGGTGGCCTCGCGCCCCTGTTGGGTGGCGTAGGTGAGTGCCTCGGCGGCGAAGGGGACGGCCTCGTTGAAGAGGCGGGTGGCCTCCTGGCGGAGCCGTTGCTCGGTGGCGGGGTCGACGGCGGTCGCGGCCTGCGCCGCCCCGGCAAAGGCGATTTCGCCCTGGTCCGCGAGTCCAAGCGCCAGCAGGTAATTCACCCGCACCCACTCGGGATCGCCCCGGGCGAGAAGCGACACCGCCTCGCGATAGTCTTCCACCGCCCGGTCGAGCCGTTCGCGGAACGATTCCGCCTGGCCTCGGCGCAGGTAGGTGAGTGCCGTCTGAATGCGCACCTGGTCGTTGAACTGGCTGACATTGTCGGGAAACACCGCGCCGACGAGATCGATGGTGGCGGAGTCGCGGAGCAGTTCGGAAAGCTGGAGCGCCTCGTCGTAGCGGTCCGCGTCGCGGAGGGCGCGGAGCTGGGCGACGACGCGTGTGGCGCGCTCGCGGACGAAGTCCGGATCCTGCTGCCAGGCGCCAGGGCTTTCCGCCTCGGTGGCAAGGACCAGCCGCCAGGCGCGGATGTGGTCATCCTCGGCGGCGGCGGCGCGGGCTTCCGGGAACGTGGCGGCCCCGTCCTCCTGCTGTGGACGTGCCGGCCCGGCGGCCAGCAGAACCATCAGCCCTGCCACGAGACCAAGCCATCCGCCGAACCGGTCCTGTCCCCCGATGCCCCAGCCCCGGATCGTGCTCATTCCGGGTCGACCAATGTTGCCATGATGCCGGGTCCCCTCCGTCTGCATCCTTGCGGTCTGCTAGCGGGATGTCGCTGTGGGCCGCAACAGGCTTTTCCCCCCGGCCCGCCGCTAGCCCTCCTCCGTGCGGAGCCTCGCCCGGATCTCGAGCGCGGCCCCCTTCTGCTTGTTCATCGGGAATTCAAGGGTTAGGACACCGGATTGCCCTTCAAAGTTGGTCCAAAGCGGTGTCTCCGGTGTGGCCGTTGCCCCCTCGAAGGAGGCGATGCGGAAGAACAGCAGGCGGACCCGGCGCTCGGGGGCCATGGCGGAGAAGGAGCCCTCGACCGGCTCGATCTCGAACGTGAGGGACTCGGGCTTCACCGTGGAACGCAGCACCGTCCGCGCGATGTCGCCGTTGAGGTAATCGTTGGAGGTGCCGTCGTCCTCGATGAGGGTGAACTCGGACCGGCCCCATGGATGGACGTGGACCACGAGCGGGTCGTTGCTGCCGAGGAGGATCGAACGGTGGTATTCCCGCATGGGGAGGATGGCGCCGGCGCGGACAAAGAGGGGAATGCGGTCCGGCGGCGTTGGGACGGTCACCGGGTAGGCGCACCACTTCTCGGGGTAGGCGGCGTCGCCCTCGAAGGCGTACCAGCGTCCCTTGGGGAGGAAGACGGAGCGCTGGGTCGCCCCGGGCTCGAGGACCGGTGCCACGAGCAGCTCCTCGCCAAGGGTGAACTGGTCGCCATGCATCCCCGTGCCGCGGGTCATCGGCACCCCGTCGATCCGGTGGCGATGGGCGTATGTATAGATATACGGAAAAAGCTGGAGGCGGAGGCGGGCGTGGTGGCGAAAGGATTCCCGGGTTTCGGTGCTGTAGGTGTAGGGGGCGTTCGAGTCGTTGCCGAGGCCGTTGGCGCCGAAGACCTCCATGATGGGGGCGAAGGCGGAGAACTGGGACCAGCGGCGGTAGAGCTCGTCGTCGGGGGTGCCGAAGGTGAAGCCGCCGGTGTCGTTGGCGAGGAAGGGCACCGCGTTGAGGGGATGGGAGGCGACGGCGAGGGCGAAGACGTTCTCCGCCAGGCCGCCGGTGGAGGGCTTGAGGAGGTGGGGTCCGGGGGCGGACCACTTCACCTCGGCGTCGCCGGTCCAGGCGATCGGGTACTGCTTCACGAGGGGGTTGCCGGGTGCGGTGGCGTGGTGGAGGATCATGCCGCGGCCGCCGGTGTGAACGCCGTATTCCTGGGTGGCCTCGAAGCCGGCGCGGAGGTAGGGCACCTCGGGCCCCGCGTCGAGCTTGAGGAAGTCCACTCCCGCCTCGAGGAAAGGCCGGAGCTTCTCCTTCCAAAAACGCGCCACCCGCGGATTGGCAAAGTCCGGGTATCCGGCCACCGACTTTCCGTCGGTGTGCCACTTCTCGTGCATCACCTCCTTCTTGCGAAAGAACCCGCGCTGGTCGAACTCGCGAAAGGTCTCCTCGTTCCCCGTCTCCAGGATGCGGTCCCAGACCCAGATGCCGGCGCGGACCGTGCGCGATTCCAGGGCGGCGAGGAAGGCGGGAAAGTCGGGAAAGGCCGACTTGTCCTCCTCGAAGGAGAGGTACCCCTTCGGCCCCTTCTTGGTGAAGTCCCAGATGCAGGAGTCGATCCACAGCGCATCGATGGGGAAATCCTCCTCCAGGAGCCGGTCGACCTTCGCGAGGGAGTCATCCTGGTTGAGGTAGCTGCCGTAGAGGACGCCGAAGGCCCAGGCGGGGGGGAGGGCGACATTGTGGTCGGCAATCTGGAGTTCCTTCATTCGTTGGGGCTCCCGGCGGGGGTTGTCTGGTGCCCGGCGACGTGCTCGCCCTTGAGGTGGTAATCAAGCACGCCGGGCCGCTGATAGACGCGGATGTAGTCGATCTCCATCTCGCGTGGGAAGTAGTCGGGGTTTTCGGGGGGATCGGGGAGGAAGGTGCCGCCCACGGCCACGTTCACGACCAGGTGGAACTCCTCGTTGAACGGTGCCGGGAAGGGGGCGACCGGCGAGGACCAGTCGTTCACGCGAAAGTACTCCTCGCCGTCGATGTACCAGCGGATTTCCCCCACCTCCCACTCGATGGCATAGACATGGAAGTCGTCGGAAAGGTCCTCGGGCATGTCGCGGGTGCCGCCCTTGAGCTCGCGCTTCAGGTCCCCGCCGAGGTAGTGGATGGTTCCAAAGACGCGGTGGGGCATGTCGCCGCGGTGTTCCATGATGTCGATTTCGCCGCTGTTGGGCCAGCCGCCGTGGACATGATAGGTGGGAAGCATCCAGATGGCGGGCCAGAGCCCCTGGCCACCGGGAACGCGGGCGCGGGTCTCCACCCGGCCAAAACGGATGGTGAAACGGAACCGGGTATTGAGGCGGGCGGAGGTGTAGAAGCGGACCTCGCCGTCGGAGCCCTCGTAGATTTCGCGACGGGCACGAAGGACAAGACAGCCGTCGCGCAGGAAGGAGTTTTCGGGTCTGGCGGTGTAGTACTGGAGCTCGCGGTTTCCGCCGCCCCAGGAATTGACCTCGTGGAGCCAGACGTCGCGGTCGATGGCGTCGCCGTCGAATTCATCGGCCCAGACGAGGGCCCAGCTGCTGGGGTAGGTGGCGGCGGGCTTGGTCACGGGGCGGCTCCGCGGGGTTGATTGGGGGTGCGTGAACGATAACACGAGAAGGGTGAACGGCCTATGCCGGCGGTGTCAACAGCGAGAAGGATTGTCCGCACCCGGTTTCCCTTCTGAGAGGCTTATCATGGGGCTGGTAGGAATGGCCGATTCTGCGAAAAGAATAGGACGCGAAGTGCATTTCGGGCTTTACACGGGGATAAGAGCGTTCCAATGCTTTGTGTATCGTTACCATCTCCACGGAGACACCCTCCAGCCATGAGAACCAAAGCCTTCACTCTGATCGAGCTGCTGATCGTCGTCGCGATTATTGCCATCCTCGCCGCCATCGCCGTTCCGAACTTCCTCGAGGCGCAGACCCGCTCCAAGGTCAGCCGCGCCCGGGCAGACCTGCGCAGTCTCGCCACCGCCCTCGAGGCCTACCGCGTCGACGAGAACTCCTACCCGCCGTCCGTCGATGGTGGTGGCATCAACCCCATCGAGCAGCGCTGGCGCTTCATCACCACCCCCATCGCCTACATCACCGCCATCCCCGACGATGTCTTCGGGGATAACGACGTCGAAATCTCCGACTTCAACACGAACCCCACCAAGTACCGCACCTTCGACTTTGTTACGTTCGACAAGCTCGATAACACGAACTTCGAAATCCGGTTCCGCAACGACCTGGTGGCGAACGGCTTTTCGGAGGCGACCCAGTGGTACGCGGCCTCCCAGGGGCCGGACCTGACGCCGGGTCTGGCGGTGCTGGCGCCCGCGGGGCTGACCGCCAAGCCGGGCTTCTCCCCCCTTTCCGGACGCGCCACAGGCCTTCCCTACGACCCGACCAACGGCACCATCAGTGATGGTGACATCATCCGGGTGTCGGGCGGCCAGGTGGAGTAAACGCGCTCCAAGTGGGCATCTGTGCAAACGGGCCCCGGGGAGACATCTCCGGGGTCCTTCCCTTGGCAAGCTCTGGCAACGGGGCCCGCTCCAGGCGGGTTCCCATCACCTCCGATGGCGCGTTCAAGACGTCCTCCAAGACAGTTTTTGGTTGCGAAACCTCATGTTATCAATAACAAGACGTCTACCATGAGAAGAGTCGCCAGTGCCCCACAGCCTCCACCTCTCTGGCCCCTCCTCCAAAGCCGCCCCGTGAAAGTGGTTCTGACATGAGTGTCTCCTTTCCCTCCGCCTCCCAAACCGGTCTCGCCTGGCGACGCCAGCCCCAGTATCGCCTCGGCCCCGACGGCACTTTTCACATCGACGAGTTCGACTGCGCTCCCGCGTTCTCCAGCTTCCTCCCCGGGATCGCCGGCCTCGACGGCCTCCCGACCTGGTGCATGTACGTCAACCGCGGCCAGGCCGTGGCCGGCTTCGGTATGGACGGCAAGGACAACGCCCTGATGGAGTTCCTGCCGGCGAACTGGGCGTACCAGCTCACGCCGGTCCAGGGCTTCCGGACGTTTCTGCGGCTTGGTGAGGACCTGTTTTACGAGCCGTTCTCCCCGACCGTGCCCTTCGGCCCTGACGCCCTGACGCGGCGTCTTTCCATCGAGCCCCACACGATTACCCTGACGGAGGGGAACACGGCCCTCGGGTTGGAGACGCGGGTGGCCTACTGGACGCTCGCCCACCGGCCGGTGCCCGCGCTGGTCCGGCGGGTCGAGATCCGCAACATCGGCGGGGAGGCACGGCGTTGCTCGCTTCTCGATGGCATGCCGGTGCTGGTGGCGGGGGAGACGACCGACTTCATGATGAAGAAGTTGCGGCGGCTGGCGGAGGCGTTCGTGCGCGTGCGGCGCGAGGGGGACGTGGCGATTTTTTCGCCGCCGGTGCGCGCCGGCGACGAGGCGGAGGTGCTGCCTATCCGCTGGCGCAACTTCGTCGCGAGCTTCGTCGCGGCGGACGACGCCCTCGAGCCCACCCTCCCGGTGGTCGATCCCGAC
>CAYQTO010000201.1:0-5435 GCA_964420455.1 uncultured Candidatus Sumerlaeota bacterium | reverse complement strand
ATGGGACCTCCCCCGGTTCTGGCAGGTGATCGATCGCAAGGAAACCGCGCCCGCCCCCGACCTGGACGCCCTCCTCACCCTCGACGCCCTCGATCCCGACTGGCACCCCCGCCTCGAGAAGCTCCCCCGCCTCTCCTGAACCGCTACTCCTGGGACTCCGGCGCGGACGGGCGCCGCCTCCCATAGGAAGACGACCCCTCCGCCACCTGGCTCTCCCCGCCACCTCCCTCCAGCTCGTCGTCGAACCCGTTGTCCCGGTGCTCCCGACCACCCGATCCCGCCTGTCCCCCACTCGCCGCCTGCTCCCGCCTCCAAAGGTAAATGTACCCCCGGATCCGAAAACCCTTATGATCCACCGCCTCGGACTGATACGTGTTCGGTTTCACGAATCCCTGGTAGTGACTGTTGATCACGGCGTCGTATCCCTCCAGAATCTCCTTGTTAAAGAGCTTGGGATACACGTGTTCGTGGTAGCGGCGGGCAACCGTTGCCACGAAATCCGCCACCTGGAGACCGATGCTTTGGCCCTCCGTCTGGCACACCGGCGACCCCACGATCCAGCTGTTCCGGCCCTGGGGGCTGAATACCTGGGAAAACTGCATGTCCGTCAGCGTCTGGCGTTCCTCGTCCCGCCCGGGCGGAATCACGATCGTCCCATAGGACTCCCGCTCCTTCAGGAACTGGTTAATGGGCTTCACCAGATAGTGGTAGGACAGCGGCAGGAGCCACTTCGGATGCGCCGGCTTGTCCGTTGTGTGCTTGTCCACGACCACCAGAAACAGGTGGATGTCGAGGTGGGCGGAAATCTTTTCCATGCCCTTACAAAAGGCCAATGCCCACTTCCGCTCGGCGTTGCGCGGGTGCAACAGGTCGTTGGCGTTCATTCTGGTGACGCCAGGAACATAGTTTTCCTTTTGGAAAGACTTCTGGAGGCCGTTTACGCGAAGCTGGAGATTGCGCCAGTTTTCCGCGCTGACGGCCACCCCGGCCAGCGACCAGAACCGCCCGGAGCTCCCCTCCACTGGTTTGCCCGATTGCTGAAGATAGATAAAGTGCATAGGGGGGTACTGGAGCCTTTAGCGTTGGGATGCCACCGCCGGGGGAGGAGCCAGCGGTAATTCCGGTTGCCGGTGTGGTGCATTCGGGAGGAGGCCGACGGAGCGCGTGCGGCTGCCCAGAAACGTCAAATTTCGGATCAACTTGCCGGTTCCGCAAATGGAAAGTTCGTTAGACCCAAGAACCGAAAGAAAAGTGCGCGTGTACCTTAAGAAACCGAACAAAAAATCGCTCCAAGCAGGCGGCCTCTCCCAAGTCCCAGCCTACGGCTCTCGCCGATCCCTCCTCCTCGCCCTTCTCTCCGTCCCCTTCATGCTCATCGTCCTGCAACTTGGGGCACTAACCATTCTTTGGCACCCGGACTCCCTCGCAAAAGTCCGCGACAATGTGGAGAGCATCCGGCGCCTCGATTACCCTAGGGGGAACATCTGGGACGGCGACGGCCGCCTTCTTGCCACCAACCGCAAGACCTTCAGCCTCCGATTCTCACGGTATCGTGTAAACGATTCCCGTGCCCGCGAGGTCCTCGGCCGCGTCCGCACCCTCGCCGGGGTTCCCGACCACCAACGGGTCGAGGAAATTCTTAAGACCCGGCCAACCTGGACCCTGCATACGCTGCTGGACGATGCGGCGCTTTCCGAGGTCTTCGTCTTTGAAGAGCGCTTACAGGACTTCCCTGGCATTCGGGTAGCGGAATCTTACAAACGCGAATATCCGTTCGGTTCCATTCTGGCCCACGTAACCGGTTTCGTCGGAAAAATACAACCGCAGGAAGTAGAAATCTACCGCAGGCCCCGCTACCTCCCCGATGCCGATGTCGGAAGATCCGGATTGGAGAAAGTGTTCGAGGACCGCCTGGCTGGGTATCCCGGCCGCGAGCAGCACTTTCGCGACGCCCGCGGGCGGCCCATTGCCGACAGCATCGTCCTCGAGCCGAGCCGCCCGGGCGAGGACCTTTTCCTCACGCTGGACGCCACCTGGCAGGCCGAGGCCATGCGCCTCCTCGCAGGCCACGTGGGGTCGGTGGTGGTGGTCGACGTGGAAACCGGCGGGGTGCGGGTGCTGGCCTCGCGACCAACGTTCGACCCGGTGCGGCCGGGTGCGGCGGAGGTGGACGGCGAGTCGGCCGGTTGGCTCAACAGGGCGATTCAGGGGGTCTACCCCCCCGGGTCGACCCTCAAGCCCTTTGCGCTCCTGGCGGCGCTCGAGGCCGGCGTGCCCGCAGACCGTGTCTATACATGCCACGGGCCCTGGCAACCGGTCGGGTGGCTGCGGCCCATGTGGTGCGCCCACCGGGCGGGGCATGGGCCGCTGGCAATGAGAGGCGCCCTCGCCAGCAGCTGCAATGTGTACTTCTACGAGCTGTCGGCGGACCTTGGTCCGGATCCGCTGTTGGCCATGGTGCGTCGGTTCGGATTCGGCGAGGCGACCGGGATCGGCCTGCCCGGCGAGCGGACGGGCCAGCTCGCCGCGAGCGATCACCCCGGAGAGGGCGAAACCGCCAATCTGTATATCGGCCAGGGGACCATGCTGGCGACGCCGCTCCAGGTGGCGCGGGCGTACGCCGCGCTGGCGGCGGGCGGGCGGCTGCGGGAGATGCAACTGGTCCGCGGCGTCGGCTTCGAGGACCCGGGCTCGCTGGCGCCGGGCGATGCGGCAAGCCTCCGGCTTTCGCCCGCCCACCTCGCGGTCATCCACGAGGGTCTCCACGCGGCGACGAACCGGCCCGAAGGGACGGCCTACAAGGCCCGGTTTCCCCGCGAGTGGGCAGTCTGTGGCAAGACGGGCACGGCGGAGAACGGCCGCGGCGGATTGGACGCCTGGTTCGCCGGCTTCTGGCCACGGACGAACCCGCGCCACGCCTTTGTTGTGCATGTGGAAGATGCGGACGGCCATGGGGGCGACGTGGCGGCGCCGATCGCGCGCGAACTGATCCGCTTCATCGAGGAAGGACCCGCCGGCGGAGAGATTGCCGCAGGCGGATAGACCGCGTCACGGTGTATAGACGCGTTCGAGGGAGGCGGTGGTGAGGTCCTCGCGGGGGCGGTCGAGGATTCCGGCGCGGACCAGCGCGAAATCGTAGCGACATGGGTCGCCGGGCGAGAGGCGGGAGAAGCGGGCCGTGAGTTCGAGGGCGGTCAGGCGGTCGGGGACCTTGCGGCGCGTGAGCTGGAGCTTGCGGGCAATGCGCAGGACGTGGGTGTCGACGGGCATGAGGAGGCGGGCGGGATCGACAAAGGGGGTCCAAAGCCCAAGGTCGATGCGGTCGGCCGGTCGAACGACCCATCGGAGGAACAGGTTCATGCGCTTGCAGGCAGAGCCGCGGGCGGGGCTGGTGAGGAGAATGGTGGGGACAGGGGCGAGATCGGACTGGGTGCCGTTGGCGCGGCGGAGGGTGCGCCGGCGTGGGACGAGGGGATCGACGGGGAGGGCGTGGAGGGCGGCGGCGAAGCGGGCAAGGGCGGGGGCGGTGGTGGGCTCGGCGGGATCGTCGACGGTGCGCCAGAGGGCCGCCAGGGAGCCGTGGCGACGGAGCGCCTCGCCGAGAATGGCGAGGAAGATCTCGAGGTCGCCCTCGCGGACCCAGCGGTGGCGGATGCCGCGGAAGGCACCGGCGAGGCGGGCGGGGGGCCGGTCGCGAAGCCACGCCGCAGGCCGCTCGCCCAATGTGGCGAAGATCGCCGAGACCACCGAGCGGATGGAGGTAATGTTGCCGGAGGCGAAGGCGGCAGCGACGAGAGCGGCGATCTCGCGGTCCTCCGGGTGTGTATATTGGTAGACAAGGCCGAGGGGATCCGTGGCGAGGAAGCGGGGCCGATGGTAACGGGCGTGGAGGTCCTCGAGAAAGAGGCGAAGGAGGGTTTCGCGCCGGGAGCCGCCGGGGCGTGCCATCAGGCCTCTTCGCGGACGGCGAGGAGCACGCCATCCCTCAGCGGGATCAGGCTCGTGTGCCAGCCCCCCTCGTTGTAGAGGCGCCGGGTGGTGACCACGATCGCCTTGGTTTGCGGGTCCCAGTCCTCCTCGGGGAGGGCCACCTGGCCATGCCAGAGCATGTTGTCGAAGAGGAGGAGCCCGTCCGCGCGGAGGCGTTCCTCGGCGAAGTCGACCACCGCGGGATACTCGTTCTTGTCAATGTCGGCAAAGATGATGTCCCAGGTGCCGGGGAGGGAGCGGGCGGCGCGGAGGGCGTCTCCGGCGTGGTAGTGGAACTGGTGGGTGCGGCCGGCGGTGGTGGCATACGCGCGGGCGATGTCGAGGTTGGACTGCTTGAATTCGGTCAGGTGGATCTCGGCGTGCGGATGGCCAAAGGCCCACCAGAGGGCGGAATAGCCGAAGCCGCTGCCGAGTTCGAGGATGCGTGTGGGGCGATGGATGGCGGCGAGCTGGAGGAAGAAGCGGCCGACCTCGGGCCCGACGATGGGGAAGTTTCGGCGGCTGGCCTCCTCGTGCATCTGATCGAAGACGGGGTGGGGAAGGGTCCCCGTGGCGAGCCGTGCGAGGTAAACTTCGACCGGCTCGTGAAAGATCGCGTGGGGAGGGGTCATGGGGGGAGCAGGACCATGCTGAAGTCGAGGGCGCGGACGCTGTGGGTGAGGGCTCCGATGGAGACGCGGTCGACTCCGAGGGCGGCGAGCCCGGCCACGGTTTCCTCGGTGATGCCGCCGGTGATCTCAACCGGTATGCGGCCGGACACGCGCTGGATGGCGAGGCGCAGGTCGGCAGGAGACATGTTGTCGAGCATGAGGAGGTCGACGGACTGGGAGGCGAGGGCAGCGTCGACTTCCGCGAGGGTGCGGGCCTCGGCGGCGACCCGACGCAGCGGCCGCAGGTGCGCGACCGCCGCAATGGCCTCCGCAAGGCCCCCCGCCCCGTCCACATGGGTGTCCTTGATCATCACCATGTCGTAAAGGCCCAGGCGGTGGTTGATACCCCCGCCGGCGCGGACCGCCGCCTTTTCAATGTCGCGCCAAAGCGGCGTGGTCTTGCGCGTGTCGCAGATGGCCACGCGGTCGCCAACGGCACGGACGAAGGCGCGGGTGCGGGTGGCGATGCCACTGAGGCGCTGGAGGAAGTTGAGGGCGGTGCGCTCGCCGGCGAGGAGGGACCGGACGGGACCCGCGAGGTGGAAGGCCTCCGTGCCGGGATCCACCGGGTCGCCGTCCTCCAGCAGCGGGTGGACGGTCACCGCCTCGAGCGTCCCGAAGGTCATTCGCACGCACTCGGTGCCGGCAAGGATCCCCCGCTCCTTGGCCCGGATGACCGCACGGGCGGTGGCTTCGGGGGCAAAAATGGCGTCCGTGGTTATGTCGCCGTCCCCGCCGAGGTCCTCGGCGAGCGCCATGCGGATGCGTTCGGCAAGGGGGGGCAGCGGGGTGAGG
>CAYQTO010000200.1:0-5440 GCA_964420455.1 uncultured Candidatus Sumerlaeota bacterium | reverse complement strand
ATCCGCTCACCGGTGAGATCTACCTGAGCGATGTGGGATCGACCCGGTTCGAGGAGATCCATGTTGTCCTTCCCGGCGCAAATTATGGCTGGCCGCTGGTCGAAGGTTCCCTGGCACAGAATCCCGGCGCCACTCCCCCACCGGATTTCCTGGAGCCGCTGGCCTCTGTTCCCCACGGCGGTGGCACCTCGGGCACCGCTGTCGCCCTCACCGACGGCGTTGTCTATACGGGAACCAGATTCCCGGAGCGCTGGCGCAACCGCCTCTTCGTCGCCGACTGGCGATACGAAGCCGGCGTCATCCACGTCTTCGATCCGAGCGGTGGCGCTCCGTTTCCCCCGCCGGAAACCTTCGCGGTCTACGAGGAAATCGCCCCGAATGACTTCGTTCTCTTCGACGACGACATCTACTACGCCGCCCATGCCTTCTCTCCCGTTCCCGAGGAGAATCGCTCCTTCATCCGGCGGATCCGCTATACGGAGCCGCGCTTCACGGTGGCTATTGAGGCCTCGGCCGCGGCGGGTGGCCTGCCGTTTTCGCCCACCCTTTCGGCACAGGTCGAGGGCCCCGCGACCCTCCCCCTGAACGTGGATTGGGACCTTGGGGACGGGCGCCGGGAAACCGGGGAAACAATCACCCCCGTCTATACAGAGCGGGGCTGGTACACCGTCACGGCACGGGTAACCGATGCGGCCGGCGCCAAGGCGACCGTCCAGGTGCGAATCGGCGCGCTCGACCGTGGACGCCTCGTCCTGAACGCCCCCACCCTTGCCGGCGAGCAGCCCGGCGAGGTTCCCTTCGTCCCCGACTCGGTCACCTTTCGCCATGGGAACCGCGAGCCCCTGCGGGATCTCTCCGGCCGCGTCGTGATGGTCACGCCCACCAGCCGCCTCACCTACAATGCCCCCATCCTGACCGACGGCGAGCCGCTGCGTTTCGAGGTGCACCGAGGCGATGCCGTCCTCGAGGGGTCCCTTGCTCCAGACCAGGCTGGAGGGCACTTCCTGAACGAAACCCTCCATCTTTCTCCCGTGTCCCTCCGGGGGCGGATGACAACACCGCTGGGGGCACCCAATCCGGAACTGAGGCCGGGGCTAGAGTTCCTTGTTCCCGGAGGGATCAAGCCTCATCCGTGGATGGAGCGGCTCTACGGACCGGATGCGGGCGGGCACTACTACCTGCCGATTCCGGCGGGGCTGACGGGACTCGAGGCTCGGGCGTTTGCGGAAGGCACCGAGCCGGAAAAGACCCTCAACGAGGCGTATTTCACCTTCGACCGCGCACAACGGTGGGACGCCATGGCGGTGTCCCCGGCGAGCACCCCCTGCAGCGACCGTGATGCCCTCGGTCCTCTGCCGGGCTGGCCCGAGGTACGCGCCATCTTCAACCGCGAGTGCGTCGGATGCCATGGCAGCGTGACCCCCAACGGGGGCCTGAGCCTTGTTGAGGGACACGCGCTGGCGGAGCTGGTTGCCCGGCCGAGCCTTTCCGCGCCGGGTCTCATGCTGGTGGACCCCACAGATCCCAAGCAGAGCTTCATCCTTGAAAAGCTCGACTGTCTCGAGCCTCGGGGAGGCGCGCCCATGCCCCCGGGGGGGCAGCTCGACGAGGCGGACATCCAGCTCATCCATGACTGGGTGCTCGGTCGCGGGTGGGAAGAGACGGGCCCCCTCCGCGCGTCTGTGATTACCGGCCAGACGGCGCTCGTTTCGCCCGGACGCCTCTACCTCCGTGGTGGAGGGGAGGGGGGCATTCCTCCCTACACGCTGGAATGGTTCATCGACGACGAGCCGGCGCAGACCGGGCTCCTGTTCGACTCTGTCTATTCGGCCACCTTCCAGCAACGGACCTTCCCCGTCCGGCTGCTGGTGACCGATACGGTGGGAAACCGCGCCGAAGAAATCATCCCGGTGACGGTTTCCCTGCCGTCCGATGGCATGCCGGAGCCTCCCGTCGTAACCCTCGAAGCATCGGGATCCCTCGTCGCCGGACGGGTCACCCACCTGGAGGTGCTCCCCGTCTCCAATCCCAACGGCCCCCTCGTGCTGTTCGAGTGGGACTTTGACGATGATGGAACGATCGATCAGACGACGACCACCCCCACCGCCTCCCATGTCTATACAGAGGGGGGGAACAGGACGGCGCGCGTCGTGGTCACCGATGGGGGGAACGGGGTTACCTCGGTCACGACGACACTGGAAATCGCCGGCGATCCGCTCTCGGGCGTCTATACTTATTGAGATTTACGGGGTACCCGCTCCCAGCCGGAGAAGGCCCGAAGCTCCTCGCGCCAGCGTTTCTGGCGACGCAGGCCGTAGGGCCTTGGGTCGACGGGAACCTGCCGGTCGACAATGTACCCCTCGCGGGTGGGAACGATGCGCACGGCCCGGAAGGCGACTCCGGCAGCGTGGGCACGGCGGGCCGTTTCCGCAAAGACGGGGTCATGAACATCGGACGGCCGGATGGCGCGGGCGTCCGCCCTCTGGATCGTAAAGAGCACCGTCGCCCGGTGCCCCGAACGGACGACGTCGATCAGCTCCTCCAAATGCTTTGAGGCACGCTCGCTTACCGAGTCGGGGAAGTACCCCCGCCCGTCCGGATATACGAGGTGGCAGTTCTTCACCTCGAGGAAGTGCTCGCTCCTGCCCTTCCTGAGCCAGAAATCCACCCGCGAATTTGCGCCGTACCTGCGCTCGGCGATAACTTCGTCGAAGCGTGAAAGCCCCCGCAGAACCCTCGCCTCGATCAGGCGCCGCACGAAACGGTTGGGCATGGCGGTGTTCGCTCCCACAAGGATTCCGTCCACCTCGACCATTTCCCACGTATAGACGAGCTTGCGCGTGGGAGAAGAGTGATGACTGACCCACACGGGGGCGCCGGGCCGAACGAGCCCCTCCATGCATCCGGTGTTGACGCAATGGGCGGCGACAATGCCCACCCCCGGCATGTCGATATCCGCAAGGAACCGGTTGTAGCGGCGCAGGAGGCGCCCCTCAAGGAGAGGAGTCTCGTGCGGGATGACCAGCAGCGGCGGGGTGGTCACGCGGCCAGACGGTCCTTTGCGGCACGGCCCATGGAAAGATACCGCACCATGAACGGCAAGCCGGCAAGGGCCGGCACCACATAGCGGAGAGAGACGAGGAGCGCCGCGGCGGCGACCTGTTCGGGCGTAGCCGAGGCCCCGGCAAAGATTCCCACCATGGCCCAATCCCGGATACCGACGCCGGCGATGCTGAGGGGCAAGAGCCCGGCAAAGATGGCGATGGGCATGCGGGCCAGGACCTCGAGGAAAGGAGGTGTCGCGCCAACCGCGAGGAAGAACACGTATATCTGAGCGAGATGCAGGAACCAGATGAGAAGACTGGAGGCGAGCAGGACCCGCTGGCGCCCCCCACGAGCCCGGGTGGTGGCGAGGACGTGGGGCGCGTGGACGAACACACCGAGCAGGCGGCTGACCACGCGATGGGCGCGCACGCGGGCGGGCACGGCGTTGACGACACGAACGACGGCCGGCGGATGGAGATAGACGCCCCACACCAGCGCGATGATCAGGAGTCCCATCCCGAGCATGGCGACCACCCAAAGTTCGACCGAGGGAAAGAGTAACCATCCCGCCAGCATCCAGAAGCTGAGGGCGGCGAGGTCCAGAAGCTTCTCGAAGACGACGACCTGCAGTCCGGTTCCGAGGGAGCACCGGCCGCGGCGGTAGAGATAGACGCCTTTGGCAAGGTCGCCGAGCTTGCTTGGAAGCACAAGGTTGAGGGTGTTGGAGGCAAGCACCTGGCGGGTTGCCTCCTCGACATGCATGGACGCGACAGGCCGGGCGATGAATCGCCAGCGCCACGCGATCACCGCCGTCTGGGGAATGAAGAAGAGGATCGCGACACCAAAAAGCACGCTGTCGGTCGCCAACAGGGTAGCGAAGACCAACCGCGTATTGAGCGAGAGAAGCAGCGCGGCGAGAAGGGCCAAAGAGACGAAAAGCGCAATGAGGCGTTTGGTCGGCATGGTAGGCGGGATTCGTCCCCGGCCCCATCAGGCGGTCAACCGGGAAGCGGAAACCGGAGACCCTTGACTCACTTCGGCCTTCCGGGTGTCTCAATCCCCACGGTTTTTCCCCTTCCGGATCATGTCGTGACCCCTCTTTCCACTGCCAATCGGCTCGTTCTCCGCTCCCTCCCGTTCCGCATCTTCCTGGCGACAGCGCTGGCGACATTGCTCGTCCTCCAGCTTCGCTACTCGATGACCTCCGGCATGGAGCCTGACGAGGTCCAGTTTCTCAGTAACGGGTTTGCGATGACTCGCGGCGAGAAGTTGTACGTCGACGTGTGGGACAATCACGGGCCAGCGACCAACTATCTCTTGGCGTGGGGCTTGTCGTTTTTCGACGTCAACGATCCGACCTACTACGTGACGTTTCGCCAAGTGGGAACCGGCCTGATGCTGGTGGTCGCGGCGATGATGGGCCTGTGGGCAGGCCGCTTTCTCGGCAATGACTGGTGGATCGGGGTCATCGCGGCAACGCTGCTCCTGAGCACGGCACCGCAGTACCTGAAAGGCCATGAACTCCGCCCGGACAACGCGCTGACGCTCCTGTGGATCGCCAGCCTTCTGTGCTGGTTCGAGGGTTGGCGCTCAAAGCGCCTCGCGTGGTTCTTTCTCGGTGGCCTGCTTATCGGGGCGGGCTTCTGGTTCAGCATCAAGACGCTGATCCTTGGGTTCAGCGTGGGGCTCATGTTTCTGGCGGCGATGTGGCGGGAACGGCGGCTGATGATCTGGCCGGTGCTGCTGTACGGCCTTGGGTCGGCCATGGGGCCGGTGCTGATGGCCGGGTGGCTCGCCACGGACGGGAACCTCGCCGCGTATTGGGCGTCGAACATCGGCCAGAACTTCGACCGCGACCGCCCGACACTCCACGCGGGGTACATACGCATGCTTCGTGCGGACCCCATATGGATCCATGCGAACGCCGTCGCGCTCGGTTATGCGGGTTGGTGCCTGTGGCGGCGGGAGGCCCCCGCCCCCGTCGCCGTCCTCTATCCTGCCGCGTTCTTCGTGCTCTTCCAGTACCTGTTCCTTCTGCCCACCCACCATCTCCAGTCCTTCCTGTTCGTGTCGCCCCCGATCATCGTGCTGCTCCTTTGGTCCGTGGCCGATGCCTCCGATCGGTTCCTGCGTCCGTCGAGCCCCCTCGAGATCCCCTGGCGTGGGGTCGCCGCCGGCGTCGCGCTCGGGGTCTTCCCGCTCTGGACCTACGTCGACCAGCCCCGCGAGGCAGACCTCGAGTACGACCTCATGTGGGAGGCATGGCTGCTGGAAGTCGTGCCCGAGGACGTGCCCGTCATGAGCGGCGATGGGAATCCGATCACTCGCGACCAACCATTCCGCTACAAGTCCTATGTGCAGACGCTGCGCGCGCGTTACAATGACGGGTTGCTGG
>CAYQTO010000199.1:0-5472 GCA_964420455.1 uncultured Candidatus Sumerlaeota bacterium | reverse complement strand
GCGCCCTCCAGGTGGCAGAACCGGTTGATGTCCCGCGGCGCCATGTGCGCGTTGCAGTAAATGCCCGGCCGGCCGCGGAACCGCTCCGCCTGCAGCGCCCGCGCCGCCATCACCCGCTCGCGGACTTCCGCCGTGCCCTCCTTCGCCTCGCGCCGCCGCAACTCCTCCATCGGCACGGCGGGCACCTCCACCTGGATGTCTATACGATCCAGGAGCGGGCCACTGATCTTCGAAAGGTAGCGCTGGATCTGGGTCGCGGAGTTATGGCCGCGGATCGCCTCCTCGGGATCGAAGCCGCTCGGCGTCGGGTTCATCGCCGCCACCAGAAGAAACCGTGCGGGGAATTCCACCGCCATGGCGGACCGGCTGATGAGGACCTTGCCGTCTTCGAGGGGTTGGCGGAGGACCTCGAGCACGGTGCGGGAGAACTCCGGCAACTCATCGAGGAAGAGGACCCCGTGATGGGCGAGGGAGACCTCGCCGGGGCGGGGGTTGGAGCCGCCGCCGATCAGCGCCGCACTCGAGGCGGTGTGGTGGGGATCGCGAAAGGGCCGATGCGCGAGAAGGCCCGCCCGCATCGGGGACACTTCGTTTGTTCGTGTTTTTCATCTCCACACACGAGTGGGAAGCCCTCCTTGCGTTTCCGGTTATTGATAGGTGGTCCATCGTGCGACTGAGGTCGTCTCAGCGGGAGCAACGAACCAGACATCGCCCTGCGAGCCATTGATGGCGTCGAAGAGGACGTAGGGCTGGCCGCCGCCGTCGAGGGCGAGCGTGACGCGCCCGTAGGGCCGGGAGGCGGTCGTTAGGGGTTGCTCGTCGAGGAGACCCAAACCGTCGGGATCGAAGCGTGCGTAGTAGACATGGCGGCCTGCCCGCTCGTCGATCCAGACGGCGTGGACACGCCCGTTGGCGTCGACCTCGAGATCGCCCGCCTTTTCCACGACGCCGGGCGTGGCGGCCAATTCGAGGGGCGCGTCAAAGAAGGAGGCTCCGGCTCGACGCCGGACCGCAACGACGTCCTCCTCGCCGGCGCTCTCGCGCGTATAGACGACCCAGAGGTCTCCATTGGCCGCGGTGGTGATCTTCGCCGGGTCGAAGTAGGCACCCGTCTGGGCGGCGAGGGGGGTTTCGCTGACGATGGAGGGCGGGTCAGGGACCGCGGCGAAGTAGACTGGGGCGACCCCGCCAAAGCCCGACGTCCAAACGGCAAAGAGGTTGCCTAAGCCGTCCACGGCGAGGTCGGGCACCGAGTAGGACTCCTTGGTGAAGCCGGTGCCCGGCCGGTCCGCCTGATTGGTGATCCGCTGGGTGAGAATTGGCTCGATGACACCAAAGTCGCCCATGGGATCGGAGTGGGTGACGAAAATGTCGGAGACGTTGCCGTTCTCGTGAAAGTCGTACCACAGGACGCTGATCCGGCCGGAGGGGGAGGCCGCGATGCGGGGGAGGTAACCGTTGTCGCCGAGATGGGCGGCGGCAGTGTCCGTCAGCCTGATATCCGTCGAGGAGAACGTGCCGCCGGGAGGACGACGGTCGGCGTAAACCTCGATATTATTGATACCATTTCCCGGCGGATCGGGATTTGAATGCCGATGATCGTGCCAGGCGACCCAAACGGTGTCGTCGGGCGCGATGGCGAGCGAGGGATGACGCCCGCCGTACTTCCGAAGCTCCGTACCGGTATCGAAGAAGGAGTCGTCGACGAACTGGCGGGAAGACCACCCGTCGGCCGGAGTCCAGTTTTGGTAATACACGAAGGAAGGCTGGTCCGGCGTGGTGGCGAAGGAGCCGGACCAGTAGACAATGTGAAGCCGGCCCTCGGAATCAAAGTCCATCGAGGTGTTGGGGTTACGGCTTAGCTGGAAGGCTTTGCTGCCGTCGGTTAGTTGTTCCGGCTCCTCGAAGGCGGTCTGGCCGTGAACGCTTGTGGCAACCATCGAGAGGAAGAAGGCAGGCCCCCAAACGGAGGCCCACCCCCTTCGCTGCGGACGAGCGTTACTCATCAAGGATCGTCCAGTCGGGCACCGACGTCGGCGCCAGGTACTCGATGGTGACCTGCTGGACGGCAGACTGGGTGCTGCCGTTGCGCACCTGGATCTCGATGGTCTTGAGGCCCGACCCGGCGCTCACCTCGAACGTGGTCTCCGAAGCAAACGGGACCCAAGGCGCCGTCGTGATGTCCTTCGTGCCGTTAGCCTCGGCGAGGCGCATCTCGCTTGCAAACGGGGCATCGATGGTGATCTCGACGAGGCGGTCGTCGGTCTGTCCGGGCCCGACAGTCCCATCCACATCAGCCGCGATCACCCCGTTGAAGGTGATGGGAACGTAAGCCGCGAGGCCGTCGGGCGCCCGCAGCACGTAGAGGCGTCCATCAGCCCCGATCGCGGGGGTTCCGCGGGCGGCTTGGGCATCCGTCGTGGGAGAAGTCAGGTAACCCCCGTCTGCTGGATTGATCAGGCGTAGGCCCGTTGCCGCGCCGGGGAAGAAGTCGTCGCTCCCGAGCGTCACAGCCAACGCGTCGTTGTAGGCGACCGGCGAGATGTTCCAGGCCGTGCTGTCGGGCGACAGCTCCCGGCTGCGCACCGGGGATCCGTCCTCCAGCGCGAAGGCCGCCAGCACGCTCGCATCTCCCCATCCCTCGGTACCCGATACCCACACGTTTCCGGCGAGCACAACGGGACTGGAATTGCCTGAAGGCGCGCTCGCTTGGCGCCAGAGCAGCCGCCCCGTCCACGCGTCCACGGCCACCAGTTCGCCAAGGCCCCCAAAGTTGTACGTGGGGGCGAGGAGCATGCCGTCGTAATAGGTCAGCCCGCCAAAAAAGGCATTAGTGGTCGACCAAGCGGACCCCTCGAGCGGATCCGCGCTCGACCAGACCGGCGACCCATCCGCCGCATTACGGGCGATCATCCCCTGCGCGATCAACGTATAGACGATCTCGCCGTGGCCGTTGTTGACGTACACGGGAGCCTCTGATCCCTGTCCTCCCTCTTGGACGCTCCAGTCTATCGTCCCATCCGCAATGTTGACCGCGTAGAGCCGCTTCGCGGTCGGCGCGAATCCCCCGTAGGTGTTTACGTAGGCGCGTCCGCCTCCCACGGTAACGGAACCATTCACGATGTCGCTCGGGCCGCCAATGTTGAGCGGAGTACTCCAGACGATCGATCCGTCCGCCCCGTCGAGACGATAGAGGGTGCCTCCCGTCGCCATGTAGACGCTGTTGCTGGCGGCGTCGGCGGCCGGCGTGTGCCAGGAATCGAAGGACAACGTATTGCCCGCTTCGAGGCCGGGTGAGGACCACATGAGGGCGCCGGTGTCGGCATGGAACGCCTTGAGAAAGACCGTGTCGTCGCTGCCATCAAAGGGTGTCCCCGCCCGGTCGCCTCCCCACGCGATTACGCGGTCCGGCGTGCCTGGTAGAACCACCACGCTGCCGGCGGTCACAAGAGACTCGTCCGTCGTTTGCCACGTCGGGCCGTCGAGGCGTTGGAGGGGGTTGGGCACGTACTGGCGTCCGCCACCCTTCGGGCCGCCGGCAAACTGCTCCCATGGGGTCGGCTGTGGCGCGACGCCCGCCCCGTTCAGGGGAATCTCCACCACCGGCTCGTTGAGGGCGTTGCTCAGAATCTGTAGCGTCGCCGACGTTGGGCCTGTCGCACCCGGATTCGAGGCAATGCGAAGCGTGATGCTCGTTCCCGCATCGATTCTGTCGAGCATGCCGGCCGTCGGAAAGACGTCGAAGGCCGCATTCCCCACGAGCCGCAGGGTTTCCGTCGTAAAGCGCAGCGGACCCGCGCCGGTGTTTGTAAGAACGACGGACTGGGCAGGCGAAGGACCCGCATCCACCGGCCAGTCCGCGAACGGCACGAGGGGCGTTCCTGCAACGGCGATCTCGGGCAACACCGTGTTCACCACGCCCACAGCGTCGAGGTCCAGGCCACCGGAGCCGACTGTCAGCCACGGGTCATAGATCGGGTTGCCAAGGCTGTCGGTAAAGTCGCCACGGCCGGGGATATCCACCAGCCGGACATAGCGGATCTGGTCAAGGTCCACCGCACCCGCCAGTACAAGCGAGTCTGTCGTGACATCGTCAAGGTCGAACGGCGTCCCCCACTGGCTTTGGTGCTTGCCGGCGAGGTTGTAGACATCCGTCGGGTCGAAGGTGCCAAAGGCGCCAACGGGCGAGGGAGTGAGGCTGACAGAGGGGAAGCGGACAAAGTTCGCCCCGTCGCTTGATACCTCCACAAAGGCGAGCTCGCCAAAGATTCCCCCGCCAAAGAGAAAGCCGTTCTCGAAAACGGCGAAGTCATCGCCGGGGCCGTTATAGATCGGCGCATCAAAGCCGACTGTAAGAGAGCCGGGAGGCACCCCCGTGTCGAGGTCCGCCGCGGTGAGGTCGCCAAGGCTCACTACACCCGTGGCCGGTCCCGCGGGCCCAAGCGCATTGGCGGAGTTCGTAAAGCTGTTCGATTGCGGACTCGGCGAGTAGTTGACGACCGCACTGGCCCATCCTGTGAACTGGGGCGAGGTGGCCGCGATCGGCGGATCGAAGGGGTTCGCCGGATCATTCGACGCGGCCGAGTAGGGTCCCGCAACAGCCGCCCCCCAGGCCAACAGTAGGGCGGCTAACGTACCTCCGCTGATGCCCCCGAAGCGGCACCGGTTCCTGTACATTTCCATCCGTCGTTCTCCTTTCCCGCGAAGGGAAGATCGGGAATTGCGCGGCGCACGCATCCCTGGAAAGGAGGCACCCGTTGAAGTGAGCGAAGATCCTGGGAGTGGGACCGCCGGACGCGGAATTCGAGACCACGTACCGCGGACACAAACGCCCTAGCTTGGCTCGTCAGGTTGTCGTTGGGAGAAAAAAAGTATCATGTCGCCCGCCGACCCACCTTTCCCTCGAAGGTGCGCAGCTTCCAGGCGAGACTCACGCTCGCGAGGGTCGATGGCAGGTCTTCGGACTCGCTGGCAGGGCGGAAGCACAGGTGCTTCCGCAAGCCTACTTGCCGCGCCTTCCCAGCCTTCTCCGGCCAGTGGCGGGTGCGGCGTTCGTTCCAGCATACCGCTGCGGGGCAGTTCCGGATTCGCACCGGATTCCCTTTTACTCCACGAACGAGGATCGGCAATCGATCACCGCTCGTGAACCACCAGCGAACCAAGTCAGTGCCATTCGATGCAAAAGGTCAACCCCTTTTGAGAAGAACCGAGAGGGCAACCCACGGTCAACCCATCGCCCCCGTCAGCCCGCCACGCGGTCGAAGTTGCGATAGCCGACCGCCTCGCTGACGTGTTCCGGCAGGATGGCGTCGCTGTGGGCGAGGTCCGCGATGGTGCGGGCGACGCGGCGAATGCGGTCGTACGCCCGGGCGGAGAGGTTCAGCCGCGCCATTGCCTTTTCGAGGAGCGCCTGGGCCGCGCCCTCCAGGTGGCAGAACCGGTTGATGTCCCGCGGCGCCATGTGCGCGTTGC
>CAYQTO010000198.1:0-5624 GCA_964420455.1 uncultured Candidatus Sumerlaeota bacterium | reverse complement strand
AGTATCCGAACTCCTGGACAACGAACTGCTCCTTAAGGTGGACGAGCGGAAGAAGCGGTCCCGGATCGAATCGCTGTACGTCTGGATCAGCGAACGGTTCTACAGTCGGGGCCGTGGCATGCCAAAAGAGTATCAGGATACGATCGTAAGGTCTTACGCGGCCAGCGTCAGACTTCAGGTGCGCGAGGTCGAGGCGTTCCACGAGGTGGCCAACGACATGCCGGAACTCTGGGACGTCGCCAACTACCGCCACCGTTTCATCCGCCTTTCGCTCGAAAGGGCGCAAGAATGGAAACAGCAGTACCAGCGGCTTTTGCGTGAGCCCGCCGAAGAGGAGGTGGCCAACAGCATCCGTCTCCATGCGTCCTTCTTCCTCTTCCCCACCCTTGGTGGACTCAAGGAGAGACGCGCCCGGACAAAGAAGGACGACGAGCCGTAAGAACTTCCTCGGTTGGTACGGGTCGAGAGTAGGAGGTTCGGCAGAAGCGGTTCAAGGCCCCCGCCACGTACGTTAACATTAGGTGGTAGGCGGAGGTCGTCGTTGCGACCCTCCCAGCTATCGTATGCCTCATCGCAATACCGCTTTCGATCCTGACCGTTTCAGCGTGGCCGGCAAAGAGCTGGCCAAGATCTTCTCCGAGCGCATCGTCTTTCTCGATGGCGCCATGGGGACCATGATCCAGCAATACAGGCTGGAGGAGGCGGACTTCCGCGGTAAACGCTTCAAAGATCACCCAACGGACCTGAAGGGCAACAATGACCTCCTGACGCTGACGCGGCCCGAGGTGATCGAGGAGATCCACCGTGCGTTCCTCGAGGCGGGGGCCGACATCATCGAGACCAACACCTTCAACGCGAATCGGATCTCGGCGGCGGACTACCAGACGGAAGATCTGGTGGTTGAGCTGAACGTGGAGGCGGCGAAGCTGGCGAAGCGCGTCGCCGCGGAGGTGACAGCGAAGACGCCGGAAAAGCCGCGGTTTGTGGCGGGCGCCCTCGGGCCCACGAACCGGACCGCATCGCTTTCCCCGGACGTGAACAACCCCGGCTACCGGGCGGTGACCTTTGATGATCTGGTGGAGGTCTACCGGGAACAGACGGTGGGGCTTCTCGAGGGCGGCGTGGACCTCGTGCTGGTCGAGACGATCTTCGACACGCTGAACGCGAAGGCGGCCTTGTACGCGGTGGAGAAGGCCTTCGACGAGGTGGGGCGCCGGGTGCCGGTCATGATTTCGGTGACCATCACGGACGCCTCGGGGCGGACGCTCTCGGGGCAGACACCGGAGGCGTTCTGGTACTCGATCGAGCACGCCAAGCCGTTGTCGGTGGGGATCAATTGCGCGTTGGGGCCCGAGGCGATGCGACCCTTCATCGAGGAACTGTCGAACCTGGCGGATTGCCACACGTCGCTGTATCCCAACGCGGGCCTGCCGGACGCGTTGTCGCCGACGGGCTACGACCCGAAACAGACACCGGACCACATGGGCCGGATCCTCCGCGAGTATGCGGAGAACGGCTGGATCAACATCCTTGGCGGGTGTTGCGGGACGACCCCCGGGCACATCCAGCGGTTTGCGGATCTGATGGACGGCATCAAGCCTAGGGTGCCGAAGGGGGCGGAAAAGGTGACGCGGCTGAGCGGTCTCGAGCCGCTGCGGATTCCGCCAACGTCGAGCTTCATCATGGTGGGCGAGCGGACCAACGTGACCGGTTCGCCCAAGTTTGCCAAGCTGATCAAGGAGGGAGACCTCGAGGGAGCACTCCAGGTTGCCCGCCAACAGGTGGAAAATGGCGCCAACATCATCGACATCAACATGGACGAGGGCATGATCGAGTCCGAGGAGATGATGCGGGACTTCCTGAACCTGGTGGCAGCGGAGCCGGACATTTCGCGGGTGCCGATCATGGTCGACAGCTCGCGCTGGACGGTGCTGCAGGAGGGCCTGAAGTGCCTTCAGGGCAAAGGGATCGTGAATTCGATCTCGTTGAAGGAAGGCGAGGACGTGTTCCGCGAACAGGCGCGGGAAATCCAGCGCTATGGCGCGAGCGTCGTGGTGATGGCCTTCGACGAGAAGGGCCAGGCGGACAACACGGAGCGGCGCCTCGAGATCTGCAAGCGGGCCTATCGCATCCTCGTCGACGAGTTGGGCTACGAGCCGTGCGACATCATCTTTGACCCGAATGTGCTGACGGTGGCCACCGGGATGGAGGAACACGATGACTACGCGCGGTCCTTCATCGATTCGGTGGCTCGGATCAAGGAGGAGTGCCCCGGAGTGCGGACCAGCGGGGGCATCTCGAACATCTCGTTCTCCTTCCGGGGAAACAACCGGGTGCGCGAGGCAATGCACGCGGTGTTCCTTTACCACGCGATCAAGTCGGGCCTGGACATGGGCATCGTGAACGCGGGGATGCTGGAGGTATACGAGGAGATCGAGCCGGAACTGCTGGAGCACGTGGAGGACGTGATTCTGAACCGGCGGCCGGACGCGACGGAGCGGCTGATCGATCTGGCGGAAAAGGTGAAGGCGCAGGGGGGCGGCCAGAAGAAGGCGGAGACCAAGGAATGGCGCAACGGGACCGTGGAGGAGCGGCTCAAGCACGCGCTGATCAAGGGGATCGTGGACTATGTGGAGGACGACGTGGAGGAGGCGCGGCAGAAGTATGGCCGGCCGCTGGACGTGATCGAGGGCCCGCTGATGGACGGGATGAACATCGTCGGCGACCTCTTCGGCGACGGGAAGATGTTCCTCCCGCAGGTGGTGAAGAGCGCCCGCGTGATGAAGAAGGGCGTGGCGGTGCTGATCCCCTACATGGAGAAGGAGAAGGAGGCGTCCGGAGGCGGCCCGTCCAACGCGGGCAAGATCCTTCTGGCAACGGTGAAGGGTGACGTCCACGACATCGGCAAGAACATCGTCTCGGTGGTGCTGGCGTGTAACAACTTCGAGGTGATCGACCTCGGGGTGATGCAGCCTTGCGAGAAGATCCTGGAGGCGGCGCGCGAGCACCAGGTGGACGTGATCGGGCTTTCCGGGCTGATCACGCCGTCGCTCGACGAGATGGTCCACGTGGCGAAGGAACTGAAACGCGAGGGCTTCACGCAGCCGCTGCTGATTGGCGGGGCGACGACGAGCAAGATGCACACGGCGGTGAAGATCGCGCCCCAGTACGACGCGCCGACGATCCATGTGCTGGACGCGTCGCGGGCGGTGGGCGTGGTGCAGTCGGTGCTCGACAAGAGGAAGGGGGGCGACTACGCGGCGGGTATCGCGGCGGAGTACGAACGGCTCCGCGAGCACCACCGCGGGCGCAAGGACACAGCGACGTATATCACGATCGAGGAGGCCCGGCGAAACAGGCACCGGGTGGACTGGTCGGTGGCGCGGCTGCCCAAGCCCGAGTTCCTCGGTGTGCGGGCACTCGACAACCTGGACCTGGGGGAAATCGCCAGGTACATCGACTGGTCGCCGTTCTTCCACGCCTGGGAGCTGAAGGGCGTCTTCCCGAAGATCCTCGAGGACCCGACGGTGGGCCAGGTGGCGAAGGAACTGTATGAGGATGCCCGGCGGGTGCTCGAGGAGCTGATCGCGTCGGGCACGCTGACCGCCCGCGGGGTGATGGGCTTCTTCCCCGCCAACAGCATCGGCGACGATGTAGAAATCTATACGGACGACACGCGCGAGGAGGTGCTGACGACGTTCCACTTCCTGCGGCAGCAGGTGCACAAGGACGGCCAGCCGAACTACTGCCTGGCGGACTTCGTGGCGCCGAAGGAAAGCGGGCGGCCGGACTATCTCGGGGCCTTTGCGGTGACCGCCGGCCACGGAGCGGACGAGCTCGCGGCGAAGCACAAGGCCGCCAACGACGACCCCAAGGCGATCATGGTCCAGGTGCTGGCGGATCGCTGCGCGGAGGCCTTCGCCGAGTACCTCCACAAGCAGGCCCGCGACTGGTGGGGCTACGGCAAGTCGGAGAAGCTCACCGCCGAGGACCTCATCTCGGAGAAGTACCGGGGCATCCGGCCGGCGCCGGGTTACCCCGCCTGCCCGGACCACACCGAGAAGCCGACCCTGTTCGACGTGCTACGGGCGACGGACAACGCGGGCATGACCCTCACGGAGAGCTGCGCCATGTGGCCGGCAAGCTCCGTCAGCGGGTGGTACTTCTCGCACCCGGACAGCAAGTACATCAGCGTGGGCAAGATCATGCGCGACCAGGTGGAGGACTATGCCGGGCGCAAGGGCATAACGGTCGAGGAGGCGGAACGCTGGCTGGCGCCGTGGCTCGCGTACGAACCCCAGGAGGAACCGGTGCTTGCCGGCAAGGGCTAGCAGCGACGCGGAGTCCGATTCGCCGCCGCCGCACCGCCGGGTCGTCCGGTTCCACGGTGCGGCGGCACTCCTTCTGATTGTCTATACGCTGCTGGTCCTGTTTCCCGTCTTCCCCCTGCACCGGCTGGGCACACAAATGCACGGGGGGGACGCCTTCTCGAGTGCCTATGGCGTGAACTGGGGCCAGCGGACGACCTGGCGCGATCCGTTGTCCACCTGGCACATGCCGATCCTGTCGACGCAGCCGCCGCCCCGGTTTTTCACCGAGACCAACACCCTGTTTGCGATGCTGACGGCGCCGCTGCGGCTGCACCCTTCGCCGGTGTTTTCATTTAATGTCATGATGCTGTCGACGGTGCTTCTGTCGGCGCTGGCGAGCTACGGCGCATTGTGGTGGCTTCTGGGCTCCCGTCCCGCAGCGGTCCTCGGGGCGGTTGTCTTTACATCAAACAATGACATGCTTTACCACGTCTGGGGGCATCCCAACGTGGTGGCGGTGGCGTTCTACCTCCCGGCCTTCGTGGCCGCGTGGCGGTGCATGGAGGAGCGCCGGCCGCTGCTCGCCGTCGTCGTTGGGGCATCGCTTGTGTTGCAGTTCCTGGCGAGCTTCTACCACGGGTTCATGCTCGCCGGGGGACTGGTCGTCTATACGGGCGCGCTGGTGGTGATGCGGCGGGCCCGTCCGGGAACGGCGGAGTTGGCGCTGGCGGGGGCGATGGTTGCGGCGCTCGCGTTGGCGTTTGTGGCGGCGACGCCATTTCGCACGCTGGCGGACCGTTTCGGTTCCGACCGGGGTCTGCACCACGCCGTGTTGCATTCGGCGAGCGTGGAGGGCTACCTGGTGCCGACGCGTCAGGAGGGCCACGCACGTCCGTTGCCGGCGCTGTGGATTGGGGGCGGGAATGGGGCGCGGCTGGAGGATGCGCAGTTTTTCGGCTACCTGCCTTGGGCGCTGGCGATGGTGGGGCTTGGGATGGTGCTGTGTGGGCGATTCGGCGGCGTCGGCTGGCGGCGGTTGGCGGCGGCGCTCGCAGCCGTGGCGATCACCGGATTTGTGTTCTCGCTGGGGCCGCTGCTCCACTGGCGCGGGGGGATCACGCGGGTGCCCCTCCCCTGGATGGCAATCTACGAATGGGTGCCGCCGCTGCGGTTCATGCGGGCGACGGCGCGGTTTGCAACGCTGGTGTCGGTGTTCGTGGCGGCGATGGCGCCGGTGGGGCTGATGGGCCTGTTGGCGTGCTGGCGGGCGCGACGCGGGACACGCCTGGCTGTCTATACGGGGGTGCTGGGACT
>CAYQTO010000197.1:0-5644 GCA_964420455.1 uncultured Candidatus Sumerlaeota bacterium | reverse complement strand
GGGGCGTCCGGCGCAACGGTGCGTAGAAGGTCCAGCGTGCCAGCTGTATAGACGCACGCCGTGGCACCCTGCCGGCGGGCGGTCGACTCCATGCGGTGCGGACCGACGTCCGAGTCGACGGCAACAGTGGTCGGGCCCTCCGTGGCGCCGCACACGCGGAGGATCCATCGGCCCGGGCTCGAGGCATCGCCGGGAGGGGCAACCGTTCGCGGCTCGAGGCCGATGGGCTCGAGATCACTCCAGCCACCCGGGGTTCCAACCCGCCCCGCAAGGCGGTGGTCGCCGGCGGGCTCGAGGTTGATCAGCCAGATGGGAATCCCGCCCGCTTCGGAAAGGGCAAGGCGCCCGTCCGCCAGGGCCTCGATGGGAGGCCCGTCGATGCGCCGTCGGGTCGGCTCGAGCATCACCCATCCCCCCCCGCCTCGCCGCTCGATCCAGAACTCCACCGTTTCCGGCACCGTTGCCGCGTCGAGGACCAGAATCGGGTCCAGGCGGGGGGCGAAGGGGACCTCCGGAATCCGTGCGAGATCGAGCCTGGGGGCCGCCGCAGCGCTCCAAAAACATCCCCCCACGACAGCGGCCACCCAAACCGCTACCACCCGTTTTGGTTCCTTTTGTCTTGACGAGCCCACCCTGCGCACCGACACGGAGCGTCTGTCCTTGAGGAGGTCATTCATTGAGTTCACCCCAGCACCCGTCTCCCGCCGACGCCGATGGCCCCTACATGGTGGTCAACATCATCGCGCGTCGCGCACGGCAAATCAACAAGTCCCACGGTCACAACCTTTATGACGACGATGCCCCCGATCCCCTCGACGTGGCCAGCAACGAGTACAACAACCAGCTGCTCAATTGGGAGTTCCGCCAGCACCTGATCGGCACCGGCGACGACTTCCGCTCAACCTCCTGACCGGCGGCCCGGGCGCCGCTTCCGGCCCGCCGAACCCTCGCACCCAACGGCCCGCTCCCCGCGGGCCGTTTCTTTTCGCACCCAACCGCCCCATGAACCACCCCCTCGACGAATTCCTCGATCGCCCCGTCGCCCTCGTCCATGACTGGCTCAATGGCATGCGCGGGGGCGAACGCGTCCTCGAACAATTCTGCGCCCTCTTTCCCAACGCCGATATTCATACCCTTCTCTTCGAACCGGAAAACGTGTCCGAGGACTTTCTTTACAGGAACGTCAAGGAGTCCCGCTTTGCGCGTCTTCCCTCCGCCCGGACCCACTACCGCCACTATCTCCCGGTCATGCCCTCCTTCGCCGAGGCCTTTCCCACAAGAGATTACGATCTCGTCATCTCTACGAGCCATTGCGTCGCCAAGGGCGCTCCGAAACCCCGTCAAGGCCTTCACCTTTCCTATATCTTCAGCCCCATGCGCTATGTCTGGGACCATTTCGAAGACTACCTCGGCGGGGCATGGTGGAAAGACACCGGGTTGCGGGCGGTCCGCGGACGCCTTCAGCGCTGGGACCGCCGTACCGCCCAGAATGTGGATGCCTTCGCGGCGGACTCCCTGCACATCGCGCGCAAAATTACGCAGTTCTGGGGGCGCCACGCCGTCCCCATCCACCCGTCGGTTAACCTGGAGAAATTCAAGCCCTCAGGCAAGCCGCCTGGAGATTACTTTCTGGTGGTGGCAGCCCTTGTCCCCTACAAGCGCATCGACCGGGCTATCGAAGCGGCGGAAGAAGCGGGAGTCCCGCTGGTCGTGGTAGGATCCGGACCGGAGGAGGAACGGCTCCAGGAAAACGCCACCGGGGATGTGCGGTTCATCGGTCGCGTCGACGACGAGGAACTCACCGGGTGGTATCAGGACGCACGAGCCCTCCTGTATCCGGCGACGGAGGACTTTGGCATCACGGCCCTTGAATCCATGGCGTGCGGCCGGCCGGTCCTTGCCTTTGGCCATGGCGGAGTTACCGAAACCGTCATCGATGGCGTTACGGGCCGGTTTTTCAACGAACCTTCCGCCAAAAGCCTTGCTCGTCTCCTGAGCGAACACAATGATGAGGCGTACGATCCGGGAACCATCCGGGCACATGCGGAGTCCTATTCTGAGACGGCCTTCCGCACGCGTCTGGCCGAGTGGATCCGCAAGGAGACGAGGTACCTGGTTTGAAGGGGCGCAAACGGGATCAATTCGTTGTCCTTCAATATCTGGGCGATGCGCTCGCTGTGGCGGCGGGCCTCCTCGTGGCCTACTGGATTCGCCTCGAGAGCGACTGGATCCCCCACGCCGTTATTGCCACGGATTATCTGACGCAATTCTGGTGGGCCTTCGCCTTCTGGATGGGTGCCCTTTACGCCAGCGGCGCCGTCACCTGGCACCCACGGGTCATCAGCTTCAACCGGGCCCGCCGAATTCTGTACGCCGGCCTCCTGGCCACCATGCTCGCGGCGGTGCGGAACTACTTTTTCCTGGTCGAGGACGTCTCTCGTCTCCTCTACCCCATTGCCCTCGTCACCACCTCGTCCGCCCTCATCGTCAATCGCTTCCTCCTGCAATGCGTGATTTCGCGCTTCCTGATCACTGGCGGCGCCCAAACGCGCGTCATCCTCGTCGGGCTTGGACCGGTCGCCCTGCGTCTCGCCGCACGGTTCAAGTCCTACCGGGAAATGGGCTACGATCTGGTAGGCTTTGTGTCGCTGGACGACCGCCGGGTCGGCCAGACCATCGGCGGCATTCCCATCCTCGGGGCCCAGGACGACCTCCGTCGCATTGTCCGCGACAATGGGGTGGAAGAAGTCTTCGTCTGCCAGACCGACATCCCTGCGGAAACCTTCTTCCAGCTCTTCATCGACGGCGACAAGGAATGGGCCCGCGTCAACTTCGTCCCCTCGCTGGTGGAAATGATGCGCTCCCAGATTCACTACGACGAGGTCGCCGGAGTGCCCATCTACTCGATGAAGGACACGCCGCTGCGGGGGCTGAACGCCGGGCTCAAGCGCGCCTTTGACCTCGCCCTCGCCCTTGGCGGGCTCATCGCCCTTTCCCCCCTGCTGCTCCTCCTTGGCATCCTGGTGAAGCGCAGCTCCCCCGGGCCCGCACTCTACAAGCAGACCCGGCTCGGGCTCGACGGCCGCGAGTTCAACATCTACAAGTTCCGGACGATGCCCGTCGGCGCCGAGGACGAGGTCCCCTCCTGGGGCAAGCGCGACGATCCCCGCGCCACCGCCATCGGCCGCTTCCTCCGACGCTACAATCTCGACGAATTGCCCCAACTCTGGAACGTCATCCGCGGCGACATGTCCCTCGTCGGTCCCCGGCCGGAACGCCCCTGGTTCGTCGACCGGTTCCGGGAGGTCCTCCCCCGCTACATGTCGCGCCACAACGTGAAGTCCGGTATGACCGGCTGGGCCCAGGTCCATGGCCTCCGCGGCGACACCTCCATCCAGCAGCGCCTCCGCTACGACCTCTACTACATCGAGAACTGGTCGCTCTGGCTCGACACAAAAATCCTCATCGTGACCTTCTTCGGCTCGAAGCGCCGCGGCCGTGTTCGCTCCCTTCGCGACCAGTCCAAGCGCATCCTCCCGACAATGATCGAGGTGTCCGGCTCCAACGGCCGGTCGGAAAAAACCCCGCTCCCCCCCACCGGCATGATGCCCTCCGCCAAGGTCCAGCGCCGGTAGCCACTTTTCATCCCGTCGTCGCCTAGTCCTCCACCTCCAGCACGATCTTGCCCGTGTTGCGGTTCTCCTCCATGGCGGCGTGCGCCTCGGCAACCTTGCCAAAGGGGAAGACCTCGTCCACGACCGGGTGAAGCACCCGTTGCTCAAAGAGCGGGAGGACCCGCTCGGCAAACTCCTGGGTCAAGGCACCCTTCTCCTCGAGGGGGCGCGCACGTAGCACCGTCCCCAGCAGCCGCAGTCGCTTGCGCAGAATCACCCCGAGGTCCGCCTCGACCTTGGCCCCGGAGACAACGCCCACCACGATCAGCCGCCCAAGCGGCCGAAGCGCCCGCAGGTTCTCCTCCCAGTTTGCCGCCCCGATCAGGTCCATGATCGCGTCCACCTTCCGGAACCCGGCGGCCTCCATCGCCTCCAGGAATCCGCCCCCCGACGTGTCGATCCCCACGTCGAGCCCGAAGGCATCCAGCTTCGCAAGCTTGTGCCTGGACCGCGACGTGCCCACGACCCGCACCCCGGCGGCCTTCGCCAGTTGAAGCCCCGCCGTCCCCACGCCGCTCGCCACCGCATGGATCAGCAGCGTCTCGCCCATCGCCAAGTCCACCTGGCGAAAGAGCGCGTCGTACGCCGTGAGGAACGCCTCGGGGATGGCCGCCGCGTGTATGTACGGCAGCTCCCCGGGGATGCGCAGGAGCAGCCGTTCGTGCGTGACAAGCTGGGTGGCGTATCCCCCTCCGCCCAGCAGTCCCATCACCCGATCGCCCGTCGACCATTCGGTCACGCCGGGGCCGGCCTCGAGGACCTCCCCCGCGAATTCCAACCCGGGAATATCAGGCGGGCAATCCGGCGGTGCGGGATAACGCCCCCGCCGCTGGAGCAGGTCCGCCCGGTTGAGCGCCGTCGCCCGCACCCCCACGCGCACCAGCCCCGGCCCCACCACGGGATCCGGCCGCTCCTCGATCTTCAACACCTCCGGGCCTCCCGGCTCCGACACAACAATCGCCTTCATGAAAGGCCTCCCTTGCGATGTTCCTGTAACGGGGAGTCCACCCCGCACGACGAAAACATCCAAGCACGAGGGAACCCCGATATCCACGACAAACCTCCGCGAGATTTTCCTTCCCCCACTCCCTCCGGGGCTGCTCCATTGCGATTTGGCGATGCGAATGCGAGCCGCAAAGCCCGCGGACGAAACCGCGCCGGAGGCCGCAAGCCGATGGTCCGTTTGGGAATCCCGAAGGAAACCGCGCAAGGCGAGACAAGGGTTGCCGCCACACCGGATTCGGTGAAGCGCACGGGCAATCGTGGTTGGGAATGGATCGTGGAAGACGGGGCAGGCGAAGCCGCCTCCTTCTCCGACGCGGAGTTCGAGGCCGCCGGCGCCCGGATCGCCGACCGCGCCGAGATCTTCCAGTCGGACATTGTCATGGGTGTGCGCCTTCCCCCGGCCGGCGACCTCTCGGCAATGCGGGAAGGCGCCCTCCTCGTCTCCCTCATGGATCCCGGCGGCGCCGGCAGGGAGGCGATGGAGCACCTCGCCGCACGGCAGGCCAGCGCCCTCGCCCTCGAGCTCATCCCGCGGATTACCCGCGCCCAGGCCATGGACGTCCTCAGTTCCCAGGCGAACCTCGCCGGCTATCGCGCCGTCATCGAGGCGGCCCATCGTTTTGGCCGCCTCTTTCCCATGATGATGACGGCTGCGGGATCGGTCCCCCCAGCGCGGGTCTTTGTTCTGGGCGTTGGGGTGGCAGGCTTGCAGGCGATTGCGACCGCCCGGCGGCTCGGCGCCCAGGTCGAGGCCTTCGACGTCCGCCCCGAGGTCGCCGAGCAGATCGTCTCCGTCGGGGCAAAGGTGCTGGACCTCGGCCTCGACGAGTCCGGCGCCGGCGAAGGGGGCTACGCCCGCGAACTCGGCGAGGAGGCCCAGGAGCGACTCCGCAACGCCCTCGCCAGACAACTCGCCCGCGCCGACATCGTCAGGTTGCAGGTGTCGTAGCCCGCGGCCCGGAAGA
>CAYQTO010000196.1:0-5661 GCA_964420455.1 uncultured Candidatus Sumerlaeota bacterium | reverse complement strand
TCCCCCAAGCGCCATCTTACCCCCCGCCGGCCGAGGGCCCCTTCGCGATCAGCTCGTCTATACGCTCCTCCAACCGGAAGCCCGACGGATTACCGCGCCAGACGATCGTCCCCGACTGGTCCACCAGCAACGCCGTTGGAATCCATCGGATGCCGTAGTCCTGCATCACCTTTGCCTTCCAGCCCATGCCCCCCTCCGTCGCGATCAGGTGGCGGACGTTCCCCCAACCCTCCTTCGCGATATGTTCGACCAGCTTCTCCTTCGACTCGTCACAGCTGATGGCAATGATCTCCGCCTTGCCGGCCCAATCGTTGCCCATCCGCTCCAGCACCCGGCTGTTGTGTGCCATGGGCCCCTGGCAGGGACCGCACCACGTCGCCCAGAAGTCGAGGAAAAGCACCCGGCCCTTGAAGTCCGACAGGCGCACCTCCTCGCCCGTGTCCACGTCGGTCAGCACCGCGTCGATCATGGGGTCGCCCGCGTTCGGGGGAAAGTTGAAGGAAGCCACCTGGGGCTCCTCGCCGGCGCCCTTGATGGTTACCTCGCCGATACCGTTGTTCTCGTTCTGGAGCCAGTAGGTACCCGGCTTCAGCCCCTCGAAGGTGGCCCGGCCCCCTTCGTCGGTCGTGGCCGACCCAACGAGGAGCATGCCGCGGGGGGTGTCGCGAACGTACAGTTCGAAGTCCCGGCCGGCCACCGGCTCGCCCGTGGCCGCTGTGATCAGCACGCGGGCGGCTTGATCGCCCTCGTAATCGACCGCTTCCACCTGCCTGTAGGTCGCGGCGGCGGTGACCTGCTTGCCGGGCTCGACGGTCACCCGCTGGCGATCCTCGAAAAAGTCCGGCCGACGCCGATCCCAACGGTTGCGGGCCGTTCCCGTGGCAAACTCCACCTCATAGCTCCCTGAAGGAAGGGTCATCGGTCCGGTGGCGAGGGAGCGGACGTCCTCCTCCGCCAGGAAGAGGAGGTCCGCCCCGTAGCGACGTGTCTCGCCGGTGGCATCATCGAACGCCGCCGTCCTCGAGAGCTTGATCGTGAGATCCTGGGGGTCCTCGTCCTCCGGCACGGTGAAGGTGGCCGCGAGGGTACCCGCCTCCGGCAAAGTGAGCGTCAAAGAGTCCCCCAATTCAGAGGACGACAGCATGGGCGAGAACTGGCAGAAACGAACCGACCCGGGATCGTCGAGGGAGAAATGGAGGGGTTCCGCCCCGAGGTCGGGAACCAGAAGCGTATAGACGTTCCCCTCGCGCGCGGTCACCGGCGCGACCGTGAAAGTTTCGCCTTGTCTGTCCGAAAAAGGCCCCGTGGCGAAATTCTTTGTATAGACGTGTCCGCCAAAGTCCGCGATCGTCGCGAAAAGCTGGGCATCCTCGGAAAGAGGCATGGGGCTCTCGATCGTGACCTTGACCGGCCGGACCGGACGGAGCGTCACCGTCATTTCTTCCAGGTCCGCCAGGTCTTCTTCCTCGACCACCCCACGCGCCACACCCTCGTCCGAGACCACGACCCAATCGAACGAAACCAGTTCCCCATAGGACCCCATGGACCCGGAAAGAAGACGAACCTTCTCGTTCCTGCCATCGGCGAGATCCGCCTCCACGTGCATTCCGAAGTTTCCGTCGGTTTGGGCGACGCCCCAAAGGTAGGCCCCCTTTACGTGGTCGCCCTGGTGGTCGACAACGCTGACACGGATGTGGCGGTCCTCGGCGGCGGTGGCGGGTTGCTGGGCGGCGGCCAGAAGCGCCACTGCCTCCATCATCATCAGAGCGGCACGGAGCATGGAGTCCTCCTTGAGGTAATCACAAGGTGTGTCGGCCATCACTTACAAGGACGCGGTTTCCCCTAAAAGGTTGGGGAAAGAAGGCACCTTTTTTGAGGCTTATTGAGGGAAAAGAGTTCCCGGACCGGACGGGCCGCGCAAGCCAACATGTTCAACGGCGCCCCAAGGCCATCCCGTCCAGTTCCCTTCCCCAATCCCACCTTGATTTGCGCCAGCCCCGCCCCTAGCTTCCCCGCTCACCTGCGCAGGGAGGTTCCCCCAATCATGAGCGTCACCCAGCCGGCCCCCACCTTTGTCCCCGCCGACCAGCGTCCCGACAGCCGCGGCTATTACGGCATCTTCGGCGGCCGCTACGTCCCCGAGACGCTCATGCAGACGCTCATCGACCTCGAGCGCCAGTACCTCGAGGCTTGGAACGATCCCGCCTTTCATCGCGAGCTCTACGACCTCCAGAAGGAGTACGCCGGGCGACCGACGCCGCTCACCCGCGGCCGCCGCACGGAGGACTTCCTCGGTGGGCGCTTTCGTGTGTACTCCAAGCGCGAGGACCTCCTCCACACCGGCGCCCACAAGCTGAACAATACCCTCGGCCAGGTGCTCCTCGCGCGAAAGCTCGGCAAGGAACGTATCATTGCCGAGACCGGCGCCGGCCAGCACGGCGTCGCCACCGCCACCGCCTGTGCCCTCTTTGGCCTCAAGTGCTACGTCTATATGGGCGCCGAGGACGTCGAGCGCCAGAAGCTCAACGTTTTCCGCATGCGCCTTATGGGCGCGGAGGTGATCCCGGTGACGAGCGGCTCCTCGACCCTCAAGGACGCCACCAACGAGGCCATGCGCGACTGGCTCGCCTCCTGTGAGGACACCCACTACATCATCGGCAGCTGTGTCGGCCCCCATCCGTTTCCCCGCATGGTGCGCGACTTCCAATCGGTGATCGGGTGCGAGACCCGCGAGCAGGTGCAGCGGGCGGAGGGCCGGCTCCCGGACCACGTGATCGCCTGCGTCGGCGGCGGCAGCAACAGCCTCGGCATCTTTCATCCGTTTTACGACGACCATTCGGTGGCGTTCTGGGGGGTGGAGGCCGAAGGGGAGGGGCTCGCCACGGGCCAGCACGCCGCGACCATCACCAACGCCCAGGTCGGCGTCTTTCAGGGCAGCCGGAGCTACGTCCTCCAGACCGAGGACGGGCAGATCACGCCAGCCCACAGCATCAGCGCCGGGCTCGACTACCCCGGTGTCGGCCCCGAACACAGCTTCTATGCGCGGACAGGCCGGTGCCACTACGTTTCCATCACCGACCAGGAGGCGCTCGAGGCCCTGCGCCGCACCAGCGAACTTGAAGGGATCATCCCCGCCCTCGAGACCGCCCACGCCCTCGCCTGGCTCCATAAGATGGCCCCCCAAGTCGACGACGACGCCATCGTCGTCCTTTCCATGTCCGGACGGGGCGACAAGGACGTCTTCTCCCTCATGAAGCACATCGACCTGGAGTAGACCCGGTGGGCACCCCCCGGCCCGAGGGAGTGCGCCTTGAGGACGTTGTGCCGTTCGGTCGCGGCCTCGCCGAGTACAAACGCATGTTCGGCCTGACGGAGGCGGACCTCGGGTTGCGACTCCTCGATGTCGCCGCCGGCCCGGCGGGGTTTACCGCCGAGGCGACTGCCCGCGGCGGCAACGCCACCGCCGCCGACCCCATCTATCTTTATAGCCGCGCCGACCTCGGGCGGCGCATCCACGAAACTCTGGATCTCGTCATCGAGAAAACCCGCGCCGCCCGGGACGCCTACCTGTGGATCGAGGTCCGCGATCCCGACGAACTTCGAGAGCGACGTCTCGCCGCCATGGAGCGTTTTCTCGCCGACTACGACGCGGGCATTGCCGCTGGACGCTACGTCGCCGCCTCGCTGCCGTCCCTCCCCTTCGACGACGACACCTTCGATCTCGCCCTCTGTTCCCACTTTCTCTTCAGCTACAGCGAGCATCGCAACCGCGACTTCCACCTCGCCTCCGTCCGCGAAATGCTCCGCGTCGCCCGCGAGGTCCGCATCTTCCCCCTTGTCCAGACCCATGGCGAGCCCTCGCCCCACGTGGCCCCCGTGGTCGAAGCCGCGGAATCCCTCGGTGCGGTGGCGGAGCGGCTCCCCACGCGGTACCGGATGCAGCCTACCGCCGCCGATTTCCTGAGGATCTTCCGCCCGCTCCCCTAATGGGGCGCCGCACTCGGCTCCTCGCCTACCACGACCGAACGATCTTGTTTGACTCTTTTCGCATGTAAGCATCTTAGAGTTCGCAGCTAATCAAAGAGGAGGGACAAACCATGCTTCAACATCCGTCACCATGGGCCGTGCTGCTCGTGCTCGCGTGCTTGGGGCAACTCCTCGCCGGAAAGGCCCCGGCCGAGACAATCCGTTGGATCATGGAGCCGAACCAGGGTCTGCAATACGCGGCACAGACGCGCCGCCCGGTCTTTATGTATTTCTTCAGCATGCAGGCAGCCCCCTGCCGGCGGATGCAAAACGAAACCTTCCGCGATCCCATCGTGGTGGAGACGCTCAACGAGGAGTTCGTGAGCATCCCGGTGGACGCGACGGGGAACGACGCGCTGCGGCGCCAGTACGGCGTGTTCCGCGTGCCGACGATTCTTATCCTGGATCCGGAGGGCCGCGAGTTCACCCGCTTCGTGACCTACTACCCGGCGGACCCGTTGCTCGACGCGCTGGAGGTGCTGGACGCCTCGGCCGTCACCAATCCCGGCGAGAACCGCATGACCACCGTTCAGGGCGCCATCTTTCAGGAGTCCTTCGACACCCTCTATGGGTGGGGGAACGAGGGATCGACGGCGGGCACGCTGGTCCAGCTGTCGTTGGTTCGCGGCGTCCGCGGCCGCGCCTTCGCCCTCCGGTACCAGCTCGTTACCGACGAGTGGAACTGGGTTCAAATCTTCAGGCATCTCAGCCCCGAGCAGCAGTTCCGCCTCCCTCCCGAATATACGATCGTCTTCCAACTCGCTGGCGAGGGCGGCAACAACTCCATCGATTTCAAGTTGATCGACGCGGACGATACCAACTTTGGCGCGGTGATCGACCAGCCAACGGATTTCAAGGGAAAGCAGTACGTCATCACGTCGGACCAGGTGGGGTACCTGTGGGGCGGGACAGACCAGCGCCTGGACCAGGTGGTGTCGTTCCAGATTGCGGTCCGCCCGCGCGAGGAGGAGTTCCGTACCGGTACCATGAATCCCCGCGGCACGGTCTATTTCGACGAAATGGTCATCCTCCCGGGGATTCGCCGAAACTTCCGGATGGACGGCACCTCGCGATAGCGGACCCCTCCGCGACATCATTGGCCGGAATGCTCGCGGGGGCCTACGCGACCGGATGGCTCGTGGCGGCGCCGATCGGGCCCGTGAATCTCGAAATCATCCGCCGCTCCCTCCGCGACGGCCTCGCCGCGGGCTTCGTCGTCGGCCTCGGCGCCGTGTGTATAGACACCGTCTACCTTTTCCTCTTCTCCGCCGGTCTCGGTGTCCTCGTCAGCCATCCCCCCGTCCAGCTCGCCCTCCACCTGCTGGGCGGATTCGTGCTCACGACGTTGGGCGTGTTGGCCTGGCGGGATGCCTTTCGCCTCGAATCGCTTACCGCGCAGGACGCCACGAGCCTCGAGACGCCCCGCCACCGGGCACTCGCCGCCGGCTTCCTCGCCGGCCTCGCCATGACCGCCACCAACCCCATGACTGTCGCCTTCTGGTCCTCCCTCGCCCTGAACTTTGCCGGCCTGTCCCCGGGCCACCGCCTCCTCAGCGCCGCCGCCCTCTTTGCCGGCTGCCTGTCCTGGGTAGTGACGCTCATGGGGATCCTCGCCTTTGCCCGTCGATTCGCGGG
>CAYQTO010000195.1:0-5707 GCA_964420455.1 uncultured Candidatus Sumerlaeota bacterium | reverse complement strand
CTCGCCGATTGCAGCGAGAAGGGCGAGGGCACGGAACTGTACCTCGTGGAGGGCGACTCCGCGGGGGGCTCCGCCAAGCAGGGCCGCGACCGCCACTTCCAGGCGATCCTCCCCCTCCGCGGCAAGATCATCAACGTCGAGAAGGCCCGCATCGACAAGGTCCTCTCCAACGAGGAGATCCGCACCATCATCACCGCCCTCGGCACCGGCATCCGGGACAACTTCGACTATGCCAAGCTCCGCTACGACAAGCTCATCATCATGACCGATGCGGACGTCGACGGGGCCCACATCCGCACCCTGCTCCTCACCTTCTTCTATCGCCAGTTCACCGAGATCATCGAGCGCGGCCACCTCTACATCGCCCAGCCCCCGCTCTACCTCGTCAAGAAGGGCAAGCAGGAGAACTACCTCGACAGCGACGAGGAGAAGGACCGCTTCCTCCTGGACAAGGGGGTCGATGCGGCGCGTCTATCGATCTATACAGGCACGTCGGCCACCGGCGAGGTGGAGGAAAACGAGCTCACACGCCTGCAGATCCGCCAGTTCGCCGATGCCATGCTTGAGCTCAACATGATCAGCCGCATCCTCACCCGCAAGGGCATCTCCCTCGAGACGTTCCTTGACGCCCGCGACGGCGAGGGCCGGCTCCCCCTCGCCATGGCCATGATCGACGACATGCCCCGCTTCGCCTATACCAAGGAGGAGGCGGCCCTCCTCGACCCGGAAGTCAGCCGCAATGGCCGCAACGGCGGGGCACCCGCCAAGCCCGGCGACGACCTCTTCAACGAGGAGGATGTCGAGCAGGAGCAGGAGGACGATCACGAGGAGCAGGAGGAGCAGGTCGGCCGCGTCGAACTCTACGAGTTTCCCGAGGCGCGCGAGGTCGAAACCATCGTCAAGACCCTCGAGAAGATGGGACTCGATATCGGCCTCTACGAGACCGATCACTTTTCCCGGGGCGACACGACCCACGACACCGCCCCCTTCCGCGTCTACGGCAAGGAGGGCGCCGCCGTCCCTGCCTACTCCCTCGTCGAGGTCCTCGAAAAGGTGAAGGAAATCGGGGCGAAGGGCATGACCGTCCAGCGCTACAAGGGTCTCGGCGAAATGAACTCCAGCCAGTTGTGGGAAACCACCATGGACCCCAAGCGCCGCCGGCTCCTCCGGGTCACCATGGAGGACGCCCTCGAGGCGGAGCGCGTCTTCTCCACCCTCATGGGCGACCAGGTCATTCCCCGCCGCGCCTTTATCCAGCGCCATGCCCCGGAGGTTCAGAACCTCGATATCTAGGTGCCAATCGGCCTCAACCATTCGGGTATGGGCATATGCGAACTCATGGCCAACCACCCCGCCTTTCATTGACTCCCCACCCCGTGCCCACATCAGTGATTCCGTTTTGTCACCGCTGAAACAGGTTCCATGGCACCAGCACCACAGCCCTTCTCTGTTCCTCGCGCTGCGATTGATCGCTGTGAAGCGGAGCCGATCCACCGCATCGGCAAGGTCCAGCCCCACGGCACGATGATCGTCCTCACCCCCGGGGGGACGGTCGCTGGCGTCGCCGACAACTTTTCCTCCTTCTTCGACGTCGAACCGGGCGAGGTCCTGTTCAGCCGCCCGGAGATCTGGGCCCCCCCGCTCCTGCGCTCGCTCTTTGCCACCGAGGAGGAAGCACCCCGCTTTCCCGCTCCCCGGCTCGTAAAGAATTCTCGGGGCGAACGCCTCGAGGTCCTCGCCTACCGGTTTCGCAACCACTGCTTTCTGGAAATAACCCCTGCCGCCTCGGACGACCGCATCTCTTCCAGCGACCTGATGCGCGCCACCAGTTCCCTCCTCGCCGCAAACAGCTTCGACGAATTCACCGACCGGACCGTCAGGGCTCTCGCTCCCATCCTCGACTTCGACCGCGCCGTCGTCTACACCTTCCATGAGGATGGCACCGGCGAGGTCATCGCCGAGTACCGCCAGCCGGAACAGGAGCCCTTCCTGGGGCTCCGCTATCCAAGCTTCGACGTCCCAAGGAACTCGCGCCGTCTCCTCCGCGTGGCCCATCTCTCGCACACCGCAGATACGGCGGCGTCCAACGTGCCCCTGCGGTGGCGCTCCGGCATGCCGGGGGACCTCGACCTGTCGTTCTCGCGCCTTCGCGGGCATTCGGAAAACTGCCTCGGCTACTATCGGAACATGGGCGTCGGCGCGGCGCTTGTGCTCCCGCTCTTTGTCGAGGGCTCCCTCTGGGGGATGCTCAACTTTCACAACCGCGAGCCCCGGGCGATCACCTTCGACGAGCAGGGCCGGATCCTCCTCACGGTCCGCCTCCTCGAGCGGCATATCGAGGAGCTTCGCATCGGCTCGCGCCGCGCCTCACGCACCCTCGACCGGACCCAGATCCACCGCGCGGTCGGCGAGGCCACCCGCAGCATCAAGTGGCCCGAACTCGACCAGCGCGCCGCGGACGAGCTCACCGCCCTGATCCCCGCCGATGCCATCATCACCTGCGATCCCAAGGGATGCCATGCGATCGGAATCAGCCTCCCCGAGGAGTGCCCGCGACAACTCCACGACTGGCTCATCCGAAACCAAAAGGATTCCGTCTATACGACCGACTTCCTCCGCGGACAGGCGGAGATTTCCGATGCGGTCTCGGAGGCCCTTGCGGGACTGCTCTCCATCCGCCTGAGTTCCGACCCCGCCAGCTTCCTCGTCTGGGTCCGCCGCCCCGAGGCCGAACAAGTCCGGTGGGCCGGCGAGCCCCAAAAGGAAGTGGAGGTCGATGAGGCCGGAAACTACATCCTCTCCACGCGAAACAACTTCGCCGCCTGGCTGGAGGAACGGCGCGACCGGTGCCGCCGATGGACGGAGCGTGAGAGGGGCCGTGCAGACATCATCCTCGATTCCCTTCGGGACATCCTCAAGCTCCACGATGAGGAGAGCCTCCGCAAAGCGGAGCTCGACGTCCAGCGCCTCCGCGCCGCCCTCGAGAACTCCACCGAGGCGGTCCTCATCAGCCGCCCCGACCGCCGCGTCGCCTACGCCAACCGCGTCTTCCGCGAAATCTTCGCCGATGCGGAAAGCCTCGAGATCGAGGACGACCTCGCCCCACGCTTCACCGAGCCCCAGCAGTGGCATGCCCTCCTCGAGGAGCGCGACCAACACACCCGCGCCTCCTCCCCATCCCTGGTGGTCCGCTCCCGTGGCAGTCTTCCCCTCCATCTTTCCGTCACCACCCACCACATAACCCATCCTACCGGCGAAAGCGCGGGCACCCTCACCATCTTTACGGACCTGACCGCCATCCGCGCACTCGAGGAGGAGCGCCGCCACCTGGACCGCCGCATCCATGAGGTCCAGAAGATCGAGAGCCTCACTGTCCTCGCCGGCGGCATTGCCCACGACTTTAACAACCTCCTGGTCGGCATCCTGGGGGCCGCCGGCCTGGCGCTGTTGGAGACACCACCGGAATCTCCCGCCCGCAGCTCCATCCAGCTCATCGAAGACACCGCCCAGCGCGCCGCCGACCTCACCAAGCAGATGCTCGCCTACTCCGGCCGCGGCCGCTTCATCCTCGAGAACATCAGCCTGACCCGCCTCGTCGAGGAGATGGCGCACCTCCTCGAATCGATCATCAACCGCAAGGCGGTCCTTCGCCTCGACCTCGAGCCGAACCTCACCCCCGTGGAGGGCGACGCCACCCAACTCCGCCAGATCATCATGAACCTGATCATCAACGCGAGCGAGGCCATCGGCAACAAGTCCGGCGTCATCTCGATCCATACGGGCCTCGTGGACGTAGACGATCACTACCTCTCGACGCTTCCCCTCGCCCAGGACGCGCGGCCCGGTACCTTCGCCTTTGTCGAAGTCAGCGATACCGGCGCCGGTATGGACCTCGACACCATGGCGCGCATCTTTGATCCCTTCTTCACCACGAAGGAGAAGGGGAGCGGACTTGGGCTCGCCGCCGTCCTCGGCATTGTCCGGGCGCACCGCGGCTTCGTGAAGGTCTACTCCAACCCCGGCGCGGGCACCTCCTTCAAGATCGGCTTCCCCGTGGCCGAAGCGGTGGTCACACAAGACGAGGAGGCGACCGAACCCTCCGACCGCCGAATCGCCCACACGATCCTGGTCATCGACGACGAAGTCACCGTCCGCACGGTCACCAAGGCGATCCTCGAGCGCTTCGGCCACAAAGTCATCCTCGCCTCGGACGGCCGCGACGGGCTCGAAAGATGGAAGCAGCACAAAGAAGCCATCACCCTCATCTGCCTCGACATGTCCATGCCCCACCTCAACGGCGAGGAGACCTACCGCGAAATGCGCCACAACGGGCTCGCCGTTCCGGTCCTGCTCATGTCCGGCTACAACCAGCAGGAAGCGGTGAACCGATTCACGGGCAAGGGCCTCGCCGGCTTCGTCCAGAAGCCCTTCACTCCGAAGACCCTGCTCGAAGCGATCAAGAACGCGACGACAAGGCCTTAGCCCTCGCGACCTGCACCTTGACCCTTCCCCAGGGCCGTCCCATCGGTGGCGGGTACACACGCCATCCCCCCGACGGGCTTCCCCAAATGAAACGTGACCTCCTTTCCATCATGGACCTAGACCGGTCCGACGCGGACGCGATCTACGAACGGGCGTTCGCCCTCAAGTCCGAATGGAAGGCCCGCCGCGCCACCCCGGTCCTCGCCGGCTGCACCCTCGCGATGATCTTCGAGAAGGCCTCGCTCCGCACCCGGTCGACCTTCGAGATCGGCATCGCCCAGCTCGGCGGCATGTCCATCGACCTCAGCAACCTCAACATCGGCATGGGCACCCGCGAGTCCGTGGAGGACATCGCCCGCAACCTCGACCGCTGGTGCGACCTCATCATGTTCCGCACCTTCGGCCAGGACCGCGTCGAGGTTGTCGCCCGGGAAACCCGCGCCCCCGTCATTAACGCCCTCACCGACCTCGAACACCCCTGCCAGGTCCTCGGCGACTGCATGACCCTCATGGAAAAGGAAGGCACCCGCGACCTCCGCGGCTACCCCATCGCCTTTGTCGGCGATGGCAACAACGTCGCCCATTCGCTCCTGTGCCTTGCGGCTCTCCTGGGCATGGACATCCGGGTGGCCACGCCGAACACCTACGAGCCGCGGGCGGCCTACATCGAATGGGCCCGCGGCCATGCGGGAAAGAACGGCGGCAAGGTGCTCGTGACCGCCGACCCTTACGAGGCCGTCGACGGCGCCCGGGCCGTCTATACAGATATCTGGGCCAGCATGGGCCAGGAGCACGAGCACGCCGAACGCGTCCGCGTCTTTGCCCCCTACCAGGTGAATGCGAGGCTCCTCGCCGCCGCCGCCCCCGGCGCCCATGCCATGCACGACCTCCCCGCCCGCCGCGGCGAGGAAATCACCGACGAGGTCATCGACGGCCCCAACTCCATCGTCTACGACCAGGCGGAACACCGCCTGCATATACAGAAGGGCATCATGGCCTGGCTCGCGGAGGTGGCGGGCATCGAGGCATACCGCTAGACGGGCGCATCCCCCCGGCCTACTGGTCCAACTTCCAGTGGGGATCGTCGTACAGGTCGTCGGGGTCGCTGTGGCGGCCCGGATGACCGAGGGAGATCACCCGTGCGCCCTTGCGCCGCCGCCGCCCCGGCAGGCGGATCTCGCACGCCGCGTTCAGGATGATCGGATAACGCACCATCAGGAAGCCC
>CAYQTO010000194.1:0-5755 GCA_964420455.1 uncultured Candidatus Sumerlaeota bacterium | reverse complement strand
ACCGGACGGGCGCGTTGTCCTTTCCGGCGAGGATGTCACGGAGGCGATTCGTGCGGAGGACCTGAGCGTCCGGGTTGGGGAGGTGGCCGACGTTAGGGAGGTCCGCGAGGCACTTGTGGCCCAGCAAAGACGGCTGGGTGCCGCCGCGCCGTCGGTCCTGGAGGGGCGCGACATCGGGACGGTGGTCTTTCCCGACGCCGCGATCCGGGTGTATCTGGATGCCTCGCCCGAGGTGCGGGTGGCGAGGCGCCTCGCCCAGCACGCCGCAAATGGGGTGAAGGCCAGCGAGGAGGAGGTGCGCCGCAATCTGGCGGAGCGCGACGAGCGCGACCGCAGCCGCCCCTGGGGGGGGCTGCGGGTTGCTCCCGGCGCCCGAATACTGGATACCACCGATTTCGCCGAGGACCGGGTGGTGGAAGTAATCGCGGCGATGGCGCGCCGCCATCCAGCCTTCGCCCGCGAGGCCACCTCATGAGCGAAGGCGCCGCCAGCACGCCCACCAAGCTCACGCTCGATACCTCCTACGTGCGGCCCCTTGACGGTGCGTCGACGCTCGCCGACGACATCGTCTACGGTCTTACCTGTTTCACCGGGTGGGCCTTTTCCAAGGTTTACTTCCGCCTGAGTGCCTCCGGCTGGCGTCATGTCCCTCGGACGGGGCCGGTGCTGCTCGTTGCGAACCACCTCAGCGTGCTGGATCCGCCTCTCGTTGGGTTCTGCCTGCCGCGTCACATGACCTATTTCGCGAAGGCGGAACTGTTCGGGAACCGATTGTTTGGGCGGTATCTGCGGATGTTGAGCGCGTTTCCTGTGCATCGTGGGGCGGGAGACCGGGGGGCGCTGCAGGCATGCTTTGCGGCGCTGGACGCGGGGCGGGCGCTGGTGATGTTTCCCGAGGGGACCAGGAGCCTCGACGGCAAGCCTCGCGAGCCCCAACCGGGAGTTTCCCTGATCATGGCGCGGTATCCGACAGTCCCCGTGGTGCCCGTGCGGATCGAGGGTTCCTTCGAGGCCCTTCCTCCCCGCGCACGTCTTCCAAGGCCACGAAAGATTCACGTGCAATATGGCCCGCCCTTTGTACTTTCCGACTTGGAACCCCTTCCGGAGCAAAAAAAGCAGTTGTACCGCGAATTGGGCCGGAAAATCATGGACAGAATTTCTCAAGCCTAGCCCCATTTCCCTTGCCAAGCCCTGAAGGCGTGAACCCCCTCCGTAACCGGCGAGAAGTTATCCCGCCACGGCGAGACATGTAAGGAGCCCCTTGGCGATGACGCCAGAGACGGACAACCCCAACGAACCGACCAACCCCGAGCTGCAGAACGACCCCGAAGTGAGCCCACCTGTGGAGGATCTCTCGCCCGAAGAGGCGGAGGAGGCGGCCCTCGAGGAGGAGTTCGCCTCCCTCTTGGACCAGCACCTCCCAGGCGCCCACGAGGAAGCCTCCCGCGGCGAACCGATGGATCTCCCCATCGTGGCCATCCGCGAGGATTCCGTCCTCGTCGACATGGGTGGCAAGGCGGAGGCGTCCATCCCCCGCGAGGAGTTCGCCCTCGTTGATGGCGAGTTGACGGTGAAGGTGGGCGACATCATCCCCGTCCTCCGCATGAAGGGCACAACCTCCGAGGGTCTGCCCCGCCTGAGCCACCGCGAGGCGCGCTTCCGTCAGGCCCGCAAGAACGTCAAGGACGCCTACGAACAGAAGGTGCCCCTGCGAGGCATGATCAAGACCGTCGTCAAGGGCGGCGTCATGGTCGATGTGGGCATTGATGGGTTCATGCCCGCCAGCCAGGTGGACCTGTTCAAGGTCCCCGACCTGAACAAGCTCGTCGGCATGGACATCGAGGCATATGTGATCGAGTATGACGGCAAGCGGAACCGGGCCGTCCTCTCACGCCGGCAACTGCTCTACGAACGTCGCGAGGCGGAGCGCTCCGAGTTTATCAAGACCCTGGAGCCTGGCCAGACCATCGTCGGCAAGGTGAAGAATTCGCTCGATTTCGGAACCTTCGTCGATCTCGGCATGGTCGACGGGTTTATCCCCCGGGAGGAGTTGTCCTGGGACCGTGGCAAGTCCCCCGGCGAGGTGATGCAGCCCGGCGAGGATGTGGAACTCAAGATTCTCAACGTCTCCCCTGACTCGGGCAAGATCACCCTCAGCCGCAAGCGTCTCACCCACAATCCGTGGGAAGATATCGAGCAGCGTTACCCTGTGGGCTCGACGATCAAGGGCACCGTGGTGGCCATCCAGCACTACGGCGCGTTTGTCCACATCGAGGAAGGAATCACGGGGATGATCCACGCCGGCGACATGTCTTGGTCGAGCGGGAACAAGAAGCCGGAGGATTACGTGCGCGTGGGCGACGAGGTGACGAGCCAGATCCTCGAGGTCGACCAGGAGAAGAAGCGCATTTCGCTCGGGCTCAAGCAACTCGCACGGGACCCCTGGGGCGACATCGAGGAACGCTTCCAGCCCAACACGCGGCACACCGGCACCGTCACCTCGCTCACCAACTATGGTGCGTTCGTGAAGCTCGACGACTACATCGAGGGTATGGTTCACGTCAGCGACATGAGTTGGACGAAGCGGGTCAACCACCCGAAGGAAGTCCTGGCGGTGAACCAGGAGGTGGAGGTGGTGGTCCTGAAGACGGACCGCAAGAACCGGCGCATCAGCCTTGGCATGAAACAACTCGCGGATTCGCCCTTTGATGCGTTCCTTAAGAAGAACAAGGTCGGTTCGATCGTGACCGGTTCCGTGACGCGGTTCGCACCCTTCGGCGCTTTCGTCCAGTTGGACGAGCACCTCGAGGGGCTGATCCACATCAGCCAGATCGACGAGAAGCGCGTGGAACTGCCGGAGCACGTTCTAAAGCCCGGCCAGGAAGTCACCGTAAAGATCATCGGCGCGGACAAGAAGAACGGCAAGATCTCGCTTTCCCGCAAGGAGGCGATCCGCGCCGCGGAGAAGGAAACGGTGAAGAAGTTCCTGAAGCAGAAGGACGACCAGCCCTCGGGGATGTCGCTGGGGGACGCGCTGCGCCAGGCGCAGGAGCGCGACACGAAGGACCAGTGAGCCCCGCCGCCGCGGAACCTGCCAAAATCGAACGCCGCCCCGCGCCGGGCGGCGTTCGTGTTCGCTCCCGATGACCCCCCGCCGCGCCGCCCTCGAGGCCGCCTTCGTTGTCGCCATTGTCTGGCTCTTCCACCACCCCCTCTGGCGGTTCGACCGGCTCCTGTCCGGCGGCGACGCGGCCAACCTCTTCTGGCCCATCAAGACCCTCCTCCAGCGCGCCTGGCTCGACCATGGCGTCGTGCCCCTCTGGAATCCCTACTCCTTCATGGGCGCCCCCCTCCTTGCCTCGCTCCAGCACGCGGTCCTCTATCCCCCGGACTGGTTTGTCTATACGCTGGCCCCCGCCCACGCGGGCATCCACCTCGGCAACCTGATTCACCTCGCGCTGGCGGCGGTCGGTGCGTGGGCGTGGCTCCGCATCGGGCTCGGGCGCGGCCCCGCGCCAGGCGTTGTCCTTGCCGCTGCCCTCCCAGCCACCGCCTGGTTCTGGGGCCATCACGAACACATCAACCAGATCGCCGCCATCGGCTGGATGCCGCTCCAGGCCTTCGTCATGTGGATGTATGTCCGGGGGCGGATGGGGGCGCGGCCGTTCGTCCTCGTCTATACGTCCATCTCGGCGCTGGCCTTTCTCGCCGGCCATCCGCAGGAAGCCTTCTACGGCCAGCTCTTCGCTGGCTTCCTCGTCCTCGGCAAGCTGCTCTTTGGCTGGCGCGACGATCCCCGGCCTCGCTCCCTGATCCTGCCGCTCGCGGGCGCCGCACTCCTTTCCGGCCTCCTCGTCGCCGCCCAGCTCCTTCCCTCCCTCGAGGCCAGCAGCCACTCCCGCCGCCAGTTTCGCGACCCTGGCTACGCGCTCACCTTCAGCATGCCGCCGGACCTGCTGGTGACCTACTTCTCGCCCCACGCCTTCGGGAACTTTCGTGATGGGTTCTGGAACCCGGACGCGACGGGCAATCTCCTCCCGGACCGCCGCGCCTATGGCGAGTACGGCCTTTACGTCGGCGTTCCGGTACTCCTCCTCGCCGTCGCGGGATTCTTCGCGGGCAGGACCGAGCGCCGCTTCGTCACCATGATGGCGGTCGTTGTGGCTCTCTCCCTCGCTCTCGCCCTTGGGGGAAACCTCAGCATCCCACGCCTTGTCTCGGGCGACTTCACCGAGTTCCCCCCACCCGCGGAAAGCCTCGCAGGCCTTTCCCTCTACGAGGTCTTCCTTCGGCTCTTCCCCGTCGCGGACGGCTTCCGCGTGCCGGCGCGGATCTCGATCCTCGCCACCTTTGCGCTGCTCACGATGGCATCCTTTGGTTGGGACCGGTTGACCGGACTCCTCGCGGAGGGGCGCTCCCGCCAGGCCGCCCACGGCGCGATCGGTGTGGCGGTCCTTCTGGCGCTTTACCTCCCAAGCAGGGCCGAGAAGTTTCACCACCCTGCGCCGGTGCGCCCCATCCTGCCGGCTGCGGTGGCCGATGTTGGCGAAAACCGTTACGATCACCGGCACTACCGGCTGACGGTCAGTGACGACGCGCGGCTCGTGGCCGAGCGCCATCTCGGGTCCACCTACGCCGCGGGCAATCCCCTCCCCGCCCGCATGATCGCCCTCCAACCCCACATGAACGTCGTCGGCCGCAACGCCCTCGTCGACGGCTACGAGGAGGGACTCGTCCCCACCGCGCGCTTCAAGGACTTCCTGTATGAGTTCAACCGCAACTTCCGCCAGTTCGAGCCCGATGCCGCCCTGCTGATGCTCCTTGGCGTCCGGTTCGTCTATACAGATACACGCGTGAACGCCGAGGCGTTCCCCATCGCCTTTGCGGACGACCCGACCTGGCTGACGCACCGCAACCGGGCGTGGCGGGGCGTGGCGTTTCCCGCGCGAGCCGCGCAGGGGCAGGACCTGTCGCGGCTCGACGGTCCCTGGTGGCGGGGCGCCGGGCCTCCCCATCCCGAGATCCAACGCACCGCCGTCCCCATCGGCACGGTGGAGCCAACGGAGCAGCCCCCCGCGTGGCGAACCACCGTTCCCACGCCCAACAGCATTCGTGTCGCGCCGGCCGACCTCCCCGATCCCGTCCACCGCGAGGACGCGCTCCTTGCCCTTGGCTGGTACCCCGGCTGGGTTTTCGAGCCCTCCGGCGCGCCCGTCGAATGGCTCAATGCGGTAAATGCCCGGCTGCCGGTCGCCGAACAGCACCCGGACGGCGGCTGGCACCTCGCCTTTAAGCCTTCGAGCTACCGGGTCGGCCTTTTCCTCACGGCGCTGGGGTTGGGCCTCTGGGCGGCTCTCGCCGGCGCGATGGCGGCAGGGGGCGTTTCCACCTCCTCGCGCCCTTCCGCTTGACGGCTCGGACGCGTTGAAGAGCAAATAGAGGTTCTACTCCCGGGGTGCGGTACCCAAGTGGTTAAGGGAGAGGTCTGCAAAACCTCTATGCGTGGGTTCGAATCCCACCCGCACCTCCACTACCTTTCAGGGTTCTGTCCGCGAGGCGGCGTTTCGTAGTAGTATATCTCGATGTACGTCCGGAGGTCGTCCCGGAGGGGATCGACACGGGTTTCCTGGGCCGGATCGAGTTCCACCGCGCGGTCCCAATGGGCGAGGGCCTCTGTATATTCGCCGCGTGCGTAGGCGACTTCGCCGAGGAGGCGGTGGGCGTTGGCGGAGTCGGGCGCCCGCTGGGCCGCCTC
>CAYQTO010000193.1:0-5766 GCA_964420455.1 uncultured Candidatus Sumerlaeota bacterium | reverse complement strand
GCAGCCGGGCCATCGCCGCCGACCAGCCGGCACCCACCGCCACCCCGGCACCGCTCACCCGCCAGGGCTTCGTCTTCCAGGACACCCCCCAGGGCTGGACCTTCGGCAACTCCCCCGCCTTTACCGCCCCCCAGGGCACCAGCGTCTTCGGCGCCCTCCTCATCCAGACGTTCGACAATACGAACACCTTCGGCTTCTTCCGCTCCCCCTCCTTTGTCACCGGGCCCTTCGAGCGCTTTGGCGACGTGCCCGTCCTCGGCGCCGAGCCCAACACCCTCTATCGCACCACCTTCATCGTCTCGAGCGATGTCCCCCTCGCCGAGTCCGACACGGTCCCCACCATCCGCCTGCGCACCGGCACGGAAGGCTTCGAGCAGTCCGACGTCCTCGCCATCGAGTCCACCACCAACGCCGGGCTCTCCCCCACCACGCGGACGCTGACCTATCGCCTCTACAGCACGCTTCCGCCCGACGAGGATCGCTTCAACGCCTTCGTCGACGTGCTCAACTTCAACCCCAGCGACGCCGCCCTGGCCCAGTTCGTCATCAGCCGCGTCACCGTCGATGCCATCCAGAAGGGGTCCCTCGGGGGCTTCCGGACCGAGTTCACGACGGACTTCTTGAGCAACCAGCGGGGCTGGGCCTTCGACGCGCCGGAGGGCTTCGCCGCCCCCGCCAGCAATGTTCTCCCGACGGGCCTGACCGCCGGGCCGACCATCAATCCCAACGATGTCGCGGTCGGCTTCTGGACGTCTCCGCCCACGTCCACCACCATCGAGGCCGGTCGCCTCTATCGCGCCCGGTTCCGCGTGGTCTCCACCGCCAACAGCCTCAATGCCCTCGCGCTGCCGACCTTCCGACTCCGCGCCAACGAGACCTCGCTCAACCTCGCCGGCTTCGTGAATGTCGAGTCCGTCGCCGGGGCGCTCCTCCCCGCCGGCAGCCCCGTCGAGTACGAGCTGTACTTCGAGGGCCGGCCGGAAGTCGCCGGCAACCCCCTCCTGTTCGCCTTCGACTACCTGTACGTGCCCGGCGTTGGCAACGACCCGAACCTGACGCTCAGCCTCCAGCGGCTCCAGCTGGACTCCTTCCTGGCGCCGCCCTGATCACCCCGCCAGACCGAATGCCCCCGCGCCCCCGGACGGATTTCCCCTCCGGGGGCGTTCTCTTTTCCCGCCATTCCGTCCGCAATCCCCCGTCCCTGATGCGGTTTTCCCTGATTTTTGTGTGGTAACGGGGTGGGGCCCCCAGAGTGCGGGAGATGGGCCTTGCGCCGGTTGCCACCCCCCCGCCTGCTACTCCTCGAAACCTGACAACTGGCCTCGGGCGTGTGTGCTTCGAAGTCCTCTGGATTCAGTCACCGGGAGATTGCCTGCGACTCGCCCTTGGTGTGCGCACATCAGGCACTTGATGAACTTTTCCTTGTGCCTGATCGAATCCCTCGGGGATTTTCATTTCGCACCGACAAGCCATTTTCTCGAGAGCCTCAAGGAAAAGGTCACGCACCCATGACGATGCGGTCTGCCCTGCCCTCTCCGCGTATGCTGCGGAGCGCTGCAGTTTTTTGTCTGGCCGGTCTCCTCTCCTCGGGCGCCTTCGCCCAAGGAACCCAGGCGAGCCAGCACCCGCTTCTCGAACCCTACAAGTCGATCCAGGGACACGAGAAGATCTCGCTCAACCTGCTGCGCTCGATGGACGCCGAGGCGAAGAGCGCCGAGCCGCTCGCCAAGGCCTACGGGACCCTGCGGGGGCGCACCACCAAGCAGGGCGGCCTGCTCGTGGAGTTGATCCTCGACGAGGCAACGAAAGAGGTGCGCGAGGAAATCGCGCAAGTGGCCGACCTGGTGCACTTCTCCGAAAGGTACGGCCGGGCGACGGTGGCGGTCCGCAACGGGGCGCAGGTGAAGGCGCTGGCAGTTGTGGACGCGGTGCGGATGATCCGCCCCGCAAGCCCCGCCTCCGCCTCTGGCGTTCCCCCTGCCCAGGAATTCTCCGGCTCCGTCGATAGCGGAGGTCGTCGCGCCCTCAATGCCGAGTCCGACCAGTTGCCCGCCATCGTTGATGGCGCGGGCGTCAACATCGGCATTCTTTCCGACAGCTTCGCGAGCAATTTCGTGGTGCCGAGCCTGCGCTCGCAGGATTTCCGGGAAAGTTCCGCCACCGTCGAGCTCACCCTTGGCAACGCCGGCGGTCTTGATACCGAGATTGATGGCGGAAACGAAATCGTCTCGCTGGTGACTGACACCGGGGTTGTTTTCCAAAATATCACGAAGACCTACACGGTGGTGGTGGAGACAGACGGCACGCGTGTGGATCTCGATTGGGAAGTGCTCGCGGGCCCGGTCCTTGGCCCGATCGAGGACGACATTCTCTACTCAACCGGCGATTTCTGCGACACACGCTCGTCGATCACGGGCGCCTTCGGATCGTTGAATGTGGCAACGCGCGAGGCCGATGCCGATTACGATGCGGCATGCGATGGCGAACGGGTCGCCCTCTTCGGCTTCTCGACGGCCCTTCCCCTCCAGAACGTTGTCATCACCGCCTCAAGCGCAGACGCGGAAACCATTAGCATTTCCATTCGCGACACCTGTGACGACGCGGGCACGTCTCTTCCCATCAGCGACAGTCTCGATGTTTGCAAAGAAGGGCAGGCCCTGGGCGGATACATCAACCTGGTGAACCAGATTTCCGGCGACCTTCCTCCCTTCGTCCGGATCTTCAACGATAGTGGAATCCCGCCGCTGATCGACGAAGGCGCCGCGATGGCGGAGTTGATTCACGACATCGCCCCAGGCGCCAACCTCGCCTTCCACACGGCCTTCATCAGCGAGGCCAACTTCGCCGAGGGGATTCGTACCCTCGCCGACTTTACGCCGGACACGCCGGACGACATCCCCTTCCGCGCGGATGTCATCGTCGATGATGTGATCTATTTCGCCGAGCCCATGTTCCAGGTCGGGCTCATCGAGCAGGCGGTCAACGATGTCGTGGAACTCGGCGACGTCAGCTACTTCTCCTCCGCCGGCAACTTCTACAACTACGGTTTCTTCCTCGACTACGTGGACGTTCAGGGTGGCGACACGGAGGCGTATCCGCCGAATGGTGGGGACCTCGCGCGGTTTCCCCACGCCCCCGATGGCTACCTCCCGATCACCGTACAGCCGGGTGCCACCTTCATCGCGTTCCTCCAGTGGAATCAGCCCTTCGAGAGCCTCAACTTGACGAAGGGTTCGCAGGTTGACCTGAACATGTACGTCCTGGACAGCAAGGGCCAGAGCGGCTTTCGCGATCTCCTCTTCTCGAATGAGACTGAGCGCATCAGCGAAAACGCCCAGGGCCAGGAAGGCGTGCCGATCGGCGATCCGTTCGAGAATGTGGCGTATATCAACGATACGGGCGCGGCGCAGACCGTCTATCTGGCGATCGACCATGTGCGCGGGCCGAAGACCCACATCCCGCAGGTCTCCGGCGCGCCACTCCAGTTCCGCGTTGTGATTCTGCCCTCGAACCCGACCGAAGTCGCCATCACCGGCATCAACCCGGAAGACCCCGCCACCGGCGGCCCGACCATGTGGGGGCATGCAACGGCAGAGCGCGGGATTTCCGTCGGCGCCGTGAACTACGTCGAGGGGCTCAATGATGGCGTGGGCTTTGGCCCGACACCCGCCATCGATGCGGAGCTTTTCACATCCAAGGGTGGCACGCTGATCCAGTACTTCGCCAACGACGGGAGCGTGCTCCCACAGGCGCGCACCACCTTCGAGCCCGACATCGCCTCGGTGGACGGCAACAACACCACGTTCTTCCCCCGCGGACCGCAGGACGCGTTGGGCATCCTCCAGAACGATTTCGACCTGGATGGAAACCCGAACTTCTTTGGCACGTCGGCGGCCGCGCCGAACGCGGCGGCGGTGGCGGCTCTGCTGCTCGAGCTCAACCGCGGCCTCGAGTCGGGCCAGATCCGCGCCGCGCTCGAAAACACGGCCCGCGACGTGACCGGCTTCCTCGCCGCCCCCGGCGTGGACGACACCACCGGCGTTGGCCTCATCGATGCCCAGGCCGCGGCTCAGTATGTCGCGGACAACTTTGGTCTGACCACCGGACCCGCCGCCCCCAACAGCCGCTTCTTCGACTTCGTCGTCGATTCCGAGGGCTGGAACCAGGAGGCGCTCCCGGGCTTTACCTCGCCGGGGTTCGCCGTCGTTCCCCAGGCCCTCAACGCGATCGTCACCACGGCGTTCAATACCCTCGGCTGGTGGAAGTCGCCCCTCTTCATCATCACCGCCGTGGAAGTGACCACCGGCGATGGCGCCCTCTCGCTCAATGGCCTGACCGGCGACGATTCGGTCATGCGGGCGACCTTCGAGGTGCTCACGGACACGAGCTTCAAGGGCAACGTGCCGACGTTCCGCATGCGCCAGTCCTCGGGCACCTTTGAACAGTCGGACGTGTTGGTGGTGACCTCCGTGGGAAGCGCCTCCATCGCGCCGCCGACGACGCTCCCCGGCCGGAAGTACCGCCTCTACTTCAGCGCGCCGCCCAACGACTCGCGCTTCCGCCTCTTCTTCGACCTCCTCGGCCTCGACGGCCAGGGGCTCGCCGGAACGCTCCTTTCCATCGCCTCCGTCGAGACGGAAGGCCTCACCGCCGGCACCGAAGCGCTCGTCGACCGCCGCCTCGAGATGCTGACCTTCTTCAATAACAATGACCAGGGATGGCACACGGTAACGCCGGACGTGTTTGCGCCGGTGGCCTCCCGTGTGGGCGGCGCGGGGCTCGAGCTTGGCCCGGCCACCGACGGCAGCCAGATTAACTTCACCTACTGGTCCTCGCCGGTGACCGGCATCACCTACGAGGCGAACCGCGTGTACGTGGCGACCTTCCGGGTGCGTTCGAACAAGCCGGTGGACGAGAAGACGAGCATCCCGGGCTTCCGCCTGCGCCTCAACGAGGGGAGCCTCCAGCAGGCCGTCTATACGGAGGTGCAGTCGGTGAACGCGAGTTCGAACACGCCGGCGGGCGGCGAGGCGCGGGACTACTTCCTGTTCTTCGAGGCGCCGGCGGAGCTGGCCGGCACCCCGCTCCAGTTCGCGTTCGACTACCTGTATATCCCGGGCCAGGGCAAGGACCCCTCGACGGTGCTCTACCTGGACACGCTGCGGGTGGATTCCTACGTGGCGCCGGACGACTTCTAGAGGTCGCCCGGAAGCACGCCTGCAAGGCCCGGCCGCCCTTGGCCGGGCCTTTTTCTTTGCCCCGGGCGGGGGCAAGATTCCCCTTCCCCGCGCCGGGAATCCCCTCCAGATTCGCCCCATGGTACCCCCCCTTGGCGCCCACATGAGCATCGCGGGCGGCGTCGACAAGGCGCCGGCCCACGGCGCGGCGGTCCGCGCCACCGCCCTCCAGATCTTTGTGAAGAACAACAACCGGTGGACCGGCCCACCGATCAGCGAGGCCCAGGCGGAAAACTTTGGTCGAGAGCTGAAGGCCGCCGGCATCGCCCTCCAGCATGTCTTCGCCCACACGTCGTACCTCATCAACCTCGCCTCGCCGAAGGCGGACGTGGTGGAGAAGAGCCGTGCGGCGCTCGTGGACGAGCTGGAGCGTTGCGGACAACTCGGCCTGCCCGGGCTCGTGATGCACCCGGGATCGCACCTTGGGGCGGGGCGCGAGACGGGAATCGCGCAGGTGGCGGAACTCGCCGCAGAGGCCATCGCCGCCACGCCCAACGACCCCAGCCTGAGCCTGGAAAACAGCTTCACC
>CAYQTO010000192.1:0-5824 GCA_964420455.1 uncultured Candidatus Sumerlaeota bacterium | reverse complement strand
CCCAGGGTGGCGCGGCTGGCGCCGCTGACCCTGGGCTGTTTTGTGGGCGCACCTTCAGCGCGCCGTTGTTCCTGCACCCGGGCGGGGCATCCCACCATCGCCAAGCGCAAATGAGCCGGAAAGCTTCAGCGCGCCGTTGTTCCTGCATCGGGTCGCGTCGCCTCACCATCGCCAAGCGCACACGATGGGGAAACGTTCAGAGCGCCGTCGTTCCCCGCCCCGGTGTGCGGGTCCGCGGGTCCGGGCCCGCTAGAATTCCTGATAGTAGGGGCGGGTGATTACCGTCTCGATGATGAACATCTCGGCGCCGAGGTCCTTGGGATCGTGCTGGGCGGGGGGGAGCGCCTGTTCGATTGTCTGGACGGTTTCAGCGGACAGCCGCTCACTGATGTCCTGGAAGGCGGAATTCATGTCGGGCACCACCTCGTCATTGACGCCTTCCCAGTAGCCGGTTTCGCGGGAGAGGCGTTCGTACTCGGCGATGGCGTCGTCATAGAGGTCGTTGGCGACACCGCCACGGCCCTTGCGTCCGCGGGCCACCGCGGCGGTCAGCACCGCGTAATACATGTACTTGTTGAAGGACATCTGCTCCTTCTCGAGGGCCTCTGCGGCGCTCCCTTCAAACCCGGAACCGACCACACCCATCACGCCGGAGGCGCTCACGATGTCCTCGTCGTGAAAGCGCTGGATCATGTCCTGGCGAGCACGGAGGTAGGCCTGATAATCCTCGGAGACGACGGCATAATTTCCCGGATTCACAAACCGGTATTGGCTGTCGAGGGAGTCGAGGCGCTCGATGTCCTCGCCTATGCTGACGAGCTGGTTGGCGCTCGAGCCGACGAAGTAGGCGCTGAAGGCGCAGAAGCCGACAATGGCGATGCCGACAACCAAGACCGCGATGCCGCACCCGATGAGGAGGTTCCGCGTGGTGTTTGAGTCCATTCGTTTGTGCCTGAATTGGAATGCTGGCAACCAAGCGGGGATTGGGGAGTGGGAGTAAAGAAGAAATTCGGAATGCCCGATTTCCCTCGCGGATGGGCCCCGCCTGCGCCGATTTCCTTCGGCGCCACCCTTTTGCGGGAGCAAGGAAGCCCATGAAGGTCTGCCTCACGATCTGCGAAAAGCAGGGGGCCGTGACCTCCTACGTCTTCGACGAGCCGGTCATCACCCTGGGCCGGGCGCCGGGGAACCACGTGCTCTTCGACCCGGAGATGTACAACTTTATCTCGCGCCACCACGGGCAGTTCTATCGCGAGGACGACCGGTGGTATTACGCGGATCTCGGGAGCAAGCACGGCACGTACATCGGCGAGCGGCGGTTGGATGGACCCGTGGAACTGAAGCACGGGGATGGGATCATGATCGGCCCCCATGGCCCCACCGTCGGGATTACCTGGCCCCTGGCGCGGGTCACCGGCGGCGACCAGACGTACCTCCGCTGGGCCGCCCGATCCACCCCCACCTTCCCCCTCGCCTTCAGTGGCGACTTCCTCGATCGCTACGCCGTCTATACGCGCATTGGCATGGGTGCCTTCGGCGAGGTCTGGAAGGGATATCCCATCGACGAGTCGGCCCCGGTCGCCATCAAGCTTCTCAATCCGAAGTTCCTCGATCCGGAGTACCTGCCGTCGCTCGACCGCGAGGCGTTGATCAGGCGTTTCTCCCGTGAGGCCCGGCTCCAGCGCCTCCTCGCCGAGTCCGGCGCCCCAGCCACGGTCCGTGTGCATTCCTGGGGCGACGACGTGGACCGCGACTATCTCTACATCGTGATGGATCTCGCCCGGGGCCGCTCCTTCGACAAGATCTTCATGCGCGAACCGTTGATGGATCCATGCCGCGTGGCCCGGTTTCTTCTACCCGTGGCCCGCGCCCTCCACGCCGCCCACACCTTCGAATTTGAGGACGACGCCGGCCAGCCCTGTCGCGGCATCATCCACCGTGATGTGAAACCAGGCAACATTATCGCCGACGACGAGAGCGGCGATGTCCGGCTGGTCGACTTCGGCGTGGCCGGCATCCTCGAAGGGGGCGAGCGCCTTACCATGGCCAACATCACCGTCGGCACCTTTCACTTCCTTCCGCCGGAGTCCCTCGCGGAGCAGAAGATCGGCGTCTCGACGGATCTGTGGGGGCTGGCGGTCACCGCCTATCTGGCGCTGACGACGGGCCGGTTTCCCTTCGAGGGGCGCAACAAGACGGACTTGATCGAGACGATCAATGGGGAGCGCGGCACACCGCTGAGGGCATACCGGACGGACCTGCCGCCGCGATTCGAGGAGGCCCTCACCGCCGCGCTCCGGCCAGACCCGAAGGACCGCCCCCAGACCGCGATGGACTGGATCGAGGTGCTGGGGGCGGTGTCGGAGGAGTAGGGGGGCTTTTTCTCAGCCTCCGGTCTTGATCGGGGCGTCAACCTGGCAGGCGGGGCCGAGGATTTCCTCGAGCTGCGCCACGGTGCCGCGGTCGTTGCAGCACTCGATGATGCGGCGGCCTTCCGGCAGAAGGTCCGGATGGTCGAACTTCTTGAGCTGGTCGTGGAAGAACTCCCAGAGGATCTCGGCGCCCTTGTCGTAGGCCTCGGGGCCAACCTCGGGCTGGGTGTCGACCTGGAGGAACCAGCGGGGGATCATGCGGCCCTCGATCTGCATGGAGTAGAGGGCATAGCCGAGGAGGGGGCAGCGGGAGGGCTCGATCTGGCCGAGGCGGAAGTCCGCATTGCCGCGGCGGGCGAGGTACTCGCGGGCGAGCCACTGGGGCATGAAGCTGGTCTCCCAGGCGCCGACGTGCTGGTTGGGGCAGAGGATGTAGCGGACGGCTGGGGTTTCGATGATCTGGCGGAGGAGGAGGTTGGCCTGGTCGACGCGGCGGCCGGTGGCAAAGGGCCAGTAGGAGCCGACGCCTTCGCTGCTCATGCCGCCGGTCTGGACGATGCTGGGGTTGGCGTGGCCCCGGGGGGCGACGAGGCGCCAAAGCCAGGCGAGCGCCGGGGGCAGAATGTGAAAGAGGCCAATGATGCCGTAGGTCGGGGTTTCCTTGGTGCAGGGGGGGGTGCGGACGCCCAGGCTGCGGATGTCGACGCGGACGGGGTCCTTGACCACACCGGGAACGATGGAGCGGGGAACGACGACGCGGGGGTTGGGGCACGGCTTGCCGGGCTCGTCCTCGATATGCTCCCAGATGAGGGCGCGGCTACCGGCGACCGCGTCGATGTTGAGGAAGAGGAGCGGCTTGGGGGGAGTCGCCGTGAGCGACTCGAGGTTCATGTCGGTCCCGTACTTGGTGATGTGGTTGACGCGGACGAACCACCCTTCCTCGGCGTCTGCAAGGACGAGGTGACCGTCGTCCTGCTGCTGCCAACTGGTGTGGCAGAGGGCCATGTCGTCGGTGACCGGTTCGAGGTCGCAGGTACGGGGGAGTTCGAGGTGGCGGTCCTCGCCGGTGACGATGTTGTGGCCGAGGTGGAGGCGACCGTCGGCGAGGCGGTGGGGATACTCGAGCATCTCGGACTTGCCGCCGCCGGAGGCGCCCTCGTGCATGAAGACGACCTCGTTATCGTAGGGGGTGACGGCGCGCACCGTGGAGCAGTGGGCGGTGACCCAGCCTTCGCGCTCGCCGAGGGCGATCAGCATCCCGTAGACGCCCTTTTTGGCGGAGGGGCCGGGGTAGAGGTTGTAGGAGAAGAGTTCGTGGAGGTCGGGCCGGCGGTTGTGGACGACGACCTGGCGCCCCTCGAAATGCGTGTGGCGGAAGGGGGGGACGACGTAGATGACGGCCTTGGGGCTGAAGGTCTCGGGGAGGTCCTCCGGGGCGATGTTGCCCTGAAGCAGGGCGAGGCCGAAGGCGAAGAAGCCCGCGTTGGCGGGAGCAACGGCGACGGAATCAATGCCGATGCCCGCCTGGCCAGAGATGAACGGGAAAAGGACGAGGTCCTGGGAGGCGAGCCAGTCAAAGGATTCGTCGCGAACGGGGCCGAAGGGTTTCCCGAAGCGGTCGTCGAAGCGCTGTTTGTCCGAGGGGTTTTCGTCGGCGATCAGCATGCAGTCGGGATCGCGGCGACGCATATAGGGCTCGAGGTAGTTTGCGGCGATGCCATTGCGGACGCGCGAGACCTCCGCCTCGACGATTCGGCGCCCGTCCGGGAGGTCGTAGGCGACCTCCATGAAGTCGCTGTCCGGGCCGCCACAAGCAAGGTCGAGCATTTCCTGTGAGGAGGAGGCGACGTGCACGGACTTGGCCCGGGACAGGAGCGCCTCGAGGTCACCGGTGGGGTTCAGGATTCTCCAGTCGGCAGCAACAGACATGCAGTTTCTCCGGTCAGTTCAAGATCGGTGGGATGGACGGTACATGGCCCCGCTAGGGCCGTTGGCTAGCTGACATTAGCGGTGCATACAGGCAACACCAAGAATCCGTGAAAGTAATTCCCTGAAGTCGAATTCAGGTAAAGTGGGTTTATTGTTTCAACTGGCGGTGATCGTGGTGACTTCCCGGTCGGCGGGTTCGGCGCTTTCGTGATAGGCTGGGAGCCCGGTCATCAGGCGCAGGAGGCGGATGAGCTCGCCGCGCAGGTTCTTGCGCTCCACCACGCGGTCGACGAATCCGTGTTCGCGCTGGAACTCCGCCGTCTGGAAGTCCGGCGGCAATTGCTGCTTGATGGTTTGTTCAATGACACGCTTGCCGGCAAAGCCCACGATGGCGCCGGGCTCGGCCAGGATGATGTCACCGAGCGAGGCGAAGCTGGCCATGGTGCCTCCCGTCGCCGGGTCCGCCAGGATGCTGACGAACGGGACGCCGGCTTCCTGCATCTCGGCGCAGAGGATCGACGTCTTGGCCATTTGCATGAGCGAGAGGATCCCCTCCTGCATGCGCGCCCCGCCGCTGCTTGTCAGGGTAATGCAGGGGATCTGCTCCGCGAGGCTTTGTTCCATGGCGCGGGTGATCTTCTCGCCGACGACGGATCCCATCGATCCGCCCATAAAGTTGAAGTCCATGATGGCGAGGGAGGAGCGGACGCCACCGATCTCCGCGGTGCCGGTAAGGACGGCCTCGTTCTCGCCCGCCTTGCGGGTTTGCTGGGCGATGTACTCGGGGTAGGGAACCTTGGCGACGAATTCCAGCGGGTCGGCGGCCGTCAGGTCGCCGTGGGTCTCGGAAAAGGTTCCCTCGTCAACGAGGAAGCGGATGCGTGCGCGGGCGGAAAGCCGCTCGTGCTTGTTGCAGGCGGGGCAGACGGACTGGTTCGCCTCGAAGTCCCGCCGCAGCGTCAACACCCCGCACTTGGTGCACTTGTGCCACAGGTCCTTGGGCACGGCCACGGCCTCCTCGGGCTTGGTGGCCTTGGTGATGTTGATGTATTGGGGGCTGGGGCGGCGAAACCAGTTCACGGAAAGCTCCTGGGCGTTGGTGGCGGGGCGTCAGGAGGCCTCGCGGGCCCGGGTGATCACCGCCTCAAGGCGCTCGGTAATAGCAGGCATCAGACGGCCGAGGACGGGACCCACGGCACCGATGCCCACGGGGGCGTCGTCGATTCGCGTTACCGGCAAGGCGTTGATGGTGGTGGAGGTGAGGAAGGCCTCGTCGGCGGTGCGGAGAAACTCGAGGTCGAAGTGATGCTCGTGGACGGGGATGCCGATTTCCCGGGCGATGGCGAGGACGAAAGCGCGCTTGCACCCCGCAAGGATGCGCCCGTCCGCCGGGTGCGTGTGGATGGCACCGTCCTTCACCATGTGAAAGTTGGCGATGGAGGCTTCGGTGACGGTGCCGTCCTCGCGATATTGGATGGCTTCGAAGGCGCCTGCGTCGACGGCGGCCTGCTTGGCGAGCACGT
>CAYQTO010000191.1:0-5943 GCA_964420455.1 uncultured Candidatus Sumerlaeota bacterium | reverse complement strand
AGCTTCTGGCTTTGGGTGAACGGAATGCCTTCCACCTCCCCGAGCCGTCGGGCCGCCTCCGTCGCGTCCTCCAGTCGGCCCACGGCGAGCAGCGCGGTCGTGTACCGCAACAGCGCATCCTCCTCGCCGGGCACGTCCTCCTTCTCGATCTCCTCCAGCGCCTCGGTGAACTTCTCCTGGTCGTAGAGGTCTTCGATGAGCGCCTCGCGGATGTCCTCGTCCTCGGGAAATTGATCGCGGAGTTCGCGGAGATGGCGGAGGTGGGCCTCCGGGTTGCCTTCCTCCGCAGCGGCCTTGCACAGGCATTCGAGAATTTCCGGGTCGCGGGAGCCTTCCTCGTAAAGTTGCTTGAGGACCGCGACGGGCTCGCCGCGGACGCCACGCCGGAACCGCGCGAGGGCCACCGACCGGAGCGTCCCCCGCTGGCCCGGTTTGAACAGCAAGGAAATCCGATTCGCCATCAGCGCGGGACCCGCCCAATCGCGCCGGTCAAAGGTGCTAGCCAGCGTCGGCCAAAGCAGTCGGTTGATCCACTCGAACCCGGAATACAGAAGAAGGGGGACGAGCCCAAGAGCGAGGAGACCGAGGAAGTAGGCGTCGACCTTTGGTGCCTCAACCTCCTCGAAGATAATGCCGAAGGCGGTCAGTGCCTCGCGGGCGGGGAGTGCGGCCGACGCCGCCGCGAGGAAGCCGGAGATGCAAAGAAGCACATGCGGTCGGCCGCGCCGACGAGGGTGAAAGCTGAGCAGATACCCCACGAGCCAGAGGCCGAGGATCACCGCCACCGCGATGGTGGATTGCTGGAGAAGGGCCTCGGTGGCGGTCTGGGGATCGCGGGCATCGATCGCAGCGGGCCAGGCCACCTGGGTTTCATAGCCGAGCGCGGCAAGGCTTGCCGCGGCGGCCAGCACGAGGAGGAAGGCGGAGGCGGGAATGAGTGCCATTAGCGGCGGGGAGGGCTCACACCGTCGGGGAATGGTCACGAGCGGTCTTGGGTGAAGAGTGCGCGGTGGGGGAGAAGGCCCTCAAGCGGGAATTCGGGCGCCTAAAATAGGCCGCGCCCCCGGAGGGGTCCGGGGGCACGGCCTTTGGAGGAGGGGAGGGAGGAAAATGAGAGAGAGGGGAAGAAGGCTCCTACGCGTGGGGATGTGTCCCTTGTCGTCGGGAGCAGTAAGTCAACTTTTCGCCTGAGGGTCGTCAATGACTAATTTGACGGCCGGGCAGCATTCTCGTGTCCCGTTAGCGGAAAAACTCCGTGATCCGCGTGAGACCCTTCTCGATCGCCTCGAGCGAGGTCGCGTAGGACAGCCGGACGCAGCGGTCCTCGCCGAACGCCACTCCAGGAACCAACGACACGTTGGCGCCCTCGAGAAGGGCATTGGCAAGGCTCATCGAGTCCTCGATGCGGAATCCGTTCACTTCGCGCCCGTACAGACCCGATACGTTGGGAAAGACATAGAAAGCGCCATCAGGTTCGGTGCACTGCACCCCTGGGATGGCGTTGAGTTCGCGCACGATGGTGTCCCGTCGCTTGCGGAATTCGTCCCTCCAGGGGCCGAGGAAAGCATGATCACTCAGAAGCGCCTCCGCCGCACCCCCTTGGATAAAGCTGACCGGGTTCGACGTGCTTTGGCCCTGGAGCGCCGACGCCGCCGCGGCGAGTTCCTTCGGCGCCGCCATCCATCCCAGCCGCCAGCCGGTCATGGAATAACCCTTCGACAGGCCGTTGACGATGATCGTCCGATCGAGGAGGTCCGGCGCCAGGGCGGGGAGCGACGCGAACTCCGCCGGCTCGTAAACCAGCTTCATGTACAGGTCGTCGCTGATGATCGCCACCTTCGGATGCTCACGGAAGACCTCCGCGAGGCCCAGCAACTCGTCGCGCGTATAGACGGCCCCGGTGGGGTTGCCGGGCGAGTTGAGGACCACCGCGACCGTTTGGGGGGTGATCGCCTCGGCGAGCTGGACCGGCGTCATCTTGAAGCCCTGCGCGGGCCCGCAGTCCACCACCTTCACAACGCCGCCGCAGGCCCGGATCTGCTCCGGATAACTCAGCCAGTAGGGCGCCGGCACAATGACTTCGTCCCCCTCGTCCAGAAGGCAGAAGAACAGGTTAAACAGCGAGTGTTTCCCCCCAATGCTGATGAGGATTTGCGCGGCTTCGTAGTCGAGGCCGTAATCCCGGCGAAGGGCCTCCCGCACGGCATCGATCAGCACGGGCGTCCCACGGACCGGCGTGTACTTCGTCATGCCCCCCTTCAAGTCCGCGACTGTCCGTTCCTTGATGAACTCCGGCGTGTCGAAGTCCGGCTCGCCGGCGCCGAAGCCCACCACATCGATCCCGGATGCCTTCATTTCCTTCGCCTTGGCGGTGAGCGCGAGCGTCAGCGAGGGGGCGATTCCAGCGGCTTTCTTCGAGACCTTCATCGGGGGGGCTCCTTCGGCGGTGGGGACAGGTTCAAACCGTGGAGGAAACGAGTCTCCCGCCCCCGACACAAGGGGAGTGTTCGCAGGTACCCATCAGCCTCCGCGCGGGTTGGAGAAATAGAAGTCCCTACCAGTAGCGCGAGACCAGCAACCCTTTGGGATAGTTCCTTCGGGTTGGAAGATCGTGGTGGATGGTTGCCGCCCAATTGCCCCAGAGCTCCGGGGGGGCGATGCAAAGGACGAAGGGGCCGGACGCATCCCATTCGATTCGATAAACTCCATCGGAAAGGTAGACGGGATTCATCACCAAGGGGTGTCCATCAATAGTGATGCTGGCAGGTCCCTCTGCCGCCAACGGAGTCGCCCAATAGTAGAATCCAGCAATCTCGATGGTTGCAAGACCCTCCTCCTCAGGAAGCACGACATCTCCGGCCGCGAGAAGTCTGTCTGCGTCCAACGGAAGGTACTCCTCGCTCAGGAAGGTCACCAACTCGTCCCCCATACGGGTGAGCCGATTATCGAAGAGGGTGTATGGCACATCGCGCTCGTCAAGTTCACGAACAAGGTCCAGATCCAAATCGCCTTCGTTGACCGCCTTTCGAATCATCTGCACGAACGACTTGTAACGGAATGGCTTGTCTCGGGTGACGGGGTTGCCCTCGCCACTCATGACCAAGGCATCGCCCGGAACCGATTGGAGCAGCCAGCGCTCCCAGGTGACAGCCTGTGGGAGGTCTCCTTCCCGAGGCAGATCGATCATCATCCACACGGGCAGGAGCATCACACCGGTGCCGGCCAGAACCCCACGCCACGGCACAGCCCAGTCCGCGGCTGGGGCCGCCAAAGTTTCCGCTGCGTGTGCAACGCACCACAGAGTAAGAAGTACCATCGGAGGTGCGGTAATGAGCAACGATTGGAGGTTGTGAATGGGGAGAAGAAAAAGGAATTGAAAGAGCATGAAGATAGCCGCGACGGACAACAGCGCAACCGCTGCCGGTACGCGGCACTTCCAAAACTGCCATCCAACGTAGATCAGCGTAACCGTCCACGTGAAAAAACAAATTGGATCCGCCCGCAAAAGAGTCGTTAGCCCTGCCTCCACGGGCGGTCTCTCGTGGGTCAGATTTTCAAGAAAGTTGGCGGACCAGAACGCGCCCAGATTCCCTTGCACTGCCAGATAGGCAACTAACCCGCCCGCCATGAGAGAGGACCCCGCCCCATACACGACGAGCGGCTTCCAAACCAACCGACGTTCCTGCCACGACCAAAGGCCAAACATGAGACCCACCGCCACCCCTGCCAGGAGCGTCTTTAGCCCGAACCACAAGCCTCCACCGATCAAGAGACCACCAGCAAAAAACCAAGCCAACCGCCGCGAGCGCCAGCCTTCGAACCAGCAGGCAAGGCTCGCCACAAAGAGCAACGTCAGCGCGTTATCCGGCCTCAATTCGTGCCCCTTCAAGTATTGGGCAGCTGTCGCGAGCAACAGCGTCGATGCCAGTAACCCCATCCAGAAGTTGCCGAAAAAACGGCCTGCCCAAACGCCGAAAACGACCGCCACTACCAGCTTGAGCAACGTCCCCAGCCTCCGGAAATCCAGGTAGTAGCTCACGTCGTCCGGGTGGTATTGACTCAGTCCCCACGCCAGGAGATAGTTCGTCGCTGGCCCATGATTGTCCCAGATGTCCGCATAGAGTGTCTCGCCATCGTTCATCGCATAGGCGTTGTTCAGGAACTGTAACTCGTCGGGCTCCATGCCGGAGGTCATCGAGTAGCGAACTTGCAACGCGAGCAAGGTCACGAGGGCGGAGAACAAGAGGATGCGGAAGGCCGACGATCGGAGGATAAGGCAGTTGCAGGCAGAAAGTTCGACCATACCAGACTGGGGGCCTTCCCGAGAAGAGATGGGAATAAAGGGAGCGGGAGATCGTAAAGTCAAGCGCCGTGTTCCCGCGGTTTCCGCCGATGTTCCTAAAGACTTGCCCGTCTGGTCGCGGGCGGGAAAGGTTGCCTGAATCCCCGCCCTGTCATCGGAGTTCATCTTTACCGTGATTCCCTGCTCCGTCCCCCATCCGTCCGAGCCCGGTCTCGTCAGCGTTGTGCTGCCCGCCTTCAACGAGGAGCGCGCCATCCCCAAGGTCATCCGACAGGTCCGACGGGCACTCGACCCAGAGAACATCCATTATGAGATTCTGGTGGTCGACGATGCCTCGACGGATCGGACGGCGGAGGCGGCGGAGAAGGCCGGCGCCCGCGTCGTCCGCCACGTGATGAACCAGGGATCGGGAGCCTCGCGCCGGACGGGCACCCTCCAGGCACGGGGCGAGATCATTGTCATGCTCGACGCCGATGGCACCTACGAGCCCGCCACCATCCCCGAGATGCTTCGCCATTTCCCCGACTATGACCAGGTCAACGGCGCCCGCACCCGCGAAATGGGCACCCTCAAGCTCCTCCGTGTTCCCATGAAGTGGCTCCTGCGCCAGGTCGCGATCTATATCTCCGGCCACCAGATCCCGGACCTCAACACGGGGCTGAAGGCCTTCAAGCGCGACGTGATGATCCGCTACCTTTGGGTGCTGCCCGATGGGTTCTCCTGCGTGACCAGCATGACCCTCGCCTTCCTCACCAATGGGCACCCGGTGAAGTATGTCCCCACGCCGTACTACAAGCGCATCGGCCAGTCGAAGTTCCATCCGGTGAAGGACACGCTCAAATATCTGACGACGATTCTCCGCATGATCACGTTCTTCCGCCCATTGCGCGTCTATATGCCGGTTGCCGGCGCCTTGCTGCTGCTCGGCATCCTCAAGTCTATCTACGACCTTTTCCTCCTCCCGCCCTTTACCTTGCAGGAGTCCGACATCATTCTCATCTGCGTCGCGATTTTGTTGGGCGGGATCGGCCTCCTGGCCGAGCTCATCGTCAGCCAGGGGCGCCAAATCGTCTGACTGGAATTACCAAAAGCCCAGTTCGAACAACTTCTCAGGATATTCGCTTCGCCTTGGCAGGTCATGGTCGATGGTGACCTCCCAGTTTCCCCAGTGTTCTGGCGGCGCGACACACAGGACCAGATGCCCCTCGCCCGCCCACTCGAACACGTGCCGCCCGTCGTCTATACGCACCGGATTTTCCTCGAGCAGGCGGCCGTCCATGCGGACCCTCCTTGCGGAGGAGTCCACTCCGGGAACAGCCCAGTAGTACTCACCTGCGATGCGGAATTCCGCGGAGCCATCGCTGCCATCGGGGATCACCTTTCCCGCACCGAGAAGTCTCCGAGGCTTGAGCGGGATATACTCTTTGCTGAGGAACGCCGGCAACTCGTCGCCCATCCGGGTCAGCCGATCCTCGTAGATGGCATAGGGAACATCCTTCTCGTCGAGGCCCTCGACCAAGTCGATGTCCAGCAGCCCGTCATTGTAAAGTGCGCGCAGCCTCTGCACATACGACTTGTAGCGGAAAGGTTGGTCGCGAGTGATCGGATTCCCATCGCCGCTCATGACGGGCACGTCCTCG
>CAYQTO010000190.1:0-5994 GCA_964420455.1 uncultured Candidatus Sumerlaeota bacterium | reverse complement strand
ACCTGCAAGGACCGCCCCCTCATGGAGCAGCGGCCCCACACCCTTATCGAGGGCGTTATCTGCACCTGCCTTGCCATCGAGAGCGAGAAGGCCTTCATCTACATCCGCGGCGAGTACTACAACGCCGCCAAGGTGATGCAGAAGGCCGTGGACGAGGCATACGCGGCGGGGCTCCTCGGCGAGGACGCCGCGGGTACCGGCCGCCGCGTCGACATCGTTGTTCACCGGGGTGCGGGCGCGTATATCTGTGGCGAGGAAACCGCCCTCCTCACATCGCTCGAGGGGTATCGAGGCTACCCCAAGCTCAAGCCCCCCTTCCCCGCCATCAGCGGTCTCTATGGCAAGCCCACGATCATCAACAACGTCGAAACCATCATCAACGTCGGCTGGATCCTCAAGAAGGGCGTCGACTGGTTCAAGAGCTACGTCCACGAGCGCTCCACCGGACCGCGCATGCTTTGCGTCTCCGGCCACGTCAAGAACCCCGGCGTCTACGAAATCCCCATGACCGTCACCCTCCGCGAGGTCATTTACGACCTGTGCGGCGGTGTCCGAAACGACCACGATATCAAGTTCATCATCCCCGGCGGTTCATCGGTCCCCTGGCTGCTGCCGACCGACGAGAACCTCGACGCGGTCGTCTCCATGGAGGGCATCCAGAACGCCGGTTCGTTCCTCGGCTCCGCCGGCATGATGGTGATGGACCACACGGTTTGCCCGGTGTGGGCGCTGGCCAATCTCAGCGCCTTCTATCGCCACGAGTCCTGCGGCCAATGCACCCCCTGCCGCGAGGGGAGTGCCTGGCTCCACAAGATCATCCTTCGCATCGAGCGCGGCGAGGGCCAGGAGGGCGACCTCGAGACGCTCCGCTCCATCGCCGGCACCGGCCCCAACACGGGCATGATCTGCGGCCGGTCCATCTGCGCCCTCGGCGACGCCGCCGCCTGGCCCGTCAGTTCCGCCCTCAACCTCTTCTGGGACGAGTTCGAGGAACACATCAAAACGAAGTCCTGCAAGTACAAGAACAAGCGCTACTGGATGCAGGACGGCCAGTTCGTCAACGAGACCTACGAGCACAAGCCCACCTGGGGTCATCACTGACCCCGCCCCACCCCAGGGCGGCGCGAGGCCGTTTACGACCATACACGTCGTCTGTCTTTATAGACGCTACTCATTCTCCACCCGCTTCCACACATCGCCCCGCACCCGGTAGGTGAACTCTCCGTAGATCAGCGGGATGACAAAGTACTCGTAGTGGAGGGCTGCATCCGGCCAGAAGGCCGACTAGGACCGTCAGGCAAAGCAATTTCATTGTATGGCTCCCGATGGACAAATTCACCATGATCTGGGCTGCCCAGCCTCTTGATCGGCAAGACGATTTCCCGCCTTCCCCTGGACCATCGGAAACCCGGTTGCCCCCGTTCGCCCACAGGCCCGACACAAAAACAGACCCCGACTTCAGACCTCGGCCACGGCCCCATGGCCCGCAACTTCCTCGTCCCCCTCTACGCCCTGCTCGCGTTCTTCGTGCTGGTGGCTCCTGGCAGCCCCGTTCCCGCCGCGGAGTGGAGTTACCTCGACGTGGCCTCGGGCGCTCTCTCCACCCTCCTTACCGTCGCCTGGATCGCCCTCCTCCCCAAGCTCAACATCCCCACCCGTCCGCGCCTTTATCTTCAGTGGGGCTTCGCCTTCATCGCCATCTCCTTCATGCGCGACCTCGCCCAGGAGGTCGTCACCTATGGCCGCATTCGCACCTGGATGGACGTACTTGAAACCCTCCAGCCCATCGGCCTGGCCTTCGCCACGGGCGGGGTGGTGACGTGGGTGGCGAGCGAGCAGGAAACGCGGGCACGGCTCATGGCCTCCCGCGAGGCCTATCGCCGGGAAAGCAACCTCGACGCCCTCACGGGCCTCGGGAATCGCCGGGCGTTCGAACGCCTCGCCCCCGAGCCCCTCGCCGGCCGCTGCCTCCTCGTCCTCGACCTGGACAACTTCAAAAAGTTCAACGACACCTTCGGCCATGCCGCCGGCGATGAGCTCCTCCGCGCCTTCGGCTCCCTTCTCCAGAAGACCCTTCGCGAGGACGACCGCGCCTTTCGCATCGGCGGCGAGGAGTTTCTCGTCCTTCTCGCGACTCCCTCCCTCGAGCAGGCCACCGCCGTCGCGCAACGGCTTGGTGACGCCCTCCGGAAGGTCCCCATCGAGCAGGTCGCCCGCGGCGAGGCCGCCCCGACCACCAGCATCGGCGCTGCCGGTCCCATCCCGCGGCCGGAAACCGTCCACGAGGCTTTCCAGCGCGCCGACGCCGCCTGCTACGCCGCCAAACACGGTGGTAAGGACCGCACCGTAGTTGCGGGTGACACGCCCAGGGCCCAACTCGGCGAGAGCCAGGTCGGCATCAAGTTCGACGGGTGAGCCCGTCCCCGGCCCCACCGTGAGGGGCGAATGACCGACCGATTTCGGTGAGGGGTTGGGGAAGAAACTGGCGGGAGCGACGGAGCTTCAAAGTGCCGACTCGGGCGACACAGGCCGGCGCTCTGACGAACCGAGCGAGTCGCCCCACCGCCCCGCTCCGTCTTTGCGCCCCATCCTCTATCAGGCTGGACGGAGGTGACCAGCGCGACCATTCCCGCGGTTATCCACGAAAGTCGTCGATTTCCTGGGAGTCACGGGGAGGCGGCTGCCAGCCTCGCGCCAGACCCATCTGGTGACCGCCATTCCCCTTTCCCAGTGGCACGGCTACCCGACGGGGTGCTCCATACGTCAGGCGAACCGCTACTGCACTTTCCGAGGAGGATTTCGGTCTGCTCGAGCCCCACCCGTTGGTTGGGCTAGTAAATGCACCAACCGAAGGCAGGTGAGACGGTGGCGGAAAGGACGCTGATTGTCAGCGGCGTCTCGAACGAGTCGGAGTCGCGTTTCGAGGGCGTCGCCCCCACCCGGACCCGGTAGTTCCGCGTGGCGAGCGTGGAGGGAGAGACGGCGCGCAGCACATCGCCAAGGACCTCGAATGAGGCGTTGTCGTCGTCGCCGGGACCGGGAACGAGGGCGAAGGAATAGATTCCGTGGCCAAGTGCGGAGAGAGTGCCAACGTCGCCGTCTGGGCCGACCGTCAGTGTGAAGTCGCCCGAGAGAGCGATTGGTTGCGCCCCCTGAAGGCTCGGGTATTCGCCGGGTCGGATGGTCCACAGGAACTCCGGCGTTGCGCCATCGCTAATGGACCATCCCGCGGCCGCAAAGGGCGCCAAGCTCCGAAGTTCGCTCGTCATCAACCCCATGGCTTCGTCGCCACCCCCGGAGGTCGCCACCCCGGTGGCCGTCGTGTCCCAGAAGGAGGCGAGGACACGGTTCTCCCCCAGGGCGACAGGAACAATGCCGCCCAGTGTCGTGCCTGCTCCCTCGCGTGTGATGGGGCCGGTCGCGAGGCAGCGGGAAATCGTGCCGTTCCACTGGCCGATCTGTTGGGTGATCCCCCCCGCACGGAGGGCGAGCGGACCAGCGGTCACTGCCCCCATGGCAAGGCAATCGCTCAGGGTTCCTTCCGAGTATCCCGCAAGCCCTCCTGGGTATCCCTCGGCGCGGACGTTGCCGCCTGCCCACGACTCCCTGACTTCGGTCAGGCGCCCGACGTAGCCGACGAGCCCCCCACCGTAGGCAACCCCCGTCGCGTGGACCGGGCCGGTGGCGAAGGATCGTTCGATCAAGGCGGGGAGGAGAGATGCGTCGCGGAGACCAATCGCCCCAACGAGCCCACCACCCTCGGCGGTAGGACCATCGATGCTGACACTTCCGGCGGCAGAACAGTGGCGGATCGTAGCGCTGCTGCAGTGGCCGACCAGTCCTCCCCCCTGGGCCGCCTGACCCGCAACTGTGACCGCGACCTCCGCACGAGAGTCCTCGCAAAGTGATTCGTCCAGCCAACCGAGGAGGCCCCCTGCGTTGATGCCCTGATCGGTCGAGGCGACGCTACCTGTGGTGCTGCATCGACTGACGGACCCGCCGCGCACCCAGCCCGCAAGCGTCCCCACGGCAAAAGTTCCCCCCGTAATCGAGGCATCGACGATCCCAACGTTGGTGAGCACGCCGCCGGGTCCGACGTACCCGAACAAGCCGACGGTCTCAGCGGTCGGCCTGTTTATCGTCAGCTCGCTGACGACGTGTCCGCCACCGTCGAAGCTGCCGACGAAAGGCGCCGCCAAATTGCCGATGGGGACGAATCCCGCTCCCGCATTCCAGCTCGCGGTTGCCGAGGCAACAATATCACCCGCCAGGACGTAGTCACCATCGAGAGGATGGGTTCCCACATTCCCGATGAGCTGGATGTCCTCGATCGAGGAGAGGACAACCGGGTCCGCCATCGCGAGCCGCGCACCCGATAGGAGCAAGAGGCTAGCGATTGCGGTCCCGAGGCGTCGGCATGGGTGGAGCGGGGGCTTGGGCAGCTTCTCGGAATACATGATCGACACCTCCTTTTGCTGCGCGCCCGAGGGCGAGCGGAGGCAACTGGTGCCGCGAACACCTTAATTCATGATAATGGTGATCATACTCGACTGAATTTCGCAAGCAAAGAATGCTGGTGCAGCCCCGGCCGTTGCGAGGTTTCCGGTCGCCCCAAACCCCACCCCAAAGGGCTCGCTACCGGGATGTTCGTCCAAACTGGTAATAGTGGCGGGAGCGACGGGACTTGAACCCGCGGCCTCCGGCGTGACAGGCCGGCGCTCTAACCAACTGAGCTACGCCCCCGCGGTCTTCGCCGCCCTTCAAGCTTGGTGGGCGAAACAGGATTCGAACCTGTGACCCCCTGCTTGTAAGGCAGGTGCTCTAACCAACTGAGCTATTCGCCCAGGCTGGCGCGACACATCGCCGCGAAGAGGCGAAACCCTTCTCTCCGCGGTTGGGCGCGTCAACGGGGAAATGCGGCTATTTACGATTCCTCGGCAAAGAGGTCGTGGTCGGTTTCCCCCTCCTGCGTGGGGGCGGGGGAGGCTGCTTCTCCGGCAAGGTTCCGGGCCAGCCGCGCCTGGGTCGTCGACTTGGGCAGGTCGAGCCATTCAGCCGGCAGGAGCCAGGCCGCCTCCTCGTGGGTTTCCGTTTCCAGTGGCTCGGGGGCGCGGTCGTCGGCCGCCTCGAACACCAGCAGGGTGATCCGCCGCCGCATCACCGTGTGCTTGAGGCGAAAGACGGGGCCACGGAGCGAGGAGATGGAAAGGCCAAGCTGCTCGCGGAGGGCGCGGGCGGCGGCGTGGCGGCTTTCCTCGCCGTCCTCGCAAACCACCCGCGGCAGTTCCCACATGCCGCCGAAGCTCCTGCCTGCTGGGCGGCGGAGCAGGGCGATGGTGTCGCCCCGGCGGAGGATCGCGGCGGCCTCCCGGACCGGTTCCATCGGAGGCTTGGGCTTGCGGAGAGGAAACCGGGAAGGGTCATCGGTGGCGCGTGCGGCACAGTCGGGGCGGACCGGGCACGCGTCGCAGCGGGGGGCCTTGGGCAGGCAGACGGTCGCGCCGAGTTCCATCATCGCCTGGTTGAAGTCGCCCGGGCGCCGGGGGGCGAGAAGGGCTCCGGCCTCGCCGAGCAGCTGGCGTTTCGCTGCGGGGGTGCGGACGTCCTCCTCGAAGCGAAGCAGCCGGGCGAGCACCCGTTCGACGTTGGCATCGAGGACGGCAACCGCCTCGCCAAAAGCGATGGAGGCGACGGCGGCCGCCGTGTAGGGGCCCATGCCCGGGAGGGCGAGCAGCAGTTCGTAGCGGGCGGGCAGTCGCCCGCCGAAATCGCGGGCAACGACGCGGGCCGCCTCGTGGAGATTGCGCGCCCGGGCGTAGTAGCCCAGCCCGGTCCACTCGTGGAGGACCTCCTCCCGTGGTGCGGCGGCCAAGTCCGCAAGGGTGGGCCATCGGGAGAGGAAGCGTTCCCACCGCGGGCGGACGGTGGCGACGGTGGTCTGCTGGAGCATGACTTCCGAGAGCCAGATGCCATAGGGATCCCGGGTGTGGCGCC
>CAYQTO010000189.1:0-6042 GCA_964420455.1 uncultured Candidatus Sumerlaeota bacterium | reverse complement strand
GCGGCTACGTCGGCACCTGGCTGATTCCGAGATTGCTCGACGAGCCCGTTCGCATCCGCGCCGTGGCGCGCAACGAGCGCGTGCTCAGGGCGCGCAATTGGGACGGGGTCGAACTGGGCGAGGCCGATGCCCTGAAGCCCGACTCGCTGCCCGCCGTTTTCGAAGGGGTGGACACCGCCTATTACCTGGTCCACTCGATGTCGAGTCAGCGGGATTACAACTCGCGGGACCGGCTGGCGGCGCAGAACTTCGCCCGGGCGGCGGAGCAGGCAGGAGTCCGGAGAATCATCTACCTCGGCGGGCTCCCGGGAACCGGCCGGTCGGCCCATCTTGCCAGCCGCATGAAGACGGGCGATTCGCTTCGGTCGGGCAAAGTGCCCGTGACCGAGCTCCGTGCCGCGATCATCGTCGGGTCGGGGAGTGCGTCCTTCGAGATCATCCGCGACCTTGTGATGAAGCTGCCGGTGATGGTGGCGCCTCGTTGGGTCGCATCGCGGTGCGAGCCCGTCGCCATCCGTCAGGTTCTTGCGTATCTGGTCGGCTGCTTGGAGGAGCCGCGGACGATTGGCGAAACGCTGGAGATTGGCGGGGGCGAGGTCCTCACATACAAACGGATGCTCGAAATCGCGGCGGAGGTCTTCGGGCGCCGGGTGTGGATCTTCACCGTGCCGGTGCTGACGCCGCATCTGTCAAGCTACTGGCTGAACCTGGTGACGCGGGTGCCGTTCAACGTGGCCAAGCCGCTTGTGGAAAGCCTCCGCGAGGACGTTGTCACACGCGACCAGCGGATCCGTGATTGGATCACGGTGCCTTCCCTGACGTATAGACAGGCGGTGGAGCTTGCGAAGAAGCGCGAGGAGGAGGGCACGCGGGAAACCCGCTGGACGGACGCGGCAAATGCGTTCTTTCGGGTGGTCAAGCCGGAGCAGGCGCGGCGCTACTACCGGGACGAGCGGGTTGTCGGGACCCATGCCTCGCCGGAGGCGATTTTCTCCATTGTTCGCCGCATTGGGGGCAGGACGGGCTGGTACTACGGCAACTGGCTTTGGCAACTGCGCGGGTTGCTTGACTGGCTGGTGGGGGGCTTTGGCATGCGCCGCGGCCGGTCTCACCCCGACGACATTCATGTGGGCGACACGATCGACTTCTGGCGCGTGCGGGATTACGTTGCCGGTCGCCGGCTCGTACTCGACGCGGAGATGAAGCTCCCCGGCATTGCTCGCCTCGAGTTTCACGCGGTTCCCCGTGATGACGAAGGCGGATGCTTCTTCATCCAGCGTGCCCGCTTCTGGCCGACCAGCCTCCTGGGCGACATCTACTGGTTCGCCGTGCTTCCCTTCCACTTCTTTATCTTCGAGGGCATGGCTTCGAACATCGTCCGCCATGCGGAGGGGCTGGATGGCGGGGCGAAGTCGCCGAGGCGTCCCATCCGGCCGGCGAAGGCGTCCGGATCCGTCCCGGAGTAACTTGGCGCGGACCTTGAACCCCACAATATTATTCCACCAAGAGGAGACATCGCTCCATGCCCAACATGACACAGAGCATCGAAATCAACCAACCCGTCGACGTCGTCGAAACCCACTACACCAACTGGGAGCAGTACCCCGAGTTCATCCCCTACTTCCGGAGTGTGAAGAAGACGGGGGACGACCAGATCGACGTCGACCTCCGCGTGGCGGGGATCCCCTTTGACTACACGGCGCGGGTGAACAAGGAGCAGGACCACGTCTATACGTGGGAGACGACGGGAGGCAAGATCAGCCACCGCGGGAGCGCCAAGCTGGAATCGCTGGGTGCGGACCAGACGCGCCTGACGCTTGCCGTGGACTACGACGTTCCGGGGCCGGACATCGTGGGCAAGGTCAGCAACTGGCTCGGGCTGGCGGACAGCGGTCTGCGCTCCTCGCTCGAGAACTTCCGCGCCTATGTGGAAAAGGGGCACTGACGGCGCCGGGTAGAGGACCGGCCAGGAGCGGGCTCCTACCGCCCGGTGCGTATATACGCCCGGGCGGCTTCCTGCAGGCGGCTGAAAGCCTCCGCAGCCCAACGCTCCCGGGGCAGGGAATCGGCGAAGCTTGTCACCCGGACACCGATCAGCGCGGCCTTCTCCACGGCCGGTGCCTCTGCCGTTCCACAGGCGATCAATGACGGCTTGCCCGCCATCTGGCTCATGTGGGCCGCATGCCAGGGTGCCTTTCCCGAAAAGCTCGTGTTGTCGAACTTGCCCTCGCAGGTCAGGAGACCGTCGGCCTGCCCGAGCAGTTCGTTGAGATGAATCAAGTCACAGAAAGCCTCGGCGCCGGGAACGAGTGTGGCACCGACGGCGGCGAAGGCGAAGCCGAGGCCGCCGGCAGCTCCGGCCCCTGGCGTTCGGCGAAGCCCCGGCTGGCCCACGGCATCCTCCACGCGATCGGCCCACCGCTCTAGCTGGTACTCAAGCAGCCGCATCTCGTAGCGACTGGCGCCCTTTTGCTCGGCATAGTTGAAGGCCGTCCCGGTTGGCCCCGTGAGGATGTTGGTCACGTCGCAATAGACGCGGATGTTGATGCGTTTGAGTTGCTCGCGGAGGAAGTCGAAGTCGATGGGGGGGGGATTTTCGAGGTCGCGGGCGGCAAAAAACCGGGCGCTTCGGGTGCCGAAGCGCAGACCTTCCATGAGGGCGTGGAGGAAGCCGATGCCGCCATCGCAGGTGGCGGAGCCGCCAAGGCCGACGAGGATCTGCTTGGCGCCCATCTGGATGGGGGCGAGCAGGAGGTTTCCGAGGCCGGTTGTTCCGGCGGCCATGATGTCGCGCCGTTCGGGAGGGGCGAGACGAAGGCCGATCGCGCCGGCGGACTCGACGATGGCGAGGGCCGAGGTCGAATCGTAGCGGTAGTCGGTGACGGCGAGGGGGCCATAGGGGCCGGGGACAACCGCCCGGTTGGTCCGGCCGGGAAGAATGCCTCGGGTGGCTTCCAGGAATCCATCACCGCCATCGCTGATGCAGTACCGGGCGGCGACCGTGGCGCCGGCAAGCTCGGCACCCAACTCGAGTCCCTTCAGGGCCATGGGCGCGGACAAAGTTTCCTTGAGCGCGTGTCCGAGGCAGATGACGCGGGGTTTGGCGGGAAGCGAGCGCAGACGGTTTGGCGCGGGTTCTACGCGATCGGTGGACACGGGCAGCTTCGGCCCCTGGCGAGTCGCCGGTGGTTTCGAGGAAGTGAACTGCACCAAAGGCATCGCGACCGCGCAAAAGGAAAGTGTGGTCGGGCGCTCCGATCCCTCGCATACTCGGGGTTGCTTTCCTCTTTTTTCTCTGAATTCTTCCTGATTTTTTGCATGCACCTGTCCGGCGGCCCACCATGAACAAAATCCTTCCTTACCTTGCCTTCTGCGTCGCCGGCCTTGGAATCCTTGTCTATTACGGCACCGGCCTCCCGCTGGCGGCCTTTCCCTTCATGCTGGTGACATTCGTGATCGCGTTGGTGGGGATGTTCTTTGTGGATCCGGATCGGCCCGTTTCGGCCCGGCTGGCCTGTGGGCTGGCGGTGGCGTTGGCGGCTGCACCGTTTGGCGTTCCCTCTGTTCAGGCGTACCGGATTTCCCTTCTCGAGGCGCAGCGGGCCCGCGAGACCGCCCCCTTGTATGCGGAGCTCGAGGAGGAGTTCGAGTCCCTCCGGCCGTACATCAACGAGTACTACAACCAATACGGGCTGTTTCCGGACCTGCGCGGCGAGGAGTTCCTCCCGTTCGTGGATGCCGGGGGCCAGTTCCAGGCGCGCCCGGAAATGGCAGGCCTGTATGCGCCCCGTGACCCGTTTGCCTCGAACAACGAGCGGGTGCGGTGGTGGGCGATACCGGGACGCGGGGTGATGGTGCTTTCGGTGGGCCAGGACGGCGCCCGCGAGCTTCCCCTGCCGGGCGTGGCGATGGATGGTCCGCCGGCCCATCCCCTCCATGGCCTCGCCAACCTCGGGATCGATCCGCGCTGGGCCCTGTACGATCCGACGAACGGTGCCCTCGGGCTGGGCGACCTGGCGCTGTACCACGGGCGGGGCGATCTGGGGCAGGCCCTTGGCGAGCTCTACGACGCGTGGGATAACGCGCACGACGAGACCACATGGAATCCCGACGGGGAGCAGCGTCCAAACACCAAGCCGGAGGACCGCCAGAGCGTGCGCGATGCGGAGGCCGCCGCGGAGCTCTATGCCGATGGGAAGCCCCTGGCCGCCCTTGTTCTCGCCGCCCGAAGTATTTCCCTGCGTCCCCAGTACGAGGCCCAGTGGACCGGGAGCGAGGTCGCTGCGGAACGCGTTCGCGGCCTGGCGCTTTATCAGCTCGCCGCCTATCGCGAGGCTGCCGACGCCCTCAATGTCTATACCTCCCGGGTGCCCAACGACGCCATGGCGCACTACATCCTCGCGGCGGCGCTCTTTCGCGGGGGCGACCGGGCCAATGGGGAGCTCCATCTGGCTGCGGCGGCCCAGATCACCCTCAACGATCCGGTCGCCGATCGTGCCCAGGCGGGCCTTGAACGCTTGCGCCGCAACCAGGATCCCGGCTTTCCGGTGCCATGGATTCTCGAGCAGACACCGGAAGCACCGCGCGAGCCCTAGCCGGCCTCCCCGTGCGCGCCGTCGCCGCGGCCACCCTTCTCGTCCTCTACGGGATCGCGTCCTTGCAGCTTGCCGCCCTGGACGTCTGGTCCTTTTCCGACACGGCGATGCACCCCTGGCTGGCCATTGCTCGGGTGTTGTGGACGGCGGGGTTCCTCGCCGGGGCGGCGGGCATCGGCCACGCCCTGCTCCGTCGGCTGCCCGACCGGCGTCTCGCCAGCTTGGGCCTGGCTGCGGACTTCGGCATCGGTACGGTGGTTCTCGGTGGATGGGGGTTTTTCCTCGCGGCTGTCGGGCTGCTGAATGGTGCCGGGTTCGTCGCAACCCAGGGATTGATCGCCGTGGGGATCGGGGCCTTCTTCCTTGGGCGGCACGGGCTGTCTATACGCCTCGGCTCCGGGAACCGCATCGATTGGCTCCTGACGCTCCTCTTCGCAGGGGCGGCCGTCGCGATCCTCGTCTATCGCGGCATCGATACGCTCACGCCTCCCTACTCCTGGGACGAGCACTCCTATCACCTGCGCGCGCCCGAGGCATGGCTCGAGGCCGGGGGGATGGTGCACATCCCCCTCAACCTCCAGGCGGCCATGCCGATGAACATCCAGTGCCTTTACCTGGTTGGCATGTGGACGTCGGACGACACGGCGCCCAAGCAGATCCACTGGCTGTTTGCCATGGCACTGGTGCCCCTGCTGGTGGGGTGCGGGCGGCGGCTTGGGTCGGGCCCGGCGGGGGCGTTGGCGGCGCTCTTCCTCGTTGCCAATTACATGGTCTTCTTTGAGGCGGGTGTGGCGTATATCGATCTCGCCATCGCGTTCCATGTGGTATTGTGGCTGCGAGTGTTCCTGGAGTTTCTGCGCCGTCCGTCGGCGCTGCGGATGGGCGTCCTCGCCGTGCTGGCGGGTTACCTCGCGGGATGCAAATACACGGCGGTGATGCCGGTTTTTGCGTTGGGCCTTGCGGCCGTCGTGATGGGAACTTCGCGCGATAGGGGGGCCTTGCTGCGGCCCGCATGGCTGGCGGCCGGTGCCGGAATCGCGTTGCTGGTCTTTCTGCCGTGGGCCATCCGGGCATGGGTCACGACGGGGAATCCCGTCTATCCGCTTGTGGTGGGGGGACGCGGCTATACGCCTGCGATGCTCGACGCGCTGGTCGACTGGCAGCGAACCATTGGCATGGGCCGCGGCTTGACGGACTATCTGCTCCTGCCGTGGCGGGTGGCGCTTCTTGGCGAGGACCGGGCGGACCGCTTCGCCGGGTCGCTCTATCACCTGCCGTTTGTTCTGGCGCCGCTCGGGCTGGTGCTCCTTCGACGGCGCGGATTCCGAATCCTCTTCCTCGGGTTCTGGCTGGCCTTTGCCTTGTGGGCCCTTGGGCCCCAGCAGACCCGTTTCCTCATCCCGGCGCTGCCGCTCCTGGCAGTGGGCGTTCTTCTCGGGGCGAATCT
>CAYQTO010000188.1:0-6045 GCA_964420455.1 uncultured Candidatus Sumerlaeota bacterium | reverse complement strand
CTGCCCCGCCGACCTGTCCATGTCGCCCTCCTCCTTTGTGCCCTCAACTGGCTCATCCCGGGTGCCGGCTACATTGCCTGCCGTGATTATGCCCGCGGCATCACCCTCTTTGTGCTCCTCAACCTTTGCTTCCTCGTCGGCATCTGGCTGGGTGGGTACATTCTGGCCCCCGCCTCCTGGATGCCCCGCAGCCCCAATTTCAACCTGGTTGGAATCCTCACCTATCTGGCCCAGGCCTTCCACGGGGGCGGCTGGCTGGGGCTCCAATACCTCCAGCAACTGGGGCAGGACGACCTGAATCACCCCTTCAACCTGATCGCCCTCGGCGCAAAGGATTATTCGGACCTTGGCGCCTTCCACCTCATCGTCGCCGGCGGGCTGAACTACTTCTCCACGGTACGCCTCTACGACCTCCTCGCGGGCAATCCGGACCTCTCCGCCAGCCCCTCTTCATCCGGACCGGAAAACACGCCAGAGACTCGGGAAGGGACGGAGGGGGCCTAACGTGGCAGGATGGGTTTTTCTTACCAGCATGGTCTACTTGACGCTGCTCGTGGCGTTCGTCGTGTCTTTGCTTGAGTTCGGCTTCGAGGCGCCCCTGGCAAGGAAGACTTTAACCCGATGGGGTAAGTTTTTACTCTTATTGGGTGGCCTTGGGGTGGTGATCGTGGGGCTAACGGTGGCTCAGGGGCTTTTCGTCTGAAAATGCGGCAAGGGGGCGTTTTCTTCGCTCTTGACCTCTGAGGTGCTTGAAAAAAGCCTCCTCCCATCTGTACACAGCGACCCCGTATGGGGCGCTCACCTTCCCAAAGAAAGGAGGGATTGGCGTGAAGAAGTTTCGCGGCTTTACCCTCATCGAGCTGTTGATCGTGGTGGCTATCATCGCGATTCTCGCCGCCATCGCGGTCCCCAACTTCCTCGAAGCGCAGACGCGCTCCAAGGTGTCGCGTGTCCGCTCCGACCATCGTTCGCTTGCGACGGCCATTGAAACGTACTACATTGATAATAATACGTATCCGGCCTCCACGCGGACGATCGACGAGACGGCCGACCGTGACGTCCTTCAGGGCGTCGCGAGTGGCGACTACTCCTCCACCTTCCGCATTCGCGTCGGAACCGAGCAGATGTCCACGCTGACCACCCCGGTTGCGTACATCACCTCGAACTTCCCCGACCCGTTCGCGGACACCCGTGGCCTCGGCTTCCGTTACTGGACGGAGGGCCGCGGCTGGATTCTCGGCTCCTTCGGTCCCGACGTCGACCAGATCGCCGGCGGCGACCTCGGCTGGGCCGACACCACCCTGGATGATGGCCCGAACGTTCCGGCCAACTTCCGCAGCGCGGACCTCGAGACGGTCTACGACACCCGCGTGTCGCAGCCCTCGGTGCTCCTCCTCACGGGCTCGGGCTCGTCCGGCCTCACCGGCAACGTCACCGACGCCTACACCTACGACCCGACCAACGGGACCGTCAGCCCCGGCGACGTCTGGCGCGTGAAGCAGTAACACACGCTCCGGCTTTCACCAGGCATGTCTCCCTTGACCGCCCCCCTCGTGGGGGCGGTCTCCTTTTTCCCTTCACTTCCCCGCCCCCAACGGCGACCGTCCCATCCATGCTCAAGCGCCGCGAGCCCACGCCCGAGGAACGCCGACTCTCGCGGCTCCGGCGCACCTGGCTCTCCATCTTCGGGGTCTTTCTTGTCGCCACGCTACTGGCGGTTGCCTGGCTGGGAACAGCCCTCAACCAGCGCCAGCCGGTCCGCTATCTCGAGCCCGAGGAGCCCTACGACGGCCTCTATGTTTTTCGCGTGGACTCCCTCCTGCTCGAGGGGCCGGGAGGCCTCACGGCAGGCCAGCTCGAAAGCCTGAGGGCCTTGCGTACCAGCCTCGGCGACTACGGTGTCGTCTACTTCTGGAGCCAGGACGGGTCCGGCCAGCCGGTCCGCTGGCTCGCCTTCTTCCCCTTCACTCAGCCCCGGCGTGTCTATCTGGAGCGGCTCGAGAAGGTCCTCGAGGAGACGGACTACTTCCCGAGCCCTGGGGAGGACCGCCTGGCGGAGCACATTGGCGTTCCGGTTGTCCGGCGCGAGGGCCTGATCCTCAGTTCCGAGCGGGAAATCCCCGCCTACCGTCTGATGCGGACGCCGATCCCCGCCTTTCAGAGGCTTGAGGAGGCGGTCTTCATCTCGGAGACGGGTTTCGTGCCGGGAATCCTGCGCAAGTGCCTTGGGATGACGGACGGAGCGGACTTCGACGGTTCCCGGGTCGAGGCCCACTGGCTGGAGAAGGGGGTTGAGGGGGAACGGCTGCTCGAGCTCCAGATCCTTCCCCCAAGCGATTCCGGTAGGGGAATCGAGGTCCGGACGCTTCCTTACTGCCACCCGATTCTTCCCGGGGCGGGGCAGCCATGAGCGAGGGAGAACGGACTGTTGTCCGCGTGATTACCTGGCTGCCGGTGGGGGGGATCGAGCGGCGGCTGGTGGCGGTGTTGCCGCGGCTGGCGGAGAAGGGATGGGGGGTGCGGGTGGCCTGCATTCGCGAGGAGGGGCCGCTCGCGGCGGAACTTCGTGACGGGGGCATTCCGGTGGACGTGGTGCCGGTGCACGGGCGTCTCTCGCCGGGGGGGATTGCCAGGCTGGCAGGCGCGTTCCGGCGCTGGGGGGCCGACGTGGTACACACCCACATGTACCGGGCGAACATACCGGGGACGCTCGGAGGGTGGTGGGCGGGGACAGCGGTGCGGCTGGCACAGGTGCACAACGTCGACAGTTGGGATTCCCCGCGCCAGGCCCTTGTGGACCGGCATGTGGCGCGCTTCCGCACGGGCACGATCGCGGTATCCGCGGCGGTACAGGCGGACGTTTGCCGGCGACTCGGGCTCCGGAGGGAGCACGTGCCCATCCTGTACAACGGGATCGACATGGATCGTTTTGTCTTCGACGAGGAGGCGGGGGAGCGGCTGCGGAGGGAATGGGGCGCGACCGCGGAGGAGGTGGTGTTCGTGGTGCCGGCCCGACTTCACCCGCAGAAGAATCCATTGGGGGTGCTGGAGGCGTTTGCGGCGGGGCCCGCCGCGAAGGGGGCGCGGCTGGTCTTCGCGGGCGATGGCAAGATGAGGGACGAATTGTCGCAGCGGGCGGAGGCGGTGGGCTTGGCGGAGCGGGTCGTTCTTGCGGGGCGGCGCGACGACATGGCGGCGGTCTACAGCGCGGCGGACGTCGTGGTTCTGAGCAGCCTGAAGGAGGGATTTTCGAACGCGTTGGTGGAGGGACTGGCGTGTGGGCGTCCGGCAATCGCGAGTCGGGTGGGCGGAAACCCGGAGGCGATCGACCGGCCTGAGGTGGGCTGGATTCACAAGAGTGGGGACGGAGGCGCGCTCCGGGCCCAGATGGAGGCGGCGATGGGACTCGGGCGGGCGGGGCTGCGGGCAATGGCGGAGGACTGCCGCGGGCACGCCCAACGGTTTAGCCTCGAGCGGCTCGTGGACGAGACCGATGCGCTGTACCGGCGGGCGCTTGACGGTCGCATGCTCGTGGACGTGCCCGCATGAGCGCCGCTACCGCCCCCCAGCATCCCGCACCTCCCGCGCCGCCGCCCCAGTGGGTGGCCCACCTCCAGTCGTTGTTTGCCTACGATGGCCTGGCCATCCGCCAGAAGGTCTTCTCCCTTTCGCACCGCTATCTGGTGACGGACCTGCAGGGAATGCCGCGGTTTTATGTGGTCCGGCCGCCGGTGCTGGGCCAGGCGCTGCTGTCGGCGATCGGCGGCACGCTGGCGAATCTTGTCTTTCTCGTGCTGGCCTTCCAGGCGGTCTTCGTCGCCCGCGAATATGTGCTCGGCATCGTGTTGTTCATCGTCGGGGGATATGTGGGGCTGGCGGTCCGGGTGCTTCTTTCACCGTATCGCGATCTCTATGTCTATACGGACGAGGAGGAGCGGAACCAGGTGATGCTCATCACCCAGGACAACAAGTTCTCGATCTTCCGGTTATTCACGATACATGATCCGATGGGGCATCCGGTGGCGCGGGCGCGGCGGCATGTGCTGAAGGCGTTCTGGCGACGGGAGTGGACGGCGGAGACGCTGGACGGGCGTCTGCTGTTTCGCGTGCGCGAGGACACGCTGGTGTTGTCGATCCTGAGGCGGTATCTGGGCCCGCTGTGGGGGGCGTTGCGGACGAATTTTGATTTCCTGCTGCCCAACGGCGCGCGCATCGGCGAATTCAATCGCAAGCTGACGCTGACGGACCAATACATGTTGGACCTGCGATCGGATCCGTATTTTCTCGTGGACCGGCGGGTGGCGCTGGCGATGGCGATCCTGCTGGATTCGGCGGAGGGGCGCTAGAGTTGCCAGGCGCGTTGAAGGAGCGTCGTGTCCTCCAGGACCCCTAACGGGGTCCTGCTTTTTTGGGCGGTTCCGAGACCCCGGGTTGAAACCCGGGGCTACGATTGCCACGCCCCTCCGGGGCGAGGCGTTCACGTCGGCGGAGGAACACGGCGCGCTTCGCTCGCGCCGGGGGAGAGTATAGACAGCCGCGTTTGCCTCCTGCCGGGGTCAAAACGCACGGGGGGGAGAGGGACGGGGTGTCTAGAGGTGGACGACGGCGGACCAGGCTTCGCTGTTTCGGAAGACGTTGAGACGGATGGAGAGGCCGCCGTTGGTGAGCCGGACTTCCCCTTCTCCAACGCGTTCGAAGGCCTCCCACTTCTCCGGTTCGATGACGAGGGACAGGAGGAGGGCGACCGTCTTGTAGGTGAGAACCTGGTAGGAGGGATCGATGGGTTGGAGTTCGCCGGAGGGCATGCGGGCCATGGGAGGGCGGCCGACGGCGAGGTGGAGGGTGTGAACCCCTTCGAGGGACTGGGCAGTCTCGATCAAGTCCCAGAGGCTTGGAGGAAGGGGCTGGGGCTGGCTCATGGAGCTACTCGGCGAGGGTACGCAGGAGTTCGCGAGGCCGCTCGTCGTCGGGATCGATGGAGATGGCGCGGTCGTAGGTGGCGCGGGCGAGTTCCTTTTCGCCGAGGCGCTGGTAGACTTCGCCGAGGTTGGTGAGGATTTCGGCGTCGCGGCCGGAGAGGCGGGCGGCCTTCTCGAGGTACTGGCGTGCCTTGTCGAGACGCCCCTGTTGGAAATAGACGTAGCCAAGGGAGTCGAGGACGTGGGGGGCCCGGGGATTGACGGCGAGGGCCTCCAGAATGAGCTCCTCTGCTTCGTCGAGGCGGGTGTTGTTCTGGGCGAGGAGATAACCGAGGTTGTTGGCGGCCGTTTCGAAGTAGGTATTGTCCGGGGGTGGGCCGATTTCGAGGAGATGTCGGTAGGCGCGCTCGGCGGTGGGGATGTCGTTGGCTTGGGAGGCGGCAAGGCCGAGGTCGAAGATGATCTCGTTGTTGCCGGGATGGTCCTGGGAGAGGTCCTTGAGGAGGGAGACGGCGCGGGAGGCTTCGCCGCGGGCCACGAGGACGCGGGCCCGGGTGCGCTGGGTTTCGACCGGTGCCTTGATGCTGAAGTCGCGGACGAAGCGGTTGGTTTCGTCGCGGAGGAGGGACTCGTCGTCGAGTTCGACGAGGGTGAGGAGGTATTGCTCGCGGAGGCCGATGTTGTCGGGATACTCGTTGATGAGGGAGGTGAGGACGCTGGCGGCGTCGTCGTGGCGGCGGGCCTCGATCATGACCTCGGCGAGGAGGCGACGGTAGGTGAATTGGGCTTCTGGGCGTCCCTCGATGTGGGGGCGGGCGTCGCGGATGGCCTCGATGGCGAGGTCCGGGAGGCTGAGAAGGAGGTAGGTTTCGGCGAGGGCGCGGCGTGCGGCGAGGTCGTCGGGGACGACGCGGAGGGCGCGTTCGAGGGCGCGGCGGGAGCGCTCGTACTCGCCGAATTCACGGGCGAGGACGCCGTAGCTGATGTCGAACTGGGGGAAGTCGCGGAGCTTGTCGAGGGCTTGCTGCTCGAGTTGGTCGAGGGCAGCGGCGTCCTCGCTTTCGAAGTGAATTTCGGCGAGGGAGAGCCAGGAGACGAGGTCGGTGGAGTCGGCTGCGATGGCGCC
>CAYQTO010000187.1:0-6054 GCA_964420455.1 uncultured Candidatus Sumerlaeota bacterium | reverse complement strand
TGGACGCCCGGCGTGTCGGCGTGCCACTCGAGGGGGCTGGAAATCAGCAGGAAGCCGCCGGGGGCGCACCGACGCACCAGCGCCGCAAGGAAGGCGGGCGGGTCTGCCACCTGGTCGATGACGTTGAGCGCGACGACGAGGGCAAATCCGCTCGAGGTGGTCGGTGGGGAGACGGTCACCGGAGCGAGGACCGCCGCGGCGTCCTCCGGCGGGCGGACCGTTTCCCGGTCCACGCGCAATTGGTGATCAGTCAGGACGGGGACCGCTCGTGTGGGCCGGCGGGGATCCTTCAGCCAGACAACAAAATCGCGTTTCGGCGGGGCGATTTCCTCAAACTGATACGCCGGGATGCCCGGATGGATCGACAGCAGTTCGTAAGCGAATCGGGCAAAGCCTCCGCCAGCCTCGAGGACCGGGGCACCATCGGGGAACCCCGGTGGGAGGGCGTTGGCAAGGAACCGGACGGCGCTGGCGGGAAACGGCGAGGGCACGCACCGGTAGGGGGAAATGGGAGGCGGCGCGGCGAGGAAGTCCGCCCCGGCGGCAAGGCGGGTGGGAAACAACCGGTCCGCCCATTCGGATTCGATCCCCGCGGCAAGAAAGGCGGGTGAATCGCGGCGGCGGGCATGGACGTCGGCCCCGGCGGTCATGAAAGGGGCCTGCCGGGCCGGCCCGAAACCGTCCGGGAACTTCCCTTGCGGACCGTATGGTGGTTCCCTTCACTCGCGGCGCTTCGCGACGGAACCGCGTATTCCACCCCTGTTTTCCGGACTTTACGAACACACATGACCCACAAGATCCTCATCAGCGACAAGCTCTCGGAAGACGGCATCTCCGTTTTCGAGAAGGCCGGCTTCACCATCGATCACCTGCCCGAAATCACCCAGGAGGAAATCGCCGAGTGCATCGGCGATTACAGCGCGTGGGTGATCCGCTCGCGGTCGCGTGCCACGGCGGAGATCATCGAGCGGGCGGGCAAGCTCCGCGTGATCGGCCGCGCCGGCGTCGGCGTCGACAATGTGGACACCGCCGCCGCCACCCACAAGGGCATCATCGTCATGAACACGCCCGGCGGGAACACGATTTCCACCGCCGAACACACGGTTTCGATGATGTTCGCCCTCGCGCGCAAGATTCCCGCAGCCGTCGCCTCCATGCGCGAGGGCAAGTGGGACAAGAAGTCCTTCATGGGCGTGGAGTTCCGCGGCAAGACGATCGGCGTGATGGGCCTTGGCCGCATCGGCCAGGAGGTCGTCAAGCGCCTGCGGGGCTTCGACGCCCACATTGTTGGCTACGACCCGTATATCCCCCACGACCGCATGCACCAGCTCGGCATCGAGCCGCTCACGGTGGATGAAATCTGCCAGCGGGCGGACTTCATCACGGTGCACACGCCGCTGACGCCGGAGACGAAGGACCTGATCGGCGCAGACCAATTCAACATGATGAAGAAAACCGCCCGGGTGGTGAACTGCGCACGCGGCGGGATCATCAACGAGGACGCGCTGGTGGAGGCGCTGCGGGCGAACAGGATCGCCGGGGCGGCACTGGACGTCTTCAACGAGGAGCCCCTCGCGGCGGACCATCCGCTGCGGACGCTCGACAACGCGATCGTCACGCCCCACATCGCCGCCAGCACCGTCGAGGCCCAGGAGAACGTCGCCATCCAGGTGGCCGAGCAGATCGTCGACCTGCTCAAGGGGGGCGCCGTCCGTAACGCCCTCAACGTGCCTTCCGTCGACCCGGAAATCCTCACGGTCCTCACCCCCTACCTCCACCTGGCGGAGAAACTCGGCAAGTTCATCGCCCAGTATCACCGTGGACGCATTGTTCGCCTGACGGTGCTTTATGCCGGCTCGATCCTCGAGTACCCCTTGGCACCGATCACCACGTCGGTGGCGATCGGTTTCCTGAGCCGCTTCAGCGACACCCCCCTCAACTTCGTCAACGCCGGCCCGATCCTCAAGGACCGCGGCATCCAGCTCGACGAGACCCGCCAGGGCGAATCCCACGAATATGCCAACCTGATCACCGTCGAGGTCGAGGACGAGGACGGCAACACCCAGAAGGTTTCCGGAACGCTCTTTACCGAGAACCATCCCCGCATCGTCATCCTCAAGGACAAGCACTTCAACGCAGTGCCCGAGGGGCACCTGATCGTTCTCGAGAACGACGATATCCCCGGAATCATCGGCGCCGTGGGAACGGTCCTTGGCAAACACCAGTTGAACATCGGCCAGATGACCTGGGGCCGAAAGAAGTCCGACAACGTGGCGATGACCATCATCAACGTGGACACTCCGGTGCCGGAGCCCTGCCTGAAGGAGCTGCGGGAGCTGCCGCACGTGAAGGCAGTCGAAACCATCGAGCTGTAATCCCCAGGAGCAGGGGGCGCCGCGGCAGGGAGTCGCGGCGCTCCCCGGCCATGGGCGACGAGGTGGACGGATCCCCTTGCGTTCGGTGGGCACCCCCCTCCGGCGCGCTCCCCCACCGCACCAGGCCTTCCCCCGCTCCCCCCATGCCCACCGATTATCATGATTCCCCGTGACGCGGGGACTGCCGCGCTGTAGGGGATTATGGTGACGTAAAGGACGTTTCCCCATGGCTCCCGAAGAAACCCTCCACACCAACGCAGAAGTCCTCCTCGAACTCCTGCTTCCCTCCGAGACCTTCGACCGGAAACCGATTCGCGGAGTCGCCACCGAGATTACCCTGCTCGGATTCCGGATGAAGTCCTTCCAGATGGACGAAGTGCAGTCGGATATCCTTGAGGAGGGGGGCTTCGACGCGAAGGCCTCCCTGTTTCTCCCCTACCTGGAGGATCCGTTCACGGCGCGCGTTCGCGTTAATTACTGCGAGTTCCGGCTCGGATTGAAGGGGAACCCGGACTACACGATCCTCAGTCTGTCCTTTGCCGAACTGGACAAGGACCAGCGCGACCAGCTCCGCTCGGTGATGCGCCGTGTCACCAGCGACAGCATCGAGACGGTGAATATCCGTCCGTTCCGGCTCCATCCTCCAGGCGCCTGAGAGCCCTCCTTCCCGAGGGAATCCCCACTCCATCAAGAGACACCGCAGACCCCTCCGCGCGAGGATGGACGCTTCCGAGACTCGCGATGGGGGCATCCATGAGAATCATGCTGGAGAGAGTGGGGACCTCGGGTGACGCGCTCGGGTGGCAACGGCGGCACCGGCGGCTGCTGGCGCGGCTGCGGCTGGAGCTGTTGGCACGGCGGGCAGTGACCGTGGTGCTCCGGGGTGAGGACCGCGCCTGCTCTTCACCTGCAGCGGGCGAGCTGCTGGCGGTTGCCCTTCCCGGATGTCGTATAGACACCGGCCAGCGGGTCAGCCGCCGCCGCTTGCCGGCAGAAACCTGGTTGTATAGACGTCGGCGGGAGGCACCGCCCCCGGCGCAATGAGCTCCAGCTCCTCGAGCTGGCGGGTGAGCGTGTTCCACCGCTCCTCGGTCATGATGCCAATAGCCGACCGACGGGCCTCCTCGGTGAGGACCATGTCGCGAAGTTCCTGCGCGCCGAAGGCGAGGATATCAGGATTCATCTGGGGGTTGAGTTCGAGGATGCGGGCGTTGGTCCGGGCCGGATCCTCGACGTACTTCTGCCAGCCGCGCGCGGACGCCTCGACCACGCGGCGGACAAGGTCCGGCGAATCGGCGATGACCGACTCGCGGGTAAAGAGGACGCTCGTGTAGGGATTAAAGCCGTAGTCCGCGAGGAAGATGTTGCGAGGATTCCCGCCGTTGGCGCGCGCGGTGAAGGGTTCGCTGATGTTGTAGGCCTGCTGGGCGAAGTTCCGGTCCGTGAGGAAGACGGAGATCGATCCCGGGTAGGGGACGATCTTGACGTTTTCCAGGGGGTAGTTGCTCTGGACGAATTGGGCGAAGGCCCCCTTGGGGTTCATGGCGAGGGTGATATTGTTGAGGTCCTCGAGGCCATCGATACCACTGTCCTCGTGGACCATGATGACGCGGGGGCTTCTCTGGAGGGGGGCGAAAAGGGCGACGAGGGGGGCCTCGGCCGCGCGGGCCATGAGGATGTTGTCGGCGTTGGCCACGCCGAAGGTGTGCTGGCCGGTGGCGACCATGCTTTCGACGGGGATGTCGACCCCGCCGGCGACGATCTCGACCTCCAGGCCCGCCTCCGCATAATAGCCGTAAACCTGCGCGGCGTAAAAGCCACCGTGCTGGGATTCGGGAAACCAGTTGAGGAGAATGGTCACCCGTTCGGGGGCGGCGGAGCCACCGGATGCGTCGCTGGAGGATTCCCGGGGCTGGGAGCAGGCACCGAGCAGGACGGCGAGGAGGAGGACGATCAGGCGCATGGGAGCGGCCTCGCGTTGGGATTCATCGGCCCCAAAAAGAAGGGGCCATTCGGGAGCAGCGAGAAAAAAGGAGCGTTGGCCGTGCCCGAAGGTGAGCGATTACCGGACGCTGTTGTCGATCTCGAGGATGTAGGACCCGATCCGCTCGAGGAGCTTGATGTCCCGGACGGCGAAGCGGCGGGCACCTGCGCGGCGGGTATCGAAGTAAACCAGCCCCCCCTTGCGGCCGTCGCGCCGCAGAGGAACCGCCACGTAGCTCATCACCTGGAGACCCCGCATGCTGTCGCTCTTCTCGAGCATCTGGCCCATGTCGGGAAACAGGCTGGAGAAGATCCGTCCTTCCTTGAAGGCAGTGTTGGCGATCGTGAGGGGAACGGGGCGTTCCTTTTCGTAGGATGACCAGTTGGCGCTGTTGCCGACCCAGGCCTCGATGATCCAGCGCTTGCTGGCCCGGTCGGGAATCATCAGGAACCCGTTCTCGGCCTCGATGGCCTCACGGAGGAGTTCAAGCACGTAGCGGTAGAGATCCTGGCGCAGGCCCTTCTGGGTGGCGATGTCGCCAAGGATGTTGGCCATGGTTTCGGCGACCCAGAGGTGGTCGCTTGGCTCGAGGGTGATTTCGAGGGGTTCGGCCACGTCGAGATGGGCGAAGGAGCTGCTCTGGGCGCCAAAGCCTTCGCCGCCCTCGAGGACGACTTTCTCCGTGTCGTCGTTCCGCTTGCCGGAGGGGGGAAAATCCCGGGACGAGGCGATGTCGGCCTCCTCTGGGCGGCCGCGCTCGATGGCGAGGCGGATGCGGCTTTCCTCCTCCCGCAGGCGGTACGAGGTGTCCTCCCACCGGCTGTCGCCCCCGGAGCCCTCGGACTGGAAGACCAGTTCCGTGCGCCCGACGCGGATCATGTCGTTTTCAGAGAGGAAGGCCTCGGCGACAGGCTCGCCGTTAAGGAAGGTGCCGTTGCGGCTCTGGAGGTCGCGCACGGTCCAGTGGCCGTCGCGCTGGGCGAGGAGGGCGTGGCGGGAGGAGACAAGGGGATCGTTGATCGTCAGGTCGTTGGAGCTTGCCCGCCCGACGCGAACCTCCGTGCCCGCCCGAAGGACGTGCTGCATTGCCCAGTTGCCGGGGCCGTTGACGATCAGCACTGCATCCATGAAGGAGACGGACGACTCGATCAGAATAACCCTCCATCGCCAGATGACGATGGGAGGGTAGGGCAAACCCTGTCAGGCGCCAAGGGGAAGTTCGGAAGTGGAAGGAAACCGCAAGCTTGCCAAATCCCGCAGGCCTTTCTTCGAGGGGAAAGGCGTCAGGGCCGGGATGCAAGGGTTGTCGAAGCGAGAAACGGCTCGAGTAGTTCCACCGCGCCGTTGTGGTCGCGCTCGTCCGTATGGAGGAAGAAGGCCCGTGCTTCCCCGAGGAGAACCCTATCCGGCACATCTCCGTCGTCCGTTCGAACAACGAACGGCAGGCCGGCGGAAGAGAGCCTGGCCATGAGGTCGGTGTTCTCGGGCGCGAGGTGGTCGGTGAAGACGCTGAGAAGACGGCGTTGTTCCGGGTTGGCGATGTGCCACCCGGCGATCCAGTCGAGGTTGGCGTAGCTGGCGTCGAGCAGCAGCACGTCGGTGATGTGATCGTGGAGGCCGCCATGGTGGAGCCCGTGGGCGATACCGCGATAGGCGCCGCTATGGCCGGAGAGGACGACGCGGCCGAGGGTGGCG
>CAYQTO010000186.1:0-6113 GCA_964420455.1 uncultured Candidatus Sumerlaeota bacterium | reverse complement strand
CTTGAGCAAACCCGCGTCTATACACCGGAGGAGGAACTGCTGGAGGAGGGCGAACCGTGCGGGCATCTCCCGCGTCTCCATCCCGGAAAGCGGCATCGGCAACTGCTGCTCGCGGTGCCAGGCGAGGAAACTCCCCGCCAGGCTCGCCGGCAAGCCCACCAGCATCAGCACGTCGCCGGGGTTCTTGAAGCCCGGCTCGATGAGCGCATGGCGGCTCTCGATCGAGCCCACCATGCCGATGGTGGGCGTCGGCCAGATCGGCCCCGCCGCCGACTCGTTGTACAGCGAGACGTTCCCGCCGGTGACCGGGATGCCCATGGCGCGGGCCGTGTCGGCGATGCCCGCCACCGCCTGCTCGAGATACCAGAACTGCTCGGGCCTTTCCGGGTTCCCAAAGTTCAGGTTGTCCGTCAGTCCCAAGGGCTTCGCCCCCACGCACAGGAGGTTGAGCGCCGCCTCGCCCACCGCCATCGCCGCACCGGTATACGGATCGCAGGCAACCTTGAGCGGATCTACCCCGGTCGCAATTGCCAGCAACTTCTCCGAACCGTCCACCCGCAGCACTGCCGCCCCGGCCCCGGGGCCCAGCACCGTGTTCGTCTGCACCATCGTGTCGTATTGCTCGTGGATCCACGCCTTCGACGCGATGGTGGGATGGGCGAGGAGTTCGAGCACCGTTTCCCGAAGTGTCTTGCCCACGGAATCGACCCACGGGCCCGGCGAGTAGGTGGGACCATCGAACACCGCCGGCCGGCGTGCCTCGCGCGTATAGACTGGAGACTCCTCGCTGATCTTCAACGCCGGCACGCGGGCCACCTCCTCGCCCCGGTGCGCCACGTGAAACAGCCCGTCTTCCGTCACCTCGCCCACGAGGGCGGGCTCCGTTTCCCACTTCTCCAGGATCGCCATCGCCTCGTCGAGCCGGCCGGGCTTCACCACCGCCAGCATGCGCTCCTGCGATTCCGAAAGCATCATCTCGTAAGCGCTCATGCGGTCGGCCCGCTGGGGGACGGAATCGAGATCGAGCCGCATGCCGAGGCGCCCGCGACCGGCGATCTCGCATCCGGAGCACGTCAGCCCCGCCGCCCCCATGTCCTGAATCGCCTCCACCGCCCCCGAGCGAATCAGCTCCAGCGTCGCCTCCAGGATCTTCTTGCCCATGAACGGGTCGCCGACCTGCACCGCGGAGCGCTGCTCCATCGTTTCCTCCGTCAGTTCCTCGCTTGCGAAGGTCGCTCCATGGACGCCGTCGCGCCCCGTCGCATTGCCGTAATACACCACCGGGCTGCCGGAGGACCGCGCGCACGCCAGCGTCAGGTCCTCGCGCCGCATCACACCCACCGCCATCACGTTCACCAGACAGTTCGTCGCGAACGTCGGGGCGAAGCAGACCATGCCGTTGACCGTCGGCACGCCCACACAGTTTCCATATTCTGCGATGCCGCGGATGACCCCCTGAACAATGCGGTCGACCGCCGGCACGCCCGGCATCCCGAAAAACAGGCAGTCCACCAGCGCCACCGGACGCGCCCCCATCGTAAAGATGTCCCGCAGGATGCCCCCCACTCCGGTCGCTGCCCCCTGATAGGGCTCCACCGCACTCGGGTGATTGTGCGATTCCATCTTGAAGGCGATCGCGAGCTTTTCGTCGAGCGCCACCACCCCTGCGTTCTCCCCCGGTCCCTGCAGCACCGCCGGTCCGGTCGTCGGGAGCGTCTTGAGCAACGGCTTTGAGTTCTTGTAGGAGCAGTGCTCACTCCACATGACGCTGAAGATGCCGAGCTCGGTAAAGGTCGGCTCGCGGCCGAGGATGTCGAGGATCTGGTCGTACTCCTCGGGCTTCAGGCCGTGCTCGGCGATGAGTTCCGGCGTAATCGCGGGTGCGGACATGGCGGGGCTTTCCGATGAGGTCTGCCCACCGACCTTGGCGGCTGGGCGGGACGGAATCAACTCTGGAGCGCGTGGGGACAAAAAAAGAGCCGACCGCGATGGGCGCGGCCGGCGGGAGAAGCTGACGGGGCGTGGCGGTCAGGCGGTGGCTGCTGCCTTGGCCTTGGCGACCGCCTTCATGAGTCGGCTTTGCTGGCGGGCGAGCGTGTTCTTTTTGATGATGTTGCGCTTGGCCGCCTTGGCGAGGCGCGACTGGGCGTGGACGAGGTCCGTATCGAGAGTCTCGAGGCTGCCGGTGGCGATGTCGCTGCGGACCTTCTTGACGGCCGAGCGCATGTCGCTCCGCGTGGCGCGGTTGCGCAGGCGGCGCCGCTCGTTCTGGCGGACGCGCTTTTTCGACGAAAGTTTATTGGCCACGGATGTGGTGCTTCCTTCGCGTGGAGATTCCCGGCGGCGTGCCGCCCCCGGTGGAGCAGCGGATTGCGCCCGAAGGACTGCCGCCAGTCAAGAGGAATGGAGAGGGGGATTCAGCCGGTTGAAAAGAAGGCGGCGGGGCCGAAGCCCCGCCGCCGAGTTGCTGGGATGAGTCTTGCCGGGCAACGCGGCCGGGCAAGGGTCAGGGCACGTTGGCCTTCGCGTACTCGTAGGAGACCGGCTCCATCTCGTAGATATCGACCTCGATCAGCACCGGCATGCCCGGGGGCGGGGTCGACGTCTTGAGGCGGGTGTCCCAGTCGTAGTTGCGGCGCGGAGGGGTGTAGAAACCCTTGTTGCTGCAGCAGCGCCACTTTACGGCGGAGACAGGGCTCTCAAACAGGACGATCATCGAGCCCTTGAAGTTGTGGGTATCGTCCCAGTTCTCGAGGTAGCGCATCACGTTGTGGGCGCCGCCAGAGCCGACAGCGTGGCTCAGGTCGTCCGGATCCTCGGGATTGTTGTACTCGGACGGCGTGTTGCCCATGATGAAGATGACGTTCGTCGTGGTGTTCCGCTGGGACTTGCTGTACCAGTGGTCCTTCTCCCAGTCGAACTGGCCATCACGCCAGTTATCGCCGAGGTTGACCGTCATGCCAGCCATCTGGACGGCACCCGAGGGGCCTTCGCCATCGCCAAGCACGGTGAAACGACCGTCGAGGGAGGTGTCGAACTCCGGCCGGGCCATGTTGCTGCCGGATTGATTCTTCTTACTATCGTCGTGACGGTCGTCATAATTGATTTCGGCTAGCCACTGGCGGACGGAGGTCACGGTGATCGAGTCGCCGGCGATGACCGCCGTGGCTTGTTCGCCCTGGTCGTTGACGTCGCCCACCGTATAGACAGGGCGGTCGGAGTAGAGAGCGAAGCCCTTGTCCTGGTTTCGCGGGAGGTAATCGGCGTTCAGGATGCGGACCGCGGGCATGTAGTAGTTCTTGGCGTCAGGGGTGGAGCCGTTGCCGTCGGCGGACCATCCTGGGTTGCCGCCGGCGAGAAGCAGCGGCTTGCCGGTGCTCAGGTCGAACTTGTAGGACCCGTCCGGGTCGCGTTGCCACTCGGGGTCCCGGTTGCGTTCGGCCAGCGTGTAGGAGTCGTCCGGGCCGGGGGTGGTGCTGACGTAGATAACGCCGTTGGAATCCGCCCAGTTGAAGCCAAGGCTGGCCATTTCCGTGTTCAGCGCCGCGATGTCGATGTCGAGGGTCTTCGTGATCGTGAGCTGATGGGCCTCGTAGAAGAGTCCCTGGGAAACGAACTTGGCAACGGAGGCGGAGGTAATTTCGTCGAGAGTGCGCGAGTAGTCGCCCTCGTAGTCGACGTCCTGAAAGTAGGCCTTCCACGTAAGCGGGTTGCCCGGGTCGCCGGTGATGATGATGTCGGCGAGATACTCGAACTTGGTCTGCTTGAGATCGAGCGGATCGGTATCCGGCTGGGCGCGGCGGAACAGGTCGTAAAGCTCGGCTCCGGCGGGCAGCGGCGGGTTGATCTCGCTGATGCCGTGGGCCGAGTCCATGACCTGGCGCTTGTAGCGGTTGAGCGCCCCATCGGCCCATGAATCGTCCATGTGGTCGAACCACTGGTCGCCATCATGGGGGCTGGGGGGATTGCGCATGTTCTGCCAGCTCCAGGAGCCGCTGGGGTTGTTGATCTCGTTGGGCACGCGGAATTCCACGCGCCCGTTCTGGCTCGTGGTGCCGCCGGTGTCGCGCCAGCGATAGATGTTGCGGGCGCAGGTGACGCGGTCGTGGAACTGGAGCGAGTTCACCGCCGAGAGATACATGTTGTCGTTGGAGTGGGTGCGGCCGCGGACATCCATCTCGGGGCCGGGGTGCAGCTCGAGCCGGTCCTCGTAGAAGATCGCGAACGCATAAAGCGGGATGTAGTTGATGGTGGCGCGCTGGCGGACGCCCATGCCCTGAAAGCCGATCTGGTCGGCGATGGGGGTATCTTCGCGGACGAAGGAGACCATCTCGTAGTCGAGCTGGGCGATCGAGTAGCCGTACCACTTCTCGGTCGGCGCGGTGATTTCGCGGAACTCGAAGTCGTTCGGCTTGCGGTTGCGGATGTAGGTGAGGCGCTTGCCGCTGCCGTTGTCGACCCACTCCATGCCTGGCGACAGAGAGGGGGTGACCTGCTTGACGACGTTGTCGATCTCCGACAGGTCGCCATTGATTTGGTCGGCGGGGCGCGAGCGCATGATTTGGATCACGTTCGAGGCCAGCGACTGGAGAGTCGCCTTTGAACCTTCGAGCGAGTTGATCACCATCCGCGAGCGGTGGGTCTGGCGGGTCTCCTGATTAACGGCGACCAACATCCAGCCGATGATGAGGGAAAAGATCGTGGTAAACATCAGCGTCATCATGAGCGCCGAGCCACGCCTGCCCTCCATCGCCTTTCGTAGTTTCTTCCTCAACATGGGTCCAGCCTCTCCTTTTCTTTTCTCGGTTGGTTTCGGGAGGGGGAGTAAGTCCGAGGTCAGTTGTTCACCGGGTTGTTGACCGGCGCGATGATGTGGCGGATGGTCATGCCCTGGTAACCTGGGCCGCTGAAGCGGTCGTCCGCATCGACGGTGGGGATTTGGCGGTCGCCGATGCGGGCCACCAACTCAACAAAGCCACGTGCCCGGTCTGCCGATCCCGCCGGCAGCGCCGTGTTGTCCGCAAAGATGGGAATCGGGGTCCCGGTGTCGTCCAGCATCGGCGAAACCCAGCGGAGGAGGGTTCGCGTCTCGCTTTCCAGCTCCGTGCCGTCGATCGTGCTGTAGAAGGTCTTGCGCAGCTGGATTTCGTTGTCCTCGTGCGTGTTCAGGTCGCCATCGGGATTTAAGAGGAAGATCTCGCCTACGACCCGTTCACGGATGTAGTCGAAGCTCCCCGTCGGCCCTGCGGCGACGAAGCGCGACCGGAACGCCGTATATTCCATTCCATTCTGGTCGACGAAGTTCACGTCGTTCGCGGCGCTCATTTCCCAGTTTATGCGCTGGACGAACTCGTTAACGTTCAGTTGGAGCTGATTCTCGAAGCGGATTCCCTTCACGGCCCGGGCGAAGAACACCATCCCCGGGATCACGATTCCCATCAGGATCGCGAGGATCGCCACAGAGATCATCATTTCGACGAGCGTGGTGGCGCGCCGGCGGGAACGGCGGGAACGGAAAAGGGAGGCAGGCGTCATCGCGGGTGCTCCTTTGCGGTAGGTGGCGGAAATCATGCGGGAATCTCGGCGGGATTGATGTCCGTCGGGCAGGGGCGCAGCAGCGTGCGCTGGATCGTCTTGTAGTCCTGGCCGTCCCCCCACTCCACGGTGATGTTCACGGTCTTGCCGTTGTTGATGAAGAAGACAGAGTCGGTCGCCGGGGGATTTGAAAATGCCTGGTCGGAAACGGCGCCGGAAAGATCCGTCGTCGTCGTGAGGGTGTTGGCGTCATTGCCAACGATGCGGGCGATCCGGCCATTGTCGCCCGACGGGTCGTAGATCGTGACGAAGTTGTCCTTCCACTCGTCGACGACCCAGGGGCTCTGGTTGTCGGGCAAGTCGACCGTGATCGACGTTCCCGTGGAGGACGTGATGCGACCCCACCCCTTGTGCTCGAACCAGACCCGGTAGTCGATGGCGTACTGGTCGTATTGGTCGTCGGACTTGACGATGAGGGGGGATGTCTCGCTGGACTCGAAGGGGTTCGATCCGTCGTCGTCGCCGATAATGTCGAAGTCCACCGCCCAGAGCAGCGCCTGGTAGTAGTTGGCCGTCTG
>CAYQTO010000185.1:0-6123 GCA_964420455.1 uncultured Candidatus Sumerlaeota bacterium | reverse complement strand
CCAGCACGGCGACGATCTCGGGGACGTCCTTCGATCCCGCGATCTTGTAGAACAACATGTCGGTGTTCACATGCCCACCGGTCGGGCCGTCGAGCACACGATCCTCGAAGAGCGCGTAGCTGATTCCCTGAATGACGCCGCCGTAGACCTGGTTCTCGCAGGTGAGGCGGTTCGCCGGTCGGCCGCACGCCTGAATCGCCACCACCTTGCGCACCAGCACGATCCCCGTCTCGGTATCCACATCCACGGTGGCGAACTGGACACCGTCCGACGAGCCATTCCCCCAGTAATCATCGTTGAACGATCCCTGGACGGTGATCTTGTCGTCGGCAAACAGCTTGGCCACGCCCGCCCAGGCAAAATTCGTCATGGGGTTCGACGGCATGCGGAAGCTGCCGTTCTCATAGACGACGCTGCGGGGAAGGGTGGCGAACTCGGCGGCGGCATACTTCTTCACCTCCTCGATCGCGTTCTGGGCGGCGTCGCGGAGGGCCGGGGCGGTGAAGCGGGAGGTCACCGATCCGCCACTCGCGGGGCCGGGGGGGTAATCGCTGTTGCCCAGCTTTGCAGTCACCATTTCGCGCGGGAGGTGGAGGTGATCCGCAACAATGTCCGCCACCATGGCGGTGGCGCCGGTCCCGATGTCCTGGATGCCAACGCGGACTTCGACCTCGCCGGTGCGGAAGACGTCGATCTCCACGGAGCAGCGCCCCTTGGAGTTGCCCCAGGAGGAGGCGCCGCAGCCGTGGCCCCGCTTGACCCGCCCGGGCCGCGAGCCGTCCGGCCGCCGCTCGGACCAGCCGATCAGTTCCGCACCCCAGTCGAACTGGCGCCGGCGCCGGTCCGATGTCTCGTTCACCTTGCGAAACTCCAACGGGTCCATCCCGGCCTTCGCCGCCAGTTCGTCCAGCATGGATTCGAAGGCGAAGCTGCCTTGCGGGTAGCCCGGTGCGCGGAACGCCATCGGCAGCCCGCCGTTGAGGGCGATCTCGCCCTCCGTCCGGACGACCTCGCCGAAATCATAGTAGTTGGGATTACGGACGCCGCCGCGGCCGCCCGTATAGCCGACCGTGCTGACGCAATGAATCCGGCCGCCGGTGATCTTGCCACGGTCGTTCACGGCGAGCTTCATGTACTGGATCGACCCCGGCCGGTTTCCCCCATCGGCGTGCTCCTCGCGACGGTCGAGCACCACGCGGCAGGGGCGCTTGAAGCGCCCGCTGACGTCGGCGGCGAGCCGGCCCTCCGCGCCGATGCTGAACTTGCTCCCGAAGCCACCGCCCATGAACTCCGTGTGGACGGTGACGTTCGAGCCCTTGAGGCCGGACGCCTCGCGGAACTGCTCGGCACAACCCATCACCGCCTGGGTGCTGGTCCACGCCTCGAGTGAATTGCCCCGGTGGTCCACGAGCGAGCCATGAGGTTCGAGGCAGGTGTGCGTCTGCACCTGTGTTGTGTAGGTCGCCTCGACCACGTGGGCGGCTGAATCGTAGAGTTGCTCCAGCAGCATCTCCCGCTCGCTGTCGACCTCCGGCACGCCGTCGTAGAACATGTCCGGCTTCACATCGGGCGCATCCATGGCGAAGTCGATCGCGAGCGCCTCGATGGCGTCCTCGATGGCGTCGCGGCTGTCCGCGACCACATGGCCGAGGATGTCGCCGGCGTATCGGGCGTTCTTGTCTTCGTTAAACTCGACTTCATGAACACCGGGGACGGCGCGGGCGGCCTCCACATTCGCCCGCCGGACCCGGCCACGGCCGTAGGGAAACCGTATATACTTCGCAAAGAGGACGCTTCCCGGGAACCGGTCGGCGGCGTACTTCGCGGATCCGGTGACCTTCTGTTCGATGTCCGGGCGGGGGAGCTCGTTCTCGAGCGCGACGTTGTTGTCGACGGGCCTCACGGAGTGCCTCCCTTTGCGGCCGCGGCCATCACCGAGTCGAAGATCTTGGTATACGTTCCGCAGCGGCAGATGTTGCCCGCCAGCGCCTCCTTCCACTGGTCGAGAGACAGGTTGGCCGTCGCGTCGAGGACCTCCGCGGAGCGGACCACGAAACCGGGGATGCAATACCCGCACTGGGCGCCGTCGTTCTCGTAGTAGGCTTGGAAGAGGCGGGCGAAGCGGGGATCGGCGGCGAGCCCTTCGATGGTCGTGATTTCTGCTCCTTCCGCGTCGGCGGCGAGCATCATACAACTGGCGACCGCCTCCCCATCGGCCAGCACGGTGCACCCGCCGCAGGCGCCCCGGTCGCAGATTTCCTTGGCACCGGTCAGGTCCAACTTTTCGCGGAGGACATCAAGGAGGGTGGCGCGGGGCTCCGCGGTGACCTCGCGGGTCTCGCCGTTCACCCGCAGCCGCATGCGCACGGGGCCCCGGCCCAGCTTGCGGAGTCCCGGAGTGGCGGGCTCCACTGCGTCCTGAGCTGGCGCGTGGCCGCCGTGGGGGAGTAGGGTGACCGCACCCGCGGCAAATCCCATTCCTTTCAGGAAGCTGCGCCGACTCGTCGACCAACCGGATTCCGGGGGTTTCCTCTCGTCATTATTGGGCATTGCCGTCCCCTTGCCTAAAGCGATTGCTGAAAGATGCCGATCCCGCGCCTTGAGTCAAGCGCTGCCGGAGACTCCCGCCCCTGCCACCGGGCTTCCCCGTTGACGCGATTTTCCCCGGTTTCCAGTGTCATTTCCCCCGCGGCATTAACAGATTTCCGCGGCCCCAGTTCCCCCAGGTGACCGACGATTCCATGCCGTTTCCCAAGACTACGCCGCAGGTCAGCTTTACGAACTTCGAGACGGAGGTCCTCGACTACTGGAAGGTGAACGACACCTTTCGCGAGTCGATCCGCCGCCGCGAGGCGCAGGGTGCCCCCGACTACGTTTTCTATGACGGCCCCCCCTTCGCTACTGGCCTGCCCCACTACGGCCACATCCTGACCAGCTATATCAAGGACACGGTCCCACGGTATCACACAATGAAGGGCAAGCGCGTGGACCGGCGCTTTGGGTGGGACTGCCACGGCCTGCCGATCGAGAACGAAATCGAGCGCGAGATCGGCATCAACGGCAAGCAGGAGATCGAGCAATATGGCATCGATACGTTCAACGCCAGGTGCGCCGGTGCGGTCACGCGATATACGAAGGAGTGGGAGGAGATCATCACCCGCCTCGGACGGTGGGTCGACTTCGACCGTGATTACAAGACCATGGACCTCGACTACATGGAGTCGGTCCTCCATGTGTTCTGGCGGCTCTACGACAAGGGACTGATCTACGAGGGCGACAAGGTCGTCCCGTACTGCTACCGCTGCCAGACGCCGCTTTCGAACTTCGAGGCGCGGCTCGACGACAGCTTCCGCTCGCGCCAGGATCCCTCGGTCACCGTTCGCTTTCGCGTCCTTGGGTCCGATGGCGAGGCCCCCGAGTATTTCCTCGCATGGACGACCACGCCCTGGACCCTCCCAAGCAACACCGGCCTTGCGGTGGGACCTGATGTCGAATACGTCTGCGTCCGTGACGATTCGGGCTCCTACTGGCTGGCGGCCGAACGCCTCGATGCCTACCAGCGCGAGTTCGGTGGGGGAGAAGTGGTCGGGCGGGTGAAGGGCGCGCAACTCGCCGAGCGGTCCTACGAACCCCTCTTTGACTACTTTGCGGACCTGCGCGCAGAGGGGGCCTTTCGCGTCGTCACCGCGGACTTCGTCTCGACCGAGGACGGCACTGGCATCGTCCACCTCGCGCCGGCCTTCGGCGAGGAGGACTACGAAGTCGGACGAACCAAGGGGCTCCCGCGGCCCAACCCCGTCGACAGCGAGGGGCGCTTCAGCTCCGCCGTTCGCGACTTCACCGGCGAAAACGTTCACGACGCCAACAAAGGCGTCATCCGCAGACTCAAGGAGGACGGCAAACTCGTCCGTCAGGAGACGATCGAGCACAACTACCCCCACTGCTGGCGCGACGACACCCCGCTTATCTACAAGACGGTACCCACCTGGTACGTGAACGTCCTCGCGATCAAAGAGAAGATGCTGGCGTCGAACCAGAAGATCAACTGGGTGCCGGCGCATATACGGGACGGACGTTTTGGCGACTGGTTGTCGAACGCCCGGGACTGGGCGATTTCCCGGAGCCGGTTTTGGGGCGCGCCGATCCCCGTCTGGCGATGCGACAAGTCGGGCGAGCTCTATGTCCCCTCCAGCGTCGCGGAACTCTCTGAAAAGTGGGGCCAGACCGTCACCGACCTCCATCGCCCCGCCATCGACCAGGTCGCCTTCCCCTCGCCCGCGGGCGGGACCTTTCGCCGCGTCCCGGAGGTCCTCGACTGCTGGTTCGAGTCAGGGTCCATGCCCTACGCCCAGGTCCACTACCCCTTCGAGAACAAGGACTGGTTCGAGAAGAACTTCCCCGCTGACTTCATCGTGGAGTACATCGCCCAGACCCGAGGGTGGTTCTATACGCTCGTGGTCCTGTCGGCGGCGCTCTTCGAGGACCGCCCCTTCACCAATTGCATCTGTCACGGAGTGGTGCTGGCGGCCGACGGGCGCAAGATGTCCAAGCGCCTCAAGAATTACCCCGACCCGATGGAGGTCGTCGGCAAGTACGGGTCCGACTCGCTGCGGATCGCCCTTCTGTCCTCGCCCGTCGTCCGGGGCGGAAACCTCTGTTTCAAGGAGCGCGACGTCGAGGAGGCGATGCGTTCCATCATGATCCCCTTCTGGAACGCGTTTCACTTCTTCGCCACGTATGGCAATATAGACGGATGGACACCCCCTGCCGGGCCTATCTCGGACTTTCATCCGGCCCCCTACAACCATACCGATCGATACCTTCTTGCCAAGCTCGAGGACGTGAAGGCGGAACTCGACAGCGCCATGGAGGCCTACGACATCGTTGCCGCCTACGAGGCGCTGATCACCTTTATCGACCAGCTCAACAACTGGTACATCCGGCTTAGCCGGCGGCGCTTCTGGTCCGGCGAGGCGACCGAGAGCAAGGACGCCGCCTACGCCGTCCTTTACACCGCCCTCGTCGAGTTGTCGCTCATCTCCGCGCCCTTCACCCCGTTCATGTCCGAGCAGATTTATCGCGGTCTCACCGGCGACGGGGAGTCGGTGCACCTGCAGGACTGGCCCGCTCGACGCGCGGACAACAAGGGCCACGGCCTCGTTGTCAACGTCGAGACCGTCCAGAAGATCATCTTCCTCGGTCGACAGATCCGCGAGCAGCACAACATCAAGAACCGGCAACCGCTCCGCCACGTTGGAGTCGCGGGGGTAGCCCCGGAACTTCTGCAGGACTACGCGGACGAACTTCGTACTGAAATGAACGTCAAAGAGGTGGAGGCGCTGGCACACCCAGAGGAGGTCGTCCGTCCCGTCTACAAGCCGGTGTCAAAGGTCCTGGGGCCAAAGCTCGGCAAGGCCTTCAAGGACGTGATGGGAGCCATGCGGGAGGGACGGGTGACGGTGCTGGAGGACGGGCGCGCGGAGGTCGCCGGCCACACCATCGAACGCGATGAGTATACAGTGGAGTACACCGCGGCGGACACCCACAGCGGGGTCGCAACCGCCGGCAACCTCATTGTCATCCTGACGACCGACATCGATCCGGAGCTCCTGTCGGAGGGCGTCGCGCGCGAGGTCATCCGCGCCGTCCAGGTCCTCCGCAAGGAAACCGCACTCGACTATACGGACCGCATCGAACTGGCGCTTGCGACGAGTTCGGAGGATGTGCGCGCCGCGGTGGAAAAGCACCGCGATTGGATCGGCGAGGAGACCCTGGCGACGCGTATAGACGTCGTGGACGACTCGTCGAACGGCGAAGGGGGGCGTACCTTCGAGATCGATGGCGCGCCGGTGACCGCCAGCCTGAACAGGGTCGTGCCCGCCTCCTGAGGGAGGGGGGGCGCGGCGGGGGAGTGGCTAGCGCGAGTTCGTCCCGCCGACGATCTCGCCGATGCCAAAGGGGCCTTCCGGGAGCGCCACGATCTTGCACCGCTGCCCGTGGCTTTCCATCGCCCCCAGAATCGCCTCGTTCATGTCGTGGCTCGGCGTGAGGCCAATCCCCCACACCAGGTCCTCGTCGAGGTCCGTGTTGTACAGAATGATCTCGTGGTCCTGGAGGATGGTA
>CAYQTO010000184.1:0-6127 GCA_964420455.1 uncultured Candidatus Sumerlaeota bacterium | reverse complement strand
GTCCCGCCACCCCCGCCTCCATCCAAACGAGTGGCAGCAGCAGCACCGTATAGACACGCCCCCGGGGCAGCCCCGCGGCAATGGCGTGGGCCCGCATCACCGGCATCAGCACCGCCACAACCAGCAGCACCATCAGGAGACGCACCAGGAAGAGCCCGCCGCCGAGGGCCGCCAGAGCCGCGAACAGGAGCTGGGGCAGGGGCGGGTAAATCGCCGTCAGGTCCGGATTGTTGATGCGGGGATGGACCACCGGCCACTCTGCGGCGAGGGGAGCCAGCTCCGGCGCGGAAGGGGCATACACGTACGGACTTTCCCCCGCGGCGATCACGGCACCCTCCCACACGTAGCGGTAAATGTCGTCCGAGAACACCGGAGGGAGGACCAACGCCGCCAGCAGGACAGCCGCCACGACGACCGCCAGGATGCCCTCCTCGCCCGGTGACGGCTCCCATCGCCAGCAGCACCAGGCAAGGACGAGCCAGCCCGCCGACAGCAAAGGCAGTGCGCCGTAAAGGAACCAGCGGAACGCCCCGATTTCGCCGCCGGTGACCGCGCCGTCATGCACATCGCCCACGCCCGTCAGCAACAAGATCGCCCCGAGGCTCATCAAGCCATGGACAACCGCGAGCAGGAGCGGCATTGTTGGACGAAATGACAGGCTACCCAAGGATGCCCCCATGGCGGATTTGTTTGGTGACGACCCCCAGGATGTGGAACCGGGCCCGGTGCCCTTCGCGCCCGCGCCTTCGCGCGACGGATTCCTGTTGGACAATCGCCCGCTCGCGGACTTTATGCGCCCTGCCTCCTTCGATGACTATCTCGGCCAGGAGAAACTCCTCGGCGCGAGCGCCCCGCTGCGCAAGTTGATCGAGGCAGGCCGCGTCCCCTCGATGATGCTCTGGGGTCCCCCGGGATCCGGCAAGACCACCCTGGCCCGCCTCGTCGCCGACCATGTCGAGGCCGACTTCGTCACCCTCAGCGCGGTCACCTCCTCTGTCCGCGATGTCCGCCAGGTGATAGACGCCGCCAAGGCCAACCTCCGCTTCGCGCGTCGCACCATCCTGTTCGTCGACGAGATCCACCGCTTCAACAAGGCGCAGCAGGATGCCTTCCTGCCCCACGTGGAATCGGGCATTATTACCCTGATCGGCGCCACGACCGAAAACCCGAGCTTCTCCGTCATCTCGCCGCTTCTCTCGCGCTGTCGCGTCTTCATCCTCGAGCCCCTCGCGGCGGATCATGTGGTGACGATCCTGCGCCGCGGCATGGAGCAATACCGCCGGCGCGCCGATGCCCCCGGCCAACTCCCCGATCCGGAGGAGGACGCGCTCCGGTCGATCGTGTCCCTGTCCGACGGTGACGCGCGCCGCGCCCTCGGCCTCCTGGAAATCGCCCTCGCGATCAAGCAAAGCTCCGCCGACCTCACCCCCCTCACCCGCGACGACGTGGCCGCCGCGTCCCAGCGTCACCTCGTCTACGACCGCCAGGGCGAGGAACACTTCAACCTCATCAGCGCGCTCCACAAGACGCTCCGCTCCTCCGATCCCCACGCCGCCCTTTACTGGATGGGCCGGATGCTCGCCGCTGGCGAGGATCCACTGTACATCGCGCGGCGACTCGTGCGGTTTGCCTCCGAGGATATCGGCCTCGCCGATCCCAACGCCCTTCCCCAGGCGATGGAGGCCCTGCGCGCCTACCAGGCTCTGGGCTCACCCGAGGGGGAACTCGCCCTCGTCCAGGCCTGCGCCTACCTCGCCCTCGCGCCGAAGTCCAACGCCCTCTATCGCGCCTACAAGGACGTCCGCGCCACCATCGCCGAGACCGGCTCCCTCGCCGTTCCCCTCCACCTGCGCAACGCCCCCACCGACCTCATGAAGCAGGCCGGCTACGGCGATGGATATACATACGACCATGATGGGGAGGGGAACTTCATCCCGAAGCAGGGGCTTCCGGACGAGATCTCCCGTCAATCTTTCTATACGCCGACGGCGAACGGATGGGAGGGCGAGCGGCGTGGCCGGCTTGAGGAGTGGGACCGACGCCGCCGCGGGGAAGGATGATCAGCCGATCTCGTCGCCCGGCCCGCCGCGATAGGTAAAGTCCGGGTCCAGCAACTTGAGCACCGCCGGGAGAAAGATCAGCGCCGCAAACAGCGTGAAGCCGACCCCCGCAATGGAGAGGAAGCCGATCTCGCGGATGCCGCGGAAGCTCGCAAAGCTGAGGGCTCCAAAGCCAAACAGCGTCGTCAGACCGGTGACCACAATGGCCCGTCCGGTGCGCTCGATCGCCAGCCGCATGTCGTGCTTTTCGCCCTCGTAGAACCGGCCGAGCAGGTGGATCGCACTGTCCACCCCGATCCCGACGATCATCGGGATCGCGATGATGTTGAGGTAGTTGAGGCTCAACCCGGCGAGGTGCATCACGCCCAGCATGCAGAGCAGCCCAAACACCGTGGGGATGATGGCGAGGCCGGCCCGGACGATCGATCGGAAGTACCAGCTGAGGTAGATCGACACAGAGAAGAAGACAATGAGCACGATGACCGACAGGTCGCGGATGATGAGCTGGCGGAGTTCGAGGGAAAGGATCGCGTTGCCGAGGACGATGGGGCGCTCCGGCAGTCCCTCGCCGAGGCGCCGCTCGAACAGGTCGGGAATGCCCTCCATCCAGATGTCCGCAGGCGGCGGATAGACGTGGGTGATGGCCCGGTAGACGTCGCGCGTCTCGTCCTTGCCAAAGAAAAAGAGAAAGACCTGGTAGAGGTCCGGATCAGCGATGAGCTGGGTGAGGCCGATGGGGGGCTGGCCGGAGGCGAGGGCGCGGCGGCACATGTCGCGGAGTGACTCCATGTCGGCGAGGAAGGGGCCAAAGTAGCCGGGGGGCAGGCTGGGATTGTCGGAGGCAAAGGCCTGAAGGCGCCCGCGAATGCGCTCGAGGTCGACGGAGGCGAAGCGCTCGAGCGCGTTGGCCTGGGTCTCCGCGGAGGGAAAGACCTCCCGCCCGGAGTCCACCCCGATGAACCGATAGGTCCCCTCCGTCGACATGATGTTCCGAAAGACCCGGTCGTTCAACTCGAAGATGCGGTCGTCTATACCGAGCGATCCCTGGCGCGATTCGCTCTCGACGATGACCAGCACCTGGTTGGTGGGCAGGTCGAAGTGGGTGTCGATGCGGTCGAGGAGGGCCGTATAGTCGTCGGAGAGCTGGCGAAGCGTGGCGAAGTCGTCATCGAAGGTGGCCCGGGTGGCATGGAGCCCGAGAAACGCCACCACGCAAAGCCCGGCAGCGACCGTCATGCGTGGGTAGGACTGGACGGTGAAGGTGACGGTTTTCAGCCCGAGTGTCGCCAGCGGCCCGTGGACGCGCCGTGAGAAGCGCGCGCTGAAAATCATCAACGGTGGCAGCGTCACCGCCACCGCAAGCAGGCACATGAAGATCCCGATCCCGCCGAAAAGGCCGAGTTCCCGGAACCCTTCGAATCGCGTGAGAGCCATGCCAAAGAAGCCGAACCCGGTGGTGATCGCTCCGGCAACGATCGACGGACCCGTGAGGTACATCGCGTTCTCGAGCGCTTCCTCCGCCCCATGCCCGAGGCGCAGATCCTCCAGGTAGCGGTTATAAAGATGGATCGAGAAGTCGATGCCGAGGCCGATCAGGATCGCCGCGAAGGTCAGCGTGACCTGGGTGACGCGCTCGACGAAGAAGCTCGTCAGCCCCAGCGTCCAGATCACGCCCACCACCAACGGCACGGCGACAAACACGAGCGCCTCGGGCTGGCGGAAGGCGACCACGAACAGAAACAGTACTGCCGCCAGGCTCGTGAGTGATGTCAGCAGCATGTCCTCGCGCACGTCGGTGGTGCCCTCGGCGTTTTCCACGTGGGGCCCGGCGAACTCGATCAGCACCGCATCGCGCCAGTCCGGGTTGCGCTCATAGAGCCCCTCGCGGGTCTGCTCGATAAAGAGCATCAGTTCCCGCGCCTTGACCAGGTTGGTAGATGGCTTGGCGGGCCACAGCGCAAACAGCAGCATCTGCCCGTCGTCCGAAATGTAATAGCCGCTTCCGGTGGGCTCGCCGGTTTCCTCGTTGAATTGGGGCTGCCAGTAATTCTTGAGCGGGCCGGAGAGGAACTGGGACTGACGGTCGAGCAACGCGCCGACGCCGAAGGGGTCGGCCTGCAAACGCCGCAACGTCTCGGTCGTGGGCGCATCACCCAGTTCGGCCCGAAACTCCGCCAGGGTGTTGTCGAGGGTCTCGGGAAAGATCCGCGACTCGAGCCAGTCGAGTTCCCTGTCGTCGAGAAGCGCCACCCGCTGGGCGTCGATCCGGGCAAGGCGCGTGCGCACCTCGCCCTGAACCACCCGCCGGTGCCGGTTGGTGAAGTAGCGTGGATCGTACAACGCCCACAACACCTCCGGCTTGATCGAGCGGAGGTATTCCGGCCCTTCCTCCCGCACGGAAACGGGCGCGTCCTCCCGCAACTCGAGCGCCACGAGGAGGAAATCGTAGTTCCCGCCGCCAAACAGGTCGTCCGCCGCCAGCCGCTCCTGATAGAGGTCCGAATCCTCGGGCAAGAGCCCGGCCACATCCATCTCGATTTCGAGCCGGGTTGCCGCCGCCCACGCCGCCAGCGCCGTCAGCACAGCCACCAACGGCAGCGCCACACCCGGATAGCGCCCCGCCAATCCTCCCAACCAACGAAAAAACTGGCGTGTCATGGCTCCTCTTCAAACGTCACATCGCGCAGGCGGTACACCGCCTTTGCCTGTGGCAGCCGGAACGCCGGCAGGTCCGGATCGAGCCGGTATTCCTTCACTTCCGCCTCGATCGTCACCGCTTCCTGTACAGATGTATAGACCATTTCGACCGGGTAGGGCAACGCGCGCGCGGCCCCCGCCTGCTCCACCAGGTCATACTCGAGGTAGCGAACTCGAATCTCCTCGCTTCCCTCCGGGGACCGCAACAGCAGCTCCTCCACCAGTCCGTCGGTCCGGCGCACGAGCCAGAGCAACTGACGCCCGTCATCCCGCCGCGATCCGACCAGCCAATGATCGCCCCGCGGTCGCACAGCCACCGGCCGCTCGTCCCCCAAGGCGTCATGCAGTTCCCGAAGCACCGTCACCCCCATCACCAAATCGCGCGGTTCGAGCCCCCCGAGGAGCGCCGTCTTCTCCGCCAGTTCGTCCATCGTCCCCACCAGCAACTCCCGCTCGCGGTCCATGTACAACTGCACCACCCCATCCTCCACGAGCAGCGTCATCACCCGGCCTATGCCGATGCGGCTGACCCCGAGAAGGACCGAATCCGGCGGCCGGAACATCGCGATGGCGGTGAAGCTCGGCGCCACCCGATCGCCTCCCTGGCGTACTGTCATGCCGAAACGGATCCACAGGTCCCCGGTGGGGCGGGTGCGCTCCGCCAAGGACGTCCGCAGGGCGTCGCGGTCCTCCACGGCCATGGCACCCGTCCGAAGCACGTCGCGGCTATACGGCGAGTCGAAACCCGCCCCATGGCGACACCCCGCGGAGAAAAGCACCACGAGGGCGAGCGGCCAAAGGCTATGACGAATAACAGGAAACAAGGCGGAAGCCCCAACGTTTCCGCCATGGGAGCGTCCTGCGGAAAATAGTGTCAAGTCTGCCCGGTCGGGAAACTGTCTTTGGGCGCCAGACCGGAGACCTCGCGCGGGTCGCCGGAGCGCTCCGCTTCGCGGTCGAGCTCCCGCCGCGGATCAACGCGGTCCAGCTCGCGCGCCGGCCCCTCCTCCCAGGGCGCCGCCATATAGACGCGCAGGGCCATGATGACCGTCGCCGCCGCCAGGATCCCCCCGGCACGCCAGATGGCCTTCTCCCCGTCGCCCCCACCGTAAACACGAAACCAACCAAACACCGCCACCGGCAGCACCAGCACCAGCACCAGTTCCACCGCCGCCTCGACCGGCGGGGTATGCCCCGTCGCCCAAAGGAGGATCACCACCCCCGTCAGGAACAGCGCGAGCAGCCCGAGCCCCACCCCCGCCAACAGTTGTCGAAACGTGCGTCCATCCATGGGTCAAGGTTCCCGCCCCGCCCCCCCAACCGTCCAGCCCAAACGGTGTGTCCCCCCTCCGCCAGTCGGCGGAGGGGGG